>CAZBZV010000066.1:0-19525 GCA_964496505.1 uncultured Ignavibacteria bacterium | reverse complement strand
AGGACTGCCGGGGATTGATAAAATCTATGATTATAATAAGTATGTTGAATTGAAGCTGGAGGATGGTAAGTCGCCGCATGAGGTGCTCGAATCCGTAATCGATAAAGTAAAGGTTAATCGTTTCGAGTTTATGGAGCCCTCTTTGCATGATATCTTCGTCGAGATGGTGGGAGAGAAGGAGGATATCAGGGAGGAGGTTCCCAATGGATAAGATGTTTGCAGTTATTTCGCGTGAATATAAGGAGATAGTGAAGAAGAAATCGTTTGTTGTGGGCACTCTTCTGACCCCGTTATTTCTTTTTGCGGTTATTTTCCTTCCAACCTTGTTTATCGACCGCGAAACAAAAGACCCGATTGAATTTACTCTGGTCGATACGGGCTCGGGACTGCTGAATGAGTTCAAGCAGGCTTTCGTAGATACTCTTCCTGACGGCCGCCCGATGTTTATTATCGATTATATCCGCAGTTCGCCGTCACAGATCGATGAATTGAAGTCGGAACTGAGCCTCCAGGTCGATAAAGGCACACTCAATTTCTATGTGGTTATCCCGGAAAATATTTTAGAGGTGGGCTATGCCGAACGCTATGCCAAAAACAGGGGGAATTTTGCGGATTTAAACGCAATCGAGAATAAGATCAGCGGAGTTGTGGTCAAAGAGCGGCTGTCGGATTTCGATGTGCCGCCAGATGAGATTATGGCGGCCACACGCGATATCTACCTGGATTATAAACAGGTCGGTCCCGAGGGCGAAGAGCGTGGCGGCGGTGAATTTCTGACACAGTATCTTTCCGGTCTGGCCTTTGTGTTGATTATATTTACATCAATTATGGGATATGGACAGCATTTGATGCGTGCAGTTCTGGAAGAAAAGAACACCCGTATAATGGAGGTGCTGGTTTCCTCTCTGACTCCCTTCCAATTGATGATGGGCAAGATTCTGGGTCTGGGAGCGGCAGGAATTACCCAGATGGTGCTGTGGGGCATATTAGGATGGGCGGTATTTTTCGTTGCCGGCAGTTCTAGTTTGGTTACCGGCCTGATGGAAAATGCTGAAGCATTGTCGATTTCCTTTTTCGCGAGTTTCGGCGCATTTTTCGTGCTCGGCTACTTCTTTTATGCAACTTTATTTGCCCTGATGGGCTCCATTGTCTCATCGGAGAAGGAGGCCCAGCAGTTTGTGGCGCCGATTACACTTGTCCTTATTATACCGATTGTGCTGGCCTTATATATTATGCAGAATCCTGATGCGCCCTTAGTTGTAGCAGTCTCCTATATTCCGTTTCTTACTCCGACACTTATGGTACTGCGTTCATCCTTTACGTTTGTACCTGCGAGCGAGATTATAATCGGCATTATCATTATGATAGTATCGATACTGATCCTGGGTATAATTACAGCACGCATCTTCCGAATCGGTATTCTTATGTACGGTAAACACCCGACACTGCCTGAGATTATCAAATGGGTTAGATATAAATAAATAGCGAATTAGTCAGGCCGGATTTTCGCAATTTCCAAAGTCCCGAAACATATATAATGTGAATGCTGTTGCAATATTAGAGGGCTAAATTGCAGTACATCATTGCACCATAGAATTAAAGGAGGAGATTTAGATTGGCTGATGCGATTGAAAATATAGATTTTGAATTACCGACTGTAAACGGCTCAAAATTAGTTCTTTCCCGGCAGCTCGAGAAATCGCCTGTACTGCTGATTTTCTTCAAGCACAACTGCCCGACATGCCAGCTAACACTGCCGTATCTGGAGCGTCTGTATTCCCATTACGGCGACAGCAGGGCGGCGTTCTGGTCAATTGCACAGGATGACGAACCGGAAGCATCCAGATTTGCCGAGGACTATGGAATAAACTACAATATACTGCTGGACAGGAAGCCTTATAAGGTAAGCCGGAAATTCGATTTCAATATTGTCCCCAATATTATTTTGCTGGAACGGGACGGGCGCGAAATTTTCCGCTTCATGGGCTTTCAAAAGGATGAACTGGAGAAACTTAATTATGTTCTGGCAGGTCTTGGTAATGGCGCCAAACCGCTTTTTTCTCAATCTGACAATGTTCCCGCGGTAAAACCCGGTTGAGGGGCGAGGCATTCTGCTTAGTTTAAGCAAGGCAATAGTTTAAAACGCAATAAAAACGGATTTGAATGAATTATGCGGGTGAAAAGTTAGTATAAAATTAGAGGCTGTTGTTTCCTTTTGGATAAAATTTTGTTATATTATTTGATTGAGTGTTTTTTGATATAAGTGAGGTGAGTGATGAATAACTCTGACAACTACAAAATAAAGGTCGGCTTGGCCGAGATGCTTAAGGGCGGAGTGATTATGGATGTCACCAGCCCGGATCAGGCCAAAATCGCCGAGGATTCCGGCGCGGTTGCGGTAATGGCTCTGGAGAAGGTTCCTGCTGATATTCGAAAGGAAGGCGGCGTCGCCCGGATGGCGGCAATTGAGGTTATTGAGCGGATCAAAGAGGTCGTCTCTATTCCGGTTATGGCCAAGGTTCGAATCGGACACTTTGCCGAGGCCCAGATGCTTGAGGCCATGGAAGTTGATTTTATTGATGAATCCGAGGTGCTGACTCCGGCGGATGATAAATATCATATCGACAAATGGGATTTCAAGGTGCCGTTTGTATGCGGATGCCGAAATCTGGGCGAAGCGTTAAGAAGGATCAGCGAGGGCGCTGCTATGATCCGCACCAAGGGAGAAGCCGGTTCCGGCAATATTGTAGAGGCGGTGCGTCATATGCGTCTGGTAATGGGACATATCCGCAGCTTGCAGAATATGAGCCCGGAGGAACTCAAGAGCGAGGCGCGTGAAATGGAAGTTGATCTCGAAATCGTCCGGAAAACCGCCGAACTCGGCAAACTGCCTGTGCCCAATTTTGCCGCTGGCGGAATTGCGACTCCGGCCGATGCCTCTCTGATGATGCAGCTTGGCGCCGAATCGGTCTTCGTGGGATCGGGAATTTTCAAATCCGAGGATCCGGCTGTAAGAGCTAAGGCGATTGTTCAGGCAACCACCCATTACAAAGATCCCAAGGTGCTGATCGAGGTCTCAAGGCATCTGGCAGGCGCTATGAAGGGCCTGGATATCGATAAAATTCCCGAGGATGAACTTTTGCAAATTCGTTAAGAATGCAGGCGAAAAGTATGTACGTTTTATAACGCCGGATTGGGAGAAGGTCCGGCGTTATTTAATTGGATTTCAAAATGGCTGAGAAGAAGATAAAATTGGTGCGTACCGACGAGAATGTTTATGAGGTCGGGATACTCGCTCTTCAGGGTGATTTCGAGCTTCATACGAAGGCATTGAAGAAGGCGGGGCAGGAAGCGCTTCTGGTAAAGACCGCCGATGAACTCAAGCGGATCAAGCGGCTGATTATACCCGGCGGCGAATCCACAACTATAAATAAACTGATCGATATCTATAATATGCGCCAGACACTTATAGAATTCGGTAAGAAAAAGCCGGTCTGGGGAACCTGCGCCGGTCTGGTTATGCTCTCTAAGGATGCGGGCGATAAACGAGTACAGCCATTCGGTTTAATCGATATCGATGCGGTTCGAAATGCTTACGGCCGCCAGATTCATTCATTCTCCAAAAAGAGCAAAATAAGCTTGAACGGTAGATCCGAGGAAATTGAGCTGGTCTTTATTCGGGCGCCTAGGATCACGCGTGCCGGGAAAAAGGTTAAGATTCTGGCGGAGCTTGACGGCGAGGCGGTGATGGCTCAGCAGGGAAATATTCTTGTATCGGCATTCCATCCCGAGCTTTCTGACAGTACCATGATTCATGAATATTTTCTGAAAATGTGAACTTATTCATTCATTTCTGGAAGATTCGGCCAGATACTCGTCAGCCAGCTTCGATTTCACCCACTGATACTTGCCCGCCTTTGTAAAAGGAATATCATCCACATATTCGAGACGGACTTTGAACATGCCGTGCATACCCTCATGAATCAGTTCCAGCATTCGTGCTTCATCTCGCTCACGATTGTATTCAGATCCGGGCACTATGCGCATAACAACATTATCGAGGTCGATCTGCTCGATTTGATACCTTTTTAACTTATTCATTTTATTTATTTCGAGGTAATGGATAATGTAGGGATTGGTCAATCCCTCGCGGGAAAGAAGCAGGTTTTTGCCTCTGGCGCCGATAAGCTCGAACCGGGGATAGGGGACCTCCGGATCAGCATCGCCGATCCATCTGATATAATCGCCCACACGATATCTTATCAAGGGAAATGCGAAATTGTGCAGGGAAGTGGAAAGAATATCTCCTTCGCCTTCATCACCTTCCATTTCCAGGTGGCAGTATTCCGAGATTTCGTAGAATTTGCCGTCGGAGTTCCCCCAGGCGGCAATTGTGTTCTCGCGGTTGCCATAGTAATCGACATATTTTCCCGGAAACATTTTTTGCAGATGCGCTTTCATGTGCGGCTCTATAAATTCGGAGTAAGCAACTACTAAAGGTATCTCAATCGGCTCGATGTTATGGTCCACACCATATTCTGCGATAACCCCGAAAGCGCAGGGGTGGGCATAAATCAGGGACGGCTTAAATTCTCGAATGGCCTCAATGAGCGGTGCGATATTGCGTTTGAAAACATGATTGAGGTGAATGCTCATAACATTTTCAACCCTGTCATATTCGTAAAGAGGTGCATTTTGAATATAGGGACCAGGATGATTAATATGGACTCGCCGATCTCCCGGATTTACACCGTTTTCAGCAAACAGCCGCCATACCGCGGCCTTTCTGAAATCCTCAAGTTCACGGCTTCGATATATAGTGGTGATATTTCCCGTAGTGCCGGAAGTCGCCGCAACTACCGGCTGATGCGAGGCGAAGTCCTCGGCTTTCAAAAGATCGATATTGTCCCTCACCTGATTCTTGGAGAGAGGAGAAATCCGTTTGAAATCCTCGAATGAGTCAATATCAGCGCTTTTGATGCCATTTTGCCTGAACAGCTCCTGATAGTATGGCACTTTGCTCTCGGCATGTTCAAGCAGTACTTTTAAGCGCAGGAATTTATATTCGCGGATTTTATCACGGGTCCACTGTTTGGTCTGCATCAAAAAGCGGAAGTTTCTTTTGAAACCGTGACCGTAATAGTCTTCCAGGGGACGGAAGCGGTAAATAAAATCCCGTATCTTCTTTCTAAAAGATTTCAATCAATGCACTCCGGAAAAGATTTTCGTTGCCCGAATCAAAGTTCTTCGGAGATATTATAAATGTTTATTTGTCATCTGCAAAATGATCCACGGTCAGTTTTGAAATTATGGCGGGGAATTTACCCCTCTCAGTAAGAGGGATATCCTCAACATACTCGATAGTGACATTAAACTTATTGGCCGTAGATTCCTTTGCTAACTTAAGCAGCAGGGGCTCATGAACTTTTTTATCATAGGTCGTTTCCGGTACTATTCGCACGATGATAGCGTCAATGCCGGTCTGCTCGATCTGATGCTTACGCAGGTGCCTGAAATCGTTGCGCTCCAGATAATCGACCAGATGCGGTATTGTCAAACCGTCTCCGGTAACGAGCAGGTCCTTGCCGCGTCCACCGTGAAGCTCGATCTGCGGATAAGGTATATTATCATCCACATAACCGTTCATGGTTGCTATGTCGTTAGGCTTATATCTGATCAATGGAAATGCATAGTTATGCAGACTGGTAGTAATTAAGTCGCCGGTTGGTCTGCCGTTATCATCCGCCATAGAGCCGTCTTCCACCTCGAAATGGCAGTATTCGGAAATCTCGAAGAATTTGCCGTCCGAAAATCCCCAGGCGCCGATGCTGTTTTCCTTATTGCCGTAGTATTCCACGAATTCCCCGGTGCAAAGATGTTTTATAAGCTGACGGGTATGCGGATATATTTTTTCCGCATAAGTGGCAATTATGGGAATTTGCAGCGTCTTAAGTCCGTTTCTTTTGGCGTGATCTCCCAAGATAGCCATGAATGTCGGATGTCCCCAGATCATGCGGGGCTGAAACTTCTTGATCACATCATAAATTTCCCCGGCACGGCCCGACATTAGATGATAAGTGTTTATTATGATCTCGTTTTCGATTTTATCGTATTCATATAAGGGTGAATCGGGACTGAATGAAGGTGGATCGTCAACTGTAACACGCTTATCCCTAAAACTGTAGCCAAACTGATGATAGACCCGCCAAAGTGCCGCCCTCCGAACTGATTCATGATATCTGCTTCGGTATAAATCCGTTATCTGGCCGGTTGTTCCCGCAGTCTTAGCCTTTAGCGGCATATAGCTTTCGAAATTATCTGCCTTTAAATGCTCGAAGTTTTTTCTAAGTTTATCCTTGGTTAAGATTGGGATTTTGGCAAAATCAACGAAGGTGTTGATTTGATCAGCATTTATTTGATGCTTTTCGAATAAATTTCGATAATACGGGACATTGTTTTGAGCATGCTCTACTAGAGCCTTGAGCCGCCCGAGCTTATAATCGCGTATTTTTTCTTTACACCAGTTGCGGCTTTCCATTAGAAAGGCAAAGGCCTTCTTGAAATCCTCACCATAATAGTCCGGTAAGGGCCGAAACCTATATGAATAGTCAATAATCTTTTTTCTAAGTGAATTCATTGATACCTTATAAATGTTATCGGCATTATCCCTTGTGCACTCTAACAGGCCAATTTTGCTTGCAGTTCCATAAATTTTGTGTTACAATTTAATAAGACAAAATGAATCGAGGTTTGAATGGGCGATGACAGGAAGATATATTTTGATCACCAGGCAACCACGCCTGTTGATCCCAGGGTATTCGAGTCGATGATTCCGTACTTTCAGGAACGTTTCGGAAATCCCTCCTCGCATATACATACAGAGGGCGTTAGGGCGAATCAGGCGCTGGATAAGGCACGCGGTCAGGTGGCTGAGCTCATAAATTGTAAGCCGGATGAAATTGTTTTCACATCATGCGCCACAGAATCCAATAATCTTGCTCTTAGAGGATTTCTGAAGGCGAATCCTGATAAAGGCAGGCATATAATCATCTCCGAGATAGAACATTATTCCATACTGAATCAGGCCTTGAAGCTGAAAGATGAAGGATATGAAGTCTCTATTATTAAAGTAGGTGAGGGCGGGCTGATTGATCCTGAGGCTGTGGAGGATGCCATACGCGAGGACACAGTGCTGATTTCCATTAATCTGGCCAATTCTGAAATCGGAACAATACAGCCTCTCAAGGAGATTGCCGGTATTGCCAGACAAAAGGGCATCTTTTTTCATGCCGACGGTGCAATTGCGGTGGGAAATATTGCGGTTGATGTAGAGGATCTCGGTATTGATGCCCTGACTATATCGGCTCATAATTTTTACGGCCCCAAAGGGATAGGGGCACTTTACATTAGAGAGGGCAATAATATCAGTTCCCTTTTCGAGGGAGGATTTCAGGAATACGGCATGCGCTCCGGTACCGAGAATGTCCCCGGTATTGTGGGTATGGGGGCGGCTGCGGAGTTAGCCTCGATTGAGATGCCCGAACGAATTGAACATCTGCAAAAACTGGGCAAGATGATGTGGGAGGGTCTGGGTGAGGAGATAGAATATATCAATTTTACCGGCCATCCCATTCAGCGTCTTCCCGGGCATGTCTCCTTCTGGATTAGATATATCGAGGGCGAATCGTTGCTTTTGATGCTGAATATTAAGGGCGTGATGGCTGCCTCGGGCTCGGCCTGCTCATCGAATTTGAAAGGGGAAGGTGAGGAGGACTTGGCTGCGTCTCATGTCCTTACCGCAATTGGAGTTCCGGCTGAATTCTGTTCCGGCTCGCTGACGGTTTCGATGGGAAAGGATAATACCGAGGAGGAGGTTCGGTATCTTCTTGATATAATGCCGGAAGTTGTAGAAAAGCTGCTGATGATGTCGCCGCTTTATGCCGACAAGCTTCGCGGCAAGGATCCCTATTCAAAGTAATATCATGTTGCACTTCAATAACATAGGAATGTTTGCCGACATAAACCTTAGTATTATGATAAAATATGGCGGTGAGTTTGAAAATCTCTTGTTTTTTTCGGATAATCTTATATATTTGCTGGCTTCATAGCGTATTTTTTGAAATAGTTATGATTAAATTATGGAGTTAATATGACTGACAAAGCTTTTCCATATTCTGAAAAAGTAATGGATCACTTCATGAATCCCCGCAATATGGGCGAGATTGATGATGCCAATGCGGTTGGCGATGTTGGTAATCCCGCCTGCGGTGATATGATGCGCCTTTATCTGAAGATTGAAGAGGATAAGATCGTAGATGCAAAATTCAAGACCTTCGGATGCGGCGCTGCAATAGCCACATCGTCAATGCTGACCGAGCTTCTGAAGGGCATCTCGCTGGAAGAGGCCCGGGCTATTTCAAACAAAGCAGTTGCAGAAGCACTGGACGGCCTTCCGCCGGTTAAGATACATTGCTCGGTTATGGCTGAGGAGGCTCTGGCTGCGGCTTTGAAGGATTATGAAATCCGCAAAGGCGGTAACGGAGGCAATTAATCAGCTTTAGCTGACTGCAAAAATTAATGGCCGGTGAGAATACCGGCCTTTTTTTATACATTGGAGATTATCTGTCAGCCCTGCTCGAATTCCTTGAAGATCCAGATTATCTCATGTCCGTCTTCGGCTTTCAATAGCTTCTCTATAAATCCCGGATATTCAAAACGCTCAGCTAAGTCCTTGAATACCTTTAGATAAAGGGAGTCATCATAGGGCGGGGCAGCCATACAGAGAAACAGTTTCACCGGTTCATCATCAGGTGAATCGAATTCATACCCATCCAACTTTCTTCCAATCACAATTATCATGTCTTTGGCCTGCATTGTGCGCACATGAGGAATGGCGATTCCCTTGCCAATCGCCGTTGAGGCTTTCTTCTCGCGGTTTAAGAGATTGATAAAGAGCTTGTTCTTATTGGAGACCTTATCGGACTTCTCCATCAAATCCACAAGTTCCTGGAGGATAGTTTCTTTGATATCCCAAAGCTCCCTGTTGGAATATTCATCATTCTCCTCCGGCGGATCGAATTCCGAGTCCATTTCTGTTTTTATCAGCTCGTATTGTAGATATCTCGATATATTCATCTTTGCCAGGTATGCAAAAAATTGTCCTATTTAAGTATCGCAATTTAAACTGCAGTACTTTACATGTCAAAGCAATTTTACGCTAATTTATTTTTTTTTAACGGCTTAGCTCAATTTTTCGAGTTCGCAACCGGCTTGGTCTGTATTTTGCAGGATAATGCCTTTGAAATACTATGAAAAATTGGATCAGTATGTGTGCAAAACTTGAATATTACTTGACTTTTAAGGCCTTAAGAATATATTTAAATAGGCTTGGCTGCAGATTTCCAGGGTGGGGGGAGTCTGTTTATTTAAAGGTATTTACTGACCATTTTTCAGCTTCTATTTATACATTATTGGGAGTTTACTTAGATATTTCATTTCAGAAAATAAGAACCATAAATAACAAATATCATTAGGGAGGCAGCATGCAAAAAAATCGCTTGCTCACTATGATTCTTCTTACCCTAACACTGCTTTTTGCGTTTGCCGGCTTTAATCCTGCTCTCGCTCAAGACGAGGACACGATTACAGTCACAAGCGTTCAGGTTGATCCTGACCCGGTAAATCCTGTCGTTTTCAGTGTGCCGGTGAATATATCGGTTGTCGGTGATCCCGCGAGTGGTGCGGATTATATATCTGCCGCATCTCTGGGACACTATTTCGATCCCGGTACCTACCTTACAATTGACTCAGTAACTCTCACAGGTGGACTTGCGGCAAGCGCCGCTGTTAATCAGTCCAACGCCAATGACGCTCTGAATCTGGGAGTTATCGGATTCGTTATGTTTAACGGCGCTAACTGGATTGCTCCCGGTTCATCGGGACTATTGGGAACTATGTGGTTTACGCTTGATGCTAATGCACCCGATCATATTGTAAGCATTGACTCGGGATTTTTCCCGCCTGCCGGACAGTATATTCTGACCAGCGGTTCCGGCCAGTCGATCGAACCGGAGTTTATTGCTGGTACAATTACCGTGGGCAGCCCGGCTGCTGCCGAGCTTGCTGTTACCCCGACAGCGTTGACCTTCAACGCGACCGAAGGCGGCGCGAATCCGGCCTCTCAGTCATTCAATATCTCCAACGCCGGTTCCGGCGATATGGGCTGGAGCGCTGCGGAAGATGCCGGATGGTTTAGCCTTTCGGCCTTATCGGGAACTGTTCCACCCGCTGTAGATGTGGATGTCTCCGTAGATATCACCGGACTTACGGCGGGTACTTACGTGGACACGATTACTGTGGATGCTCCCGGTGCAGACAATGCCCCGCAGGAAGTGGAGATTACTCTTAATCTGGCAGAACCTGCTCCCGAAATCGGAGTAGATCCCACGGCATTCAATTTCGAATCGACCGAGGGCGCCAAAGAAGTTTTATACGATACTCTGAATATTTCCAATCTTGGCGGCGGTACGCTGAACTGGTCGGCGGCCAATGCTGAAGCATGGCTGGCCCTCGATCCAACATCCGGAACCGCACCATCTGTGGTGGAACTTGCGGTTACCACCGATGGTCTGTTAGCCGGTGTTTATGAGGATACAATTCAGGTTTCTGCTCCCGGCGCCACAAATACCCCGGTGAATGTGCCGGTGGTACTGACCATTCTCGAACCGGCTCCGATTATCGGCCTGTCGACCGATTCGCTTTATTTTGAAGCGATCGAAGGCGGATCCGATCCGGCCTCTCAGACCGTAACAGTCAGCAATGACGGCGGTCAGACATTGAACTGGTCGGCGGCCATAACTGGCGGCTGGCTCTCGATTGATCCGACAGCAGGATCTCTGGACGGCGGTCTAAGTGAAGATATTAGCGCCTCTGTCTTGATAGCCGGTCTCACGGCCGGAACATATTTTGATACTGTTACAATTTCCGGCAATGCCGACAATTCACCTCAGGAAGTCGAAGTTGTATTGCAGATAAATGAACCGGCTCCGGAGATTTTTGTAGATCCATCCGAGTTTGTTTTCGATGCGGTTGTTAGTACCAATCCCGCCGATCAGACAATGGATATTACCAATTCCGGCGGCGGAACTCTCGACTTCACTCTTTCCAACCTTTCTGGCTGGTTATCTCCCGCTCCAACCTCCGGTACAGCTCCGGAGACCATTACCTTGAGCGTGAATACCGCCGGATTGACAGTTGGAACTTATTACGATACCATTACTGTTGCGAGCGCGGGTGCTTCCAATTCACCGGTTGAAGTTCCGGTGACTTTGAATGTAACCGATGAAGACCCCGTGATCGTTTTAGATCAAGCACAGTTTACATTTAACTTATTCGAAGGCGATCACCAGGATGCGGGTGCTCTTGGTATCACCAACGGCGGCGGCGGCGAGTTGAACTGGTCCGCCAGCAATATCGAAGCCTGGTTAACGCTAAATCCCGGAAGCGGCACGGCACCGTCAACAGTCGATTTGACGGTCAGTTCTGCGGGATTAGCCCCGGGTACTTACTATGACACAATTTCGGTAACCGGCGTGGGAGCCACCAATTCCCCGCAGATAGCCGAAGTCGTACTCAATGTCATAGAGGAAGCTCTATTCCAGGTTACTCAGGAAGGTTCGCCGATTACAGAATTAATCTTTGAGGGCGAGGTTACCAAATCTCTCGATCCTCAGGTTATCAATATTGCTACCGCTGGTGATCCGACTGCCTGGGAAGCAACCTTTGCATCAGACTGGCTGAATGTTGATCCGGCCGCCGGCACCACTCCGTCAGATGTGACGGTTTCGGTTGATATTGCCGGTCTTGATCCGGGCAGCTATTTCGATGTCCTGACAATTACCCAGACTATGGGTGAGAAACAGGGCACAGTCGACATTGATATAACTCTCATTATTAACGAGCCTCAGGCTCAGTTTGTGGTTACCCCAGACAGCCTGATGTTCAACAGCACCTCGGATATTAATCCTGCCGCTCAGAACCTGAATATCGCTTCTGACGGCGCAGCCCTGAACTGGCTGGCGAGTAAATCATCCAACTGGTTGATGCTGGATATGAGCTCCGGCACGACGCCTTCCGATGTTTCGGTTTCCGCCGATGTTGTCGGTCAGGCGCTGGCACCGGGAGTCTACTACGATACAATATTTATCGTTGAAGATGTTACTCCTGACAAGCAGGCCGATCCTGTTGAAGTTCCGGTATACCTGATGGTTGAAGAAGCGGCTCAGCCCGATTTGATGGTGGACCCGCTGGCACTCGATTTTGAAGCGACTGAAGGCGGAGCCAATCCGGCCGCCCAGAGCGTGGATATCACGAATGTCGGAACCGGTATTCTTGACTGGACAGCCTCATTCGATGCGGGATGGATTACTGTATCATCGCTTTCAGGCACGGCGCCGTCAACAATCGATATCGGTGTTGATATCGCTGGTCTGGTAGCTGGAAACTATATGGATACGGTTACAATCGAAGCTGCCGGCGCATTGAATTCGCCTAAGTACATCGAGGTTAGCCTGCTGGTCAATCCGGCTTCATCTCAGGGCGGCGATACTGTTTGGGTTGGCACGGACACCACTATTGTCGGACAGCCGGCAATGGTCGAAATTACATTTGCGAACGATAATTTGATTTCAGGAATACAGGTTCCGCTGCATTTCAACACTTCCGTAGTGGTTTGCGACTCGGTCTCGTTTGCCGGATCGCGTGTTGAAGGCGCGGATATGCTTCTGGCTCCGATTGATTCTGTCGAAGGCACAATCAATATCGGCGTCGTTCCGACCGAATCCGCTCTGATTCCGGTCGGCAAGGGCTTGATGGCCAGATTATACTTCACTGGCCTGGCTACCGGTTTCTCGCCTATAGATACCGGCTTTATCGCTCCTGCCAGTGAATATGTATTTGTTGACGAAAACGTGATGCCGTTCTTCCCGGAATTCTATTCGGGCAGCGTGACTGTCACCGAAGCGGCCGCGCCCTGCATCGATGCTGATCCGATGGCGCTCAGTTTCGAGGCAGTTGCAGGCGGTTCCGATCCGGCCGATCAGATGGTAACTGTTACCAACTGCGGCACCGGCGAACTGGAATGGAACGCCGCTCTTGCTGGCGGCTCCTGGCTGGCTATCGATCCGACATCAGGCGGCGACGGTACGGTTATTACGGCTTCGGCCGCAATTGCCGGACTGACTGTCGGAGATTACTATGATACGATTACAGTCACCGATCCGACGGCATCTAACTCCCCGGTTGATATACCGGTTATGCTGACAATCAACGAGCCGGGACCGGCTATGGATACGGTCAGGGTCGAATCGGTGACGGTTGTTTCATCACCTACCGATCCGGTTGTATTCGATGTCCAGGTTTCGCTGTATAATATCGATCCAATAAGCGCCGGTTCTCTGGGATTTTATTATAATTCCGGCGATATTACAATTGACAGTATTTCCCTTGACGGAGGCGGCGCAGAGAATATGACAATCGATCAGAGCGTTGCCAAGCCTGCAGATATGCTTGCAGTTGTCGGTTTTGTGGGCTTCTCTCCGGGCGACTGGATTCCTTCGGGAGACAGCCTGCTGGCCACCTTGTACTTTACTCTGGCGGCCAATGCTCCGGATCAGATAATAAATATCGACTCCGGATTCTTCCCGCCTGCCGGACAGTTCATTCTGACCAACTCCAGCGGGAACTCGGTAAGCCCCGCCTTCAAGGCCGGTACCGTTACCGTTACCAGCGAGGTTGAACCTCCGGCCCTGTCAGTAACCCCGAATTCACTTCTGTTCGAAGGTGAAGAGGGCGGAGTCAATAACGTTGTTCAGAATGTTTATATCAATAACACCGGCGGCGGCACGCTTGACTGGAACGTATCTTACGATGCCGCCTGGCTGAGCGTAGCTCCGACCTCAGGAACCGGACCCGATACTCTCGATGTCGAGGTCGATATTGCGGGTCTGACCGCTGGAACGTATGTGGATACGATCACGGTTACGGCCGATGGCGCTGACAATTCTCCTCAGGGCGTAGTGGTAACATTGGAGATCACCTCACCTCCGCCGACGGGCATAGTGGGAACTGTGTTCGACGCGGTGACAGCGACACCGTTGGCTGATGCTACGGTAGAACTGTATGATATGTATCCCGGAACTCCTTTGGCAACTACCATGACAGACGGAGTCGGAATATTCGAGTTCGAAGGTCTGGAGACCGGTGAATATATCATCAGGGCTTATAAGGATGGCTATTATCCCAGCAATATCGAGGTCATGCTTGCAAAAGAGGCCCTGGAGATTATGCTTGCACCGGCCCTCGATATAGTCGAGACCTATGAATGGGTCAATTTCTACTGCGACGATAACTATCTTAACGGCGAACTGATTATGCCCGGTGATGTCATAGAAGCCTATGATCCGACAGGTGTGCCCTGCGGACAGTACTTCGTAACAGAAGCCGGATCATATGGATTCATGCCTGTCTATCGCGACGATGAGTATACAGAGGAAACTGACGAAGGCTGTGAGCCGGGCGATATGGTATCATTCACAATTAACGGATACCCGGCACAGACTTCCGAAGATGCGATCTGGACCGAGAATGGCGACAACTGGCAGATCTGCCTCGATGCTCAGTCAGTCGTGACCAAGTGCTTCGAACTTGAAGCAGGCTGGCAGCTGATTAGCTGGAATGTCGACACGGAGATTGACGACATCGAGGTTCTGATCGGCGACATTAAGAATAATATCGATGTGATCCTGAGTTTCGAAACAGGAGCATTGACCTATGATCCCGATCTACCGAACTTCAATACTCTGTTCGAGATGGATCATTTCCACGGCTACTGGTTCCGTATGCTTGAACCGGCCACCTTCTGCGTAACCGGCACACCGGTCGATCCGACCACGCCGATTGCTCTGGAAGCCGGCTGGAACCTGGCCTCGTATCTGCCCAATGAGCAGGATAGTGTAGAGCATGCATTACAGTCTATCATGGATTATCTGCTGGTAGTCCTGGCATTCTATGATGGCGGTGTTTCCTATGATCCTGATCTGGCCGAGTTCAATACCCTGAACGTGATGATGCCGATGTTCGGATACTGGATCAAGGTTACCGAAGACGTTATGCTGACATATCCGGGCGAAGCGGATCCGATGTTCGCCAAGGTCGTTCCGGATGCCTTCTCGACTAACAACAATCCGTTCGATATGGCCGTTACCAACCGCTGGATCGACATGTTCGGCTCCGGTGTGACGGTCGACGGCGAGACCCTGCCTCAGGGTTCGGTCGTAGAAGCTGTTGATATGAACGGCAATCTCTGCGGCAGATATACTGTCAGGCAGGACGGAATGTTCGGATTCATGCCGGTATACGGCGCCGAGAACGGCAGTGCGGACGGACTCACGAAGGGCGATGAATTCCGTCTCAGAGTTGACGGCCAGGATACCGAAGAAACCTTTGCTTTCGGCGATGAAGGCGACAGGATTCTGGTTACCTCGCTGCATCTCAAGAGCGGCGGCTCGAATGCGGTTCCGACTCAGTACAGCCTGAATCAGAACTACCCGAACCCGTTCAACCCCGAAACCACCATCTCCTTCGAGCTTCCGGCTGATTCGAAGGTTGAGCTCACGATTTACAATATCCTGGGTGAGAAAGTTGCCACCCTGGTTAACGAGTTCAAGCCTGCCGGAGCCTATGAGGTGATCTGGAACGGTACACGGGATGACGGTTCGACCGTATCATCCGGAATCTACTTCTATCGCCTGAATACCGGCGACTACGTGAAGTCGATGAAGATGACATTAATGAAATAAGCAAATAAGGATAGATTTGGGAGCAGCCCCGTCGGGGGCTGCCTCCCGAATGTGTATGGAGGCAAAATGAAGGCCTTATGTACTATGAAAAAGATAACTTTACTAAATGCGGTGCTTCTGTTATTTGCGATGACTGTGTCGCTTTCTGCTAGCGCGGATGATGTGCCGGATCCAACCGATAAATGGATCAGCGCCTATGGAGGCGAATGTCTTCTCAATGGTCAGCCTCTGCCGGTTGGTGCGATAGTCCAGGCTTATGATCCTGATGGCGTCCTTTGCGGAAAGTTTATTGTCGATGATCCGGGACATTACGGATTTATGTCTGTCTACAAGGATTATGCCGGTTCTGACAAGGATGAAGGCGCAAATCAGGGCGATCCTATTACACTGGTAGTCAATGAGACCGTAACGGTTGAACTGGGCCCGGAATCTCCGGTTTGGAGCGAGAACGGCGATCCTTATAATGTCAATCTTTCCGCGACTCAGGATATTTCCATGGATCTTACCACTCCCGGCGGGCAGTTCACATCTCCGGGGCAGAAACTGGTATACCTGTTCCAGGTCGAGAATACCGGCTCGGGTATCGATTTGTACGATCTCGAGGCTGTCAGCGAGCATGGCTGGACAACCGAGATCGAAAACGGAACTCCCTCCGAATATGCGGATGAAGGCGAGATTATCGATATTAAAGTGCGCGTAACCATACCGAATGATATCTTTGCGTCGGTTATCGACTCGCTTTCTCTGACAATTACCTCGAGAATGGACAATACGGTATCTCAGGTTGGCAAAACAATCTCCACCATCATTGTAACATCAGCCGAAGATGAAAATTCTTCGGTGATTCCGGATGCATTCTCGTTATCGCAGAATTATCCCAATCCCTTCAATCCCGAAACCGTCATAAGCTATTCGCTTGAGAAGGGTGGAAATGTCCATCTGCAGATTTACAATCTCCTGGGACAGTCGGTTGACGAACTGGTAAATGAATACCAGGACGCCGGCGAATACCGCGTTGCCTGGAATTCCCGGAATTCCGGACAGGCTTTGCCCAGCGGAGTATACTTCTACAGGCTGACTGTGGATGAGCTGACATTGACTCGCAAGATGGTACTTATGAAGTAACCCCTGGCGAAAGACCAAAATATTCGGCCCGTCTTAGCAAGGCGGGCTTTTTTGTTATCGCTGCTTTTATGTAATTTCTAAGATGTTACCAGAAGAGTTATATATTTGCGGACCAAGTGGTCGAGGGTAACCGGTTCGAGACGGTTGCCAATTCCAAGAAGATTTTTTTCATCCCAGGTGATGAAATCGCCAGTTCGTGAAAGACGTGCGAGAATAAAGGCTATTTCGTTAACCGCATTATTCTTGACCATATCAATGCGGATAAAACCGCGGCCGGAATCGATAAAGCGGATTTCATGTGAATGAAAACTCGCTCCGCAATACTGATCTCCGCGCCTGTCTTTGGTCAAAGCTATGAATTCGATTTTGCTGTCGGAAAGCCCGTTGAACTTATCAAGAGATTCCTTAAGCATCGGAGTGATTCTATCCAGAAACTCCTTCGTGAGCTTCCTGCGGATATCCTCGTTGCGGGTGCCGTTGGAAACGGCGGTTTCGGTACGCTCCTTGACCCGGTTAGCTTCTACCGCAAGTCGTTTTTCCCAATCATTTAACTGCATTGCTTAGCTCTTTTTGGATAAGCTTGAAATATCGGTGCTGACTATTGAGACTTTCGAATCGAAATAATCTTTCAATAGTTTGCTGACTTTGATAAATGATAAATCAATTACGAATTTTGTCAATCTATTTTTTTTAGCCTGCTGAACAAATCCAAAACCCTCTTCATCCTCTTTTAATTCCAGGCCCCAGATAAAATATTCCGGTTTATGGCTGTCCCTGACCAACATCTGTTCCTTGCAATGATCCAGAGAATCCTCGATCATGGCAGGTTGCTCTCGGCCTTCAATCTCATGACATTCATAGAGTTCCTCTGAATGATCCATAAGCCTGGAGGATATGCTGAGGATATCGGCAAAGCTTTTTCCGATGTTGTGTCCCGGATTGATATTATATCTGGAGGCTATTTGCTCCTCAAACGGGAAATCATTATTCCGGTTCTTCACCACGCCGCTCCCTGTCGACTTTTACCTCGGATTCGAGCCGTTCCTTGATTCTCTCGGCTATCTGCTCGATCTGGAAATGATTCAGACTTCTTCTCATGATATCTCTGGCCGGAAGAATATCGCGGTTTCTGTTTTGCTCGATGAACTGGCTCAGCGATTCGGTTTGCTCCTGTCCGATAGAGGACAAGCCCGGCCCCCTGACCGAATCCTGTATATTCTGCATTCCTCTGCTCAATGACCGGGGTGCAAAATCCTCAACACTTTCCATGATCTGTTCCCCCATGCTGCCCTCATCCTCGGGCAGAATCATATCCGGTGCGCGGTCCACAACAGATTCAACCGCTTCGGGCATCTCGATATTTTCCATAAGCGGCGTATTGGCTATGCGCCCGACATTTTCCTGAACAGCCTGCGAGAATCGGTCGGCCCCGGAGGATACAAGCGAGCTGAGGAAATTGCCTCTTCTTTCCATTCCAAACATAGTATCAGAATCCGTTAGTATAAGCGGTTAGAATTCACCCTTTGATTTCAGGTAATCCTCGACAAATTCCTGAACCTTGTCCTCAAGCTCATCATCCATCATCTCGAACGAGAATTTCTCGCGAATCTTTTCTCTCAATTCCTCGGCATACTGCTCCAGATGAGCCGGAAGTGTCAGCTCTATTGAGGAGATTTTGGGATTGAGCTGAACATATTTTTCCGAAGACGATTGATTATCCATACATTAATATTAAAATGATGTTGAGGCGGATTTGCAAGGCAAAATTACTATTACCGAATATATATGTCAAAATATTATATTAAATGACCGCTATTTTGTCAGGTTTTTCGGTTTGATGCTTTTGCGCTATCTGTGATTATTATAGCAATTGATTAGTTTTTAGAAGTGTCCAGGTTTGATGGGAAGAATTCTGATTTGCAGTTAGTTGATGCTTATGTGAGGTTGCTTGATTATGCTATTGCCATTGGAATCAATGAAATCCTCATGAAGCCAATCCAATCCAAGATCAATGATTCCAACAATAACACTATCGCCGCTTACTCCAAGACTATCTTGAATTAGGGAATACCTGCAATTGATATCGTCCGCGCTATAATTTAATTCAGGAGAAGCCTTTGGAGCTGGCACTATATAATATACTTCCTTTACTTGGCAAAGTTGTGGCAGTAAATCAAGATATATAATTGATGCGACCAAGCCTTTGGAAATAAGTTTTGTACCTATACCGTATTGCTTTAAATTATCTATATTGCCTTCAAAACCAATTCTCACGGGTACAATTTGTCTCCCATCTTTTCCTGGATAAATATCAATCTCATCCAAATTCACTGGTGGATTTACAGAATCATTTGGAATATACACAATATTTGGATTTGTGGATTTGCCCGCGAACTCGCATTTGGGTTCGGCTATCTTGAAGGCAACGGGCGGGGCATCTGGATTCCATTGACTTGAGTTCTGCATCCATTGATAATCCGGAGCATAACCGGGAGGTAATGGGGCTCCATATTCCTGAAACAGCCATGCGCATTCCGGTGGTA
>CAZBZV010000065.1:0-21077 GCA_964496505.1 uncultured Ignavibacteria bacterium | reverse complement strand
ACGTAAAGCAAATGAAAGGCCGGCAATTCCGGAACCGATCACAAGGCAGTTATAATCGTTATTACTTTCGGGCAAGAGCTCTAATCCTCTGCTTTAGTTCATCCTCGCCGTTCTCGAGTCGAAATGCTATTTTTATAACATATACAGGCGGATTCTCAAAGCAAATTCTTTTCAGCTTTGCGGCATCTTTTTCTGTGGTGAAAAGACACTCAATTCCATCCGAGATACACATTTCCCTTACAGCCCTAAGGTCTTCTTTGGTATAATTATGATGATCCCTGAACCTGAATACCTGAGAGATTTTTAGATTTTGCTTTTTCAACAGGTTTTGAAAGCTACTGGCGTCACCTATTGCGGTGATTATACCACAATTCTTCCCGGTAAAATCAGATAGCTCCATTTTCTCATTGGAATTGACAGAGGTAATCTCGGTGACTGCATACCGGCCAGTAAGTCCCTGCCAGTTTTCTGCTTTTCTGGAATCGCTCTTCAAATTAAGCACAGCCAGGTCGGCATAGCGGAGCATCGATCTGGGCTCACGCAGATTGCCGCATGGCAGAAGTCTCCCGGAACCGAAGGGGCGCACGGCATCGAGTATGAGAATATCAAGATCGCGCTTTATATTCAGATGCTGAAAACCGTCATCGAGGATGACTATATCAAAATCATACTGTTTTACGGCCTGTTGGTGAGCTTTGTATCTGTTTGTGCCAAATGCGATTGGAAGATCCGGGTGAATTTCTGCAATCATGCTTACCTCATCCGGAACTCTATCAGCTTCGCCAATATCTTTTCCACGCACGACATTCGTATCCGAGGAGTTTGAACCGTATCCGCGGGACAAAATCAGCGGTCTTAAATCCATATCCTGCATTAATTCGACCAGATAAATTTCAAACGGTGTTTTGCCGGTGCCGCCTGTGGTTATGTTTCCCACCGAGATTACGGGATGATCAAGACGCTTGGATCTAAAAACACCCATTTCATAAAACTGCCGCCTCACAATCATCACAAAAGCATATATCAACGAAAACGGCAGGAGCAGAATCGAGATTATATTTGTGAGGACGCTTTCCTGCGGATTGTTGAGGTAATCCTGTACTGTCAGGCCGAAAGATTTCTTCATAGCCTAATCTTCCAAGACTTTTTTGGCGCTGAACTCGGCGGCCCGCCCGAATCGCTGGAAAAGCTTCGTCGGATCTGGATGCTCAATCTTTCCGAAAAGGACCTCATCGAAAAACTCGTACACACCCTCACTGTCTTTTACCTGATGCGCCAGATTCAGTTCTTTAAGCGTGGAAACAATCCGTTCAAAATTCTCCATGTGCGGACCGAAACAGGTTGGCACTCCCAGTCCCACCGGCTCGAGCGGATTCTGGCCGCCTTTGGGAACCAGCGATCCTCCCACGAAGGCGGCCTGTCCGACAGAATATACCGAGGCCAGTTCACCCATTGTATCGAGAATCATAACATCTTTGCCGATTTCGGAGAAGTTTTCGATTATCACGCTTCGCCTTGTATATGTCAATCCATTTTCCCGTGCAAAGCTTTCCACATCAGACACTCTCTGCAGATGCCGCGGGGCAATTATCATTTTCAAATTCGAGTATTTCCGCTTCAGCTTTGCAAACTGCTCCAGGAGGAATTTCTCCTCTCCGCCTCGGGTGGAACCTGCGATGAGAATTTCCTCACTCTGGTCGATTCCAAGTTCCTGACGTACCTCTTTTGTCGATATCTCCGCGATTTTTCGGCGCATGATATCATATTTGATATTATCCACCACCTCGCATTTATCGCGCTCTGCGCCCAGTGTTATCAATCTTTCTTTATCCTCGTCTGACTGCATCATGAAACGCGAGAATTTTTGCAGTAAATCCGCGAGAAACTTGCCCAGCTTTCTGTAATGCTCAAAGGACTGGCCGGAAATTCGCCCGTTAACCAGATAGAGCTTTATTCCGGAACTTGCCGCAACCCGGATCAGGTTGGGCCAGATTTCAGTCTCGATCAACACAAGCCTTTCAGGATTGAAATGTCTAATCGCGCGTGCTATGAAAAATCTTAGATCATAGGGACAGTACCTGATTTCGATTTCCTGGGGAAGCATTCTGTGCGCTTCACGTTTGCCCGCTCGGGTTTTGACGGTCAGCACGATTCTGACCGATTCATCGATCTCACACAGAGCATCGATCAATTCCGCCGCAATTTTGACTTCACCTACGGAAGCGCAGTGAATCCAGATTGATTTGGAATCATCTGTGTCTTTGCTTCGAGGGTAAATACCCAATTGCTCGAAGTCTGCCTTGTCGGCAAAGATGCCGCGCAATATCGCCCTCGGCACAAAGTACAGTGCCGCCGTCCAGGCGGTTAGATTGTATACGAAACGTATCATTTTTGCGAGCTATGCTCCTGAAGGAAGTCCCGGCTTATTAATTCTGCTGCACGCCCATAGGAGCCCCCCGGCGCGAGCTTCTCTCTTATATTAGATAAACGTTTTTTGATATCATCGGAATACCTTTTATCGGATAATATTTTATCGATCTCGTACGCTATCCTCTCAGGCGCCGCATCCTTCTGAATCAACTCCGGAAATACTCTCTCTCCCGCCACGATATTGGCCATTGCAATCATATCGATTTTTACCAGGCGTTTGGCAAGCAAGTATGTGAATAAACTGGTTTTGTAGAGCACGACTCCCGGCGTGCCGCAGACAGCGGTCTCGAGCGTGGCAGTGCCGGAAGCAACCATGACAGCATCGGAAGCCATTATATAATCGTATTTACCACTTTCAACCAGTTCAATAGATTCTTTTTCTTTTCCGATTATATTCAAATATAAATCAGCGCTCAGGTTTTCGGCCTTAATTATTATGCCTTTAATATTGCCATGCTTCCGCTTTAGTATCGAGAACGCTGCAAATATAGGGGGAAGATTTCTTTCCAGCTCCTGTTCACGGGAACCGGGAAGGAGACAGATCAACTTATCGTTTTCGTCAAGATTTAGTCTCTTTCTGATACCGGAAATATCTATATCATCCGGGATAGTGTCGGTGAATGGATGCCCCACATATTCGACCTCAGTATTATAGCGGGCGAAAAACTCTTTCTCAAAGGGCAGGATAGAAATCAGCATATTGCAATATTTATTCAATGCCTCGATCCTGTTCGGCTTCCAGGCCCAGACCTGGGGAAGAATAAAATACACCACAGGGATTCTCAGCGCATACGCATCCTTTGCCAGCCTCAGATTAAATCCGGGATAGTCCACGAGAATTACCAAATCCGGCTTTTTATCCATCAGGTGCCTTCGGCAGTCATTGCGAACATCCATAAAAAAGCTGAGCTTTTTGATCACTTCCCAGAATCCCATCGCGGCCAGGTCACGTGTATGATAAAGAAGTTTGACTCCCAAATTTGAGAGGTTGTCTCCTCCCAAACCCTCGATTTCAAGATCAGGATTAAGCTTCAGGAGTTCCTTTACCAGGCCTGAGGCATGGAAGTCGCCTGAGGATTCGCCGGCTGAAATAAAAATTCGCTTTTTTGAGATCATAGGCTGGAGTTTATTTTTGCAAGGCTGTCCTGAGCCTTGCGTTCGATTTCGAGAGCTACCTTGAGAGCAGAAAGCCCCTCCTGGCCGGTAACCGGTGGCGTCTTATCCGACACTACAGCATCAATAAATCGACGCAGCTCTTCCTCGATCATGTCGTATTCACTGCATTTGGGCTGATGGAAAACGATTTTCTTTCCGGTTTCCCAGTATTGAAATGAGGTCGAGAAGCCGGTTAGCGCCTTATCATCAAATCCGCTATCCACCAGTGAATAGCTGTCGACCTTTTTCTCTTTTAGATCGAAGGAGAGATAATTATCGCGCTGGAAAAGCCTGATCTTGCGCATGCCGGAAGGTGAAATCCTGGAAGCGGTAAGATTGGCCACACATCCCGATTCGAATGTCAGCCTGGCGTTAGCGATATCCATCTTATCCGACAGCACCTGCACGGCCGAGGCCTGGATATCTGTGATCTCGGACTGTGTAAAATAAAGACAGAGGTCGATATCATGAATCATCAACTCGGAAATAACCGCAACATCAAGGCCTCGAGGATTGAACGGATTCAAACGATGCGCCTCGATAAACATCGGCTTGCCGATCTTGCCGGTCATGGCCTGCACAGCGGGATTAAAGCGTTCGATATGCCCCACCCCGAATTTCAGCTCCTTTTGAGCGGCCATCTCGACCAATTCCTCGGCCTGTTCTGCAGTTTCGGTCAAGGGCTTTTCCATGAAGATATGCCTGCCGGACTCGAGAACCTCAAGGCCGACTTTGTGATGGTCGTGAGTGGGTACAACTACTGATACTATATCCGATTTTTCGATGATATCGGCAAGCGATTCGGCCGAATATGCTCCGGTCTCCTTTGCGACTTGCTCAGATTTTTCACGGTCGATATCATAGAAGCCGACAAAATTGCAGGACTCGATTTTTTGCAGTTTCTGGAGATGTATCCGTCCGAGATGCCCTACCCCCACTAATCCAACATTTGGTTTTGTACTCATAATTGCAGGGAAAATATTATATCGGGAGTTAAAAGTCAACCGAAGTAAGTTGTCTTGATGATATTTATAGCAGTCAATATCTGTGAGATTTGACAAAGTAAACGATTCAGGGTGACCCAATCTTTAGATTGCGTTATTTCAGTTTTGATTATCCCAAGCTAAAGCTTGGGGCACCCTGACGGCGGAAATTGCAGATCAAATATCCATCAGGAGCCGGATCTAAAGCTCTGTAACATTTGACGGAGTGTCAAACTTAAAAAGATTTTTGCGGTGGCAGGAATCCTTTTCTGCCACCAGTTACGGTCAGGAAAGGATTCCTGACCGCGCAAGTTCAAATTTATATCTTGCATTCAGGTTTTACGGAGCTATATTTCCGGTGACACTTTAGTAGCAGGAGACACGAATGAAATTCGCCAGATTTATTATAATCCCGATTTTAATCCTGTGCCTGACATCCTCTCTTATGGCTGAGTCATACTGGCATCTGGCACTGAATGACGATTCCGATGATGATTCTGATGACTCCGAAATCTGGTCATGGTATGATCCCCATGAGGCATACCAGGAATACGAGGATGATCTGGTGCTTGGATATTTCGTTGCAATTGTGCCGGGGTTTTTCGTGCACGGTGCGGGTAATATGTATGCCGGAAACGGAAAGAGGGGACTGACGCTTCTGGGTCTTGAGATCGTGAGCTTAGTGGGATTATTTTTTTATGGGATGGCTGGCAACTCTTTGTTGAGCTCTGATGTCAAGACAGAAATCAAAATAATTGGCGGTGTTTCATTCGCCCTTTTCTTTGGGACCTGGTTCTGGGACATAATCACGGTCGGACAAGCTGTCAGGGACAGGCATCCGGATGCGGTCGGCCTTAATATCGAATCCAAATTCAATGAAAATCTCGCCCGCGATTTCGGTGAAAATATTTATGTGACAATGTCAGTTAGATTTTAATCGTCTCGGTGAAATAGCAGATCAAGATTTGTGACATTTGGTGGCACCAACAATTCCTGGGTGACCCAATCTTCAGATTGGGTTGGTCGTAATATAGATTTCCCAAGCTGAAGCTTGGGGCACCCTGAATTCAATTCGTGCGCGGCGTACGTCCTCGTGCGCCGCGAAATCTATCTATCAATAATTATGTGTGCCGACTACGACCTCTTTGCCGAAATTCTGCTTGACCAAAGTCGTAAGCTGGTCGAAATCGATCGGGCACTGACCGGTCTTCTTGGCCTTGACCATGCAGGTACCCAGATGCAGGACATCATAGTCGCGTTCGATATAATCGATAATCTCGTTCATCAATTTAACCTTGGGAATATACAACCCCGGGCAGTCACCGCATGACCCCAGCGCTACCAAATCGAGCTCGTCTTCATCGGCATACCTCGCGAACTCGCCCTCGCGCTCATGAATCGCCTTCATACATTTAGCACAGGCAATACAAAGCTGATCCTGCACACGTTTACATGCCAATATCGCAACCTTAGCCATTGTGAATTCCTCCTGATGTTTTTGTTTCTGCTTCCCGAATTATCAATAATTGTACGAATCAAGGCAAGCACAAATGCTTTAATTTGTTGAATTTATTGAGGTTATTCTGAGCGAAGCGGTAATATTAGGAGTCTATTTGATAAGGCCGCGTTCGGATTTTTCGATGAAGTCCAGCAGGTCTTTGATCTCATCGGTCTGCTCAAGCTCGGCCTTGATTTTCTCGACTGCTTGAGATGTGTTCAGGTCTGATTTGAAGAGGAATCTGAAAGCCTCTTTCAGGGGTTTGATCCGATCCAGCTTATAGCCGCGGCGTTTTAGACCGATGATATTGACACCGCCAACTTCAAGCGGATAGCCGCCGATGACAGCATAGGGTACGATGTCCTGCGTTATCCTGAGGCCACCTCCGATTATTACATGCCCGCCAATCCTGGTGAACTGATGGATCACAGTTCCACCGCCGAGGATGGCATAATCGCCGACAACAACATGCCCGCCCATCTGCACCGAATTAGCGGCGATAACATTATCGCCGATCACGGCGTCATGCGGAACATGGGCATAGGCCATGAAAAAGCAGTTCTTGCCGACCAGAGTATGTCCCGACCAGTCGGTACCGCGGTTCATGGTAACATATTCGCGAATCACAGTCCCGGCACCGACTTTGAGGATAGTCTTCTCGCCGCCGAATTTGAGGTCCTGAGGGATTGTGCCGATTGTGGCGGCATGATGCACGACCACATTTTCCTCCAGACGCGCCCCCTCAGCAATCAGCACTCTCGGCCCGATTTTGCAACCGGCGGCTATTTCAACATCTCCCTCGATGATGGCATAAGGTCCAACCACTGCGGAAGGATCTAATTCTGCCCTGGGATCGACTATTGCTGTGGGATGAATATTAGTTTCTGGCATATTACCTATCCACTATCACGGACATGAATCTTGCCTCGGTCACCACCTGACCGTCGACATAGATCTTGCCTGCGATCTTACATGTATTTCGTCTCAGGGCCACCATCTCCAGCTCCATACGGAGCACATCACCGGGCACAACCGGCTTCCTGAAACGGGCGTTCTCGATAGACATGAAGTAGACCAGCTTTTTCTCGGCATTCTCGAGCGTATGCAGAAGCAAAAATCCGCCCGCCTGCGCCAATGCCTCGATTAAAAGCACACCCGGCATGATCGGATGTCCCGGGAAATGTCCCTGGAAGAACGGCTCGTTTATGGTCACATTTTTCTGTGCGATTACCTTCTTGCCCGGCTCCAGGTCTATTATTCTGTCCACCAGTAAAAACGGATAACGGTGCGGCATGATATTCATGACCGCCACCGAGTCGAACATGAAGTCGCGCCCCTGAGCGGCCTTGCCGGTATATTTCTGGGAAAGCAGCGTCTTCTCGTACTGCTCCTTGATCTTTTTTGCCAGAGCGACATTGGCGGCATGCCCCGACCGCGCCGCAAGTATATGCCCCTTGATCGGCATTCCGATAAGCATCAAATCACCCAGAAGGTCGGCGGCTTTATGGCGCACCGGCTCATTGTAAAAACGCATGGGGATATCATTCAATATCCCTGTCTTGCCTATGAAAAGATCTTCCTGCAAATTGAAGAGATTCTGTATTCTGGATTTGTGTTCATCATCAAGATCACGATCGACTATTACAAGCGCGCTGTCGATTGCGCCACCCTTGATAATTTCCTGTTCACGCAGCGCCTCGACCTCCGACAGAAAACAGAATGTCCGTGCCGGAGCAAATTCCTCCACGAATTCTTCTTCGAGGTTCACCAGCGACGTGTACTGTGTACCCAGAGCAGGATTTTTGTAATCGATCAGAAATGTTATTCGAATTGTCTCGGAGGGGGTTACCACGATGTCGATATGACGATCCGGCTCGGAGTAGGATATGGGACGGTCGATGACGAGGTAATTCTTCTCGGCTTCCTGCTCTACTATTCCGGCCTCGAGGAGTTTATCCACGAATGGTTTCATGGAGCCGTCGACAATCGGCGGCTCGATATTATCAAGCTCGCAGATGACATTGTCGAGCTCCAACCCGGCCAGCGAGGAGAGCACATGTTCGACCGTATAGATTTTATGATCACCGATTCCAAGGGTAGTGCCGCGGTTTAAATCGACTACATTTTCCAGGAGCGCAGGTATTTTGGGACAGCCCTCAACGTCAGTGCGTGTAAATGAAATCCCCTCATTCACACCTGCCGGGACGAATCTGATGGTCGATTCGCATCCGGTATGAAGCCCTACTCCCGAGAGAGATACGGTTTTGGCTATGGTTTTTTGCTTGCTTATATCCCACCTCCAAAATTTTTGAGATTATAACTCTTTTTAGAGGATTTGTAAACTGATTTTTGGATGTGGGCAATGAGAGATTATCAGCCCTTCTCATGATGCGGTGGGCGGAATTCCTCTTCCCAGTCGGTGGTCACCATGAGTTTGGCGCTCTGCTCTTTTAAATCGTGAATAAGGTGATCCATAAGATGAATCCTTTTCATGGAACGGACAATCAGATAGACCGCCAGCGCCACGAGCAGAGTATTCATAATCATCAAGGGCACTATAAAGAGCAAATTATCGCCAATATTATAATAGCGTGAGGTCGCGATCAGCACAGTCACGACCGAAAACGGCAGGGTCAAAAGCGCCAGTCCGGTACGAAGCACCGCCAGCGAGGTACGCTTGGCCGCCAGCAGCATGGTAATTCGATTTACTATAGATGATTCCGAGGCTTCCTCGGGCTTTTTATCCTTTTCCATTGCCAAGTAATTCTTCCGGTTTTTTTCTTAATCAGCTATAAATGACCTGCAATGTCGTATATAACATATTTTTGACCTTATGATGTTCAAAATATAATAAAAAAATCCCCTGTAATTTCCGCCAAACTACAGGGGATAAAGCCCAAAGCCTCCCGATAAAATTCGTATGGGGAGGACTTGCCCGGAAAAAATGCAAATCGATTAAAACTTGAATTAATTTATTTGCAATCCCTGTGCCGAAATTCTATAGCCACCATTAAACATATATATATTATTGATATGCAATAAGATACATGGACCGAACGGGTCCCTGAATTACGGAGCAACAATTAGAGGCAAAACGCAAAATCTGCTTCGGGATGTTAAATAATAGGCAAGCAGAGTCTACAATGGATTGATTATCAAAGAGTTAAGAGAAAGGCGTTAATATATGCGGATTTTTTATTTTCTACGCAAGGATGATATTATGTTTCTTGATCTTGGAGCGCAAGGTAGCCTCCGGCATCTTGAGGATTACAGCCGCCTGCCGTATAACATAATCGGCCTGAGCCAGAGCCTCCAGAATCCTATTGCGTTCGAAAGCGCTGATTTGTTCTGCCAGACCGGCGTTGCGGTCAACCTTGGTCTGATTGGCCTCATTCGAGAGTTTCTCCGCCAGCTCCCCTATTACCCGCGTGGTGTTGCCGGGATAAGACAGCGCCAGGAGATTTATCTCGTTGCGGAGTTCGCGGATATTTCCGGGCCAGTCATATTTTCTCAGGCTTGCGCGAAGCTCCTTCGATGCGAAATCGCGTTCAGGCGAAACATCGAAACCGTAATCCCTCAGGAAGTGTGTGATCAAGGCCAGAATATCATCCCCTCTCTGCGCCAATGGCGGCAGTTCGAAAGTCATGACCGCAATTCTGAAATACAGATCCTGACGGAAGGTGCCGTTGCGTACTTCCTCCTCAAGGTCGCGGTTGGTGGCACAGATTAGCCTGAAATCGACATTGCGCGGATTCAAATCACCGATACGGGTTATCTTCTTGTTTTCCAGGACTCCCAGAAGCTTGGCCTGAATTGCCGGCGAGAGTTCACCGATCTCATTCAAAAAGAGCGTACCGCCGTCAGCGGCGGCAATCAAGCCGTCCTTGTTGCCCACAGCATTGGTAAAGGCGCCTTTGACATGCCCGAACAATTCTGATTCTGCAAGCTCATGCGGAATTGCAGCGCAGTTGACTGACACAAAATGGCTGCTACGGCGCCTGGACGAGTAATGGATATACTTCGCTAACTGATCTTTGCCGGTACCGGTTTCGCCCCCGATTAAAATCGGAATATCCGAATCCTTGATCGATTCCACCGCGCGCATGATTGCCCGCATGCGGCGATTGGAAGTTACGATGCTTATGATCTTGCCGTCAGGGGTAGAGACTTCGTAGCTTCCGCCCGCATCCTGATCCTGCGGCGCGGAGCGAACCAGGTTGAATTCGAGATTCATGCCCGAATACATCTCCCGTGCAAGCTGGAGATAATAACGCGATTCACCAATATTTCCGCTGTGAATCATATAAGCCGAGATATATGCGCGTGCCAGATCATATCTGGCCCCGCTTTCCTTTACCAGTTCGATGGAATTATATATATACTCGCGGGCTTTCTGGATATCCTTGCACTGAGCGTATATTTCTGCCAGTACACGTTTGGCGGCGCCCTCCTCCAGCTTTTCACCGATTTCCTCAGCCACCTCCAGAGCTTTTCGGGCGGAGGACACTGCCTCCTGCTCTCTGCCAAGTTGAACCAGAATTTCCGCCTTCAGCCTCTCGCCCTGTGAAATAAGCGCACTGGCACTCGAGAGTTTGTAAGCATGTTCCAGAGTTGTCTCTATCTCATCCAGAGCTTTATCGAACGCCCCCACGCAATATTCAAGCTCTGCCAGGTACTCATGATAAATGCCGTATTCACGGGTGAGATTGTGTTTTTCGACAAGAATGCCGGCCTTATGCAGTGACTTTCTCGATGAATCATAATTTCCCAAACGCATCTCGGCAAATGCCAGAGAGAGATAGGCACGGCACAGGTTTGGAAACGCCTTCAACTCGGAATTTTTGGAAATCGATTTGGTGATATGTTTCACCGCCAGGTCGAACTTGCCCGTCATGCTGGCGATCTGCCCCAGGTTACCGGTCAACTTGGCGATTCTTTCCGAGAGACCGTTTTGCTGAGCATAATCAAGGGCCTCATTGAGCAGATTTTCCGCACCGGAAAAATCGCCGTTTATAAAGCTGATTTGCGCCAGGCGGTTTAGAGTATCGATGATACCGTTAGTATTGCCGGAGCGCCTGTAAGCAGCGATAACATCACGATACTCGCGTTGCGCGATCTCGGTCTTGCCTTTTGCAAGATTAGCCTTGGCAGCTTCAGTCTGTATCTTCGCGACCAGATCATTATCGGCATCATTACGTGCCAGCCTAAATGCTTCCTCAGCCGACTGGAGAGCCGAACTGTAATCCCCCATGAGGTTCAGCACTCGTGCCTTAACCGCGAGGAATAGTGCTGAGCTTGCAAGCATATCGCCCTTGATCGACTCGGCCTCTCGCACCGAGGCAAGCGCCTGCTTATAGTCGCCTCCCTCTACTTGAGACTCGATATCGAATACGATTTGCTTATCGATCTCTGTCGCTTTAATCGATTTCATGACCTGCGTTTTTTTGCCACCTATTTATATTTTCTAAACAGTGAACTTGACTTCTTGGAGGAATGATCCTTTTTCACTTTCTCCTTTTTCGGCGCAGGCTTCTTCTCTATATCTTTCTTTCCGAAGAAGAGGCTGATCAGCGCCTTGATACCCTTGCTGAATCCGCTAATGGCATCGTCGTCATCACCATCATCGTCCTGCCACGGATGCTCTTCGCCGCCTCCACCGCCATCATCATCAGCATTCTCCTCGGCAGAAAAGCTATCCGTTCCCCCTTGCAGTCTATCCCAGGCCGCCAGGGGCACGGCCTGTACTGCAAGAAAGAGCAGCATCAGGGCAAATATTAATACTTTTTTGCAACGCATGGGGCACGCTCCTTAAAATTTTTAGATTATTATCGAACCTATGAATAAGACACAACGGTCCAACGATAGACAAAATCATCAGACGGCTTATTATAGGGTAAGAGGATAGTTAGTCAGTTATCTGTCTAAATAATACCGCCTTAGCCAGTATATGTCAAGATAAAAACCGGATAAATGCGCGAAAAATTAATAGCAGTTCATATCTATAAAATCCTGTCTAAAGCTCTGTTTGATATATGGATTTGACTTTGGGACCAAAATCCATCCGGCGCATTTTCTGCGCTTTTATACAGAATATACAGGTTGAGAGCATGAATGCTATCAAGAGGGCATGAAAAATATAATCTCTGGAAGAGAATTATCACTTTATTACTTGCCATCGGCAGGCAAATCGCCCATCTCCTGATCATTTTCCGTTGAATTGCCGTCAACAGGATTACTGCTGCATCCGCCGGCAAAGGCGAGAAATAGTAGTGTAAGCCCAAGAAGTAGTAGTTTTTTCAAAAGAATTTCCTCAAAGTTTGCAAACTTCCAGTTGTCATTGAGAAGATAAAACGTATGAAATTGGAATTTTGTTTAAAAGAAAATTTGCTTGACGGCAAAAAAAGCCGTTTCTATACTCTGAAAGGGATGCCTGGAAAGGATTTATAAGATGGAAGGCATACAGATACGGCCGTTAAACCAGGATGACCGTGAATGGCTGAAGCAGTTTATGATCGATGCCTGGAGGTCGGAGAAAGTCGTATCGCTCGGAATGATTCACGAGGCGTATCTTCTACCCGGTTTCGCAGCCTCAATCAGCGGAGAACTGGCCGGAATTGTGACATACAATATAACGGACGATCAATGCGAGATCGTGACGCTCGACAGTATAATCGATAATGCCGGTGCGGCCTGGGCCAATATCCAGGCCGTTATGGATGCGTCCCGCAGGGAGGGATGCAAGAGGCTCTGGCTGATTACCACCAACGACAACATGCATGCTCTCAGATATTACCAGAAAAGGGGCTTTACAATCGCAGCGATCCATGTCAATGCCATCGAACATTCAAGAAAGCTGAAGCCCCAGATCCCCTATATTGGCATGGACGGCATCCCGCTCAGGGATGAAATCGAACTTGAGATAATGTTATAGATTATGGATCATTTTTCTATCATAGTCGAGAAGGACGGGGACGGCCAGCGAATCGATCATTTTCTCGTACTGAAGACCAAAGGCCTCTCACGTACCAAAATTCAGAATCTCATAAAAGAGGGCTGTATTAAGGTCAACGATGCCGAGACAAAGCCCAATCTGAAACTCTGTGCAGGGGATCTGATCGAAGGTGAGCTTCCACCGGTGAGAGAGTTCGAGCTTGAACCGGAGCAGATGCCTTTGGATATCGCCTTTGAAGACAATTACCTTCTGGTTATCAACAAACCTGCCGGGCTTGTGGTCCATCCCGGCACCGGTAACTGGAGCGGCACTCTTTTAAACGGCCTTCTCTTTTACTTGAAGGCTAAAGGTGAACTTACCGAATCCCGCAGACCCGGTTTGGTACATCGACTTGACAAAGACACCTCCGGACTTCTGATTGTTGCCAAGGACGAGGAGACTTTGAACTACATGCAGTTGGAATTGAAGAAACGTCGGATCAAGCGTCGTTATCAGGCTCTGGTATGGGGACATCTTCGTGAGGAACAGGCGGTGATACGGTTTCCCATCGGACGGCTTCCCACCGACAGGCGTAAAATGGCTGTGGATGAAAAGGGTGGACGCAATGCAATCACCAGATATGTTCTTCTGGAGCGCTATAAATTCCTGGATCATGTCGATATATCGCTCGGTACCGGGCGAACACATCAAATCAGAGTACATTTCTCGCATCTCGGGCACCCGGTTGTGGGCGATCCGGATTACGGCGGGGACAGCAAAATACTGCCGGGACTATTCGATCAATATCGTATGGATGCCAAACACGTTTTGAACATCATGCGCCGGCAGGCGCTTCATGCCTGGCGTCTCGAGTTCCGACATCCGCAAACCAATCTTATTCATGCGGTCAAATCGGAACTGCCGGATGACATAATCAAAGTTCTTTCATATATAAAAGAGATAAATTCAAAACTTTAGCGGTATAATCTATTATTTATGTCCAATAGGAAAATATACTTAAACGAAGGATATAAACTGGCAAAATGCTGTAAGCCCGAACCCGAATGCCCTATTAGCGGTTATTATAGCTATAATAACGAAATGGTTGTGCACAGAAGCGAGTGTAAAAATCTGAGAAAGGTCGAGAAGGAAAGAATTATCGATATAAAGTGGAAGGAGATCCTTGCGGATGCTCCGGAGATGCCAGATGAGGATTTCAACGATCTGGAGAATCTGGATTTCAAGATTCTGAAACATCATCAGGAATACGGAAACGACTACTCGCTGAAGGTAGCTCGCATGCTTCATAAGCCCAAACAGGATGTTTTCGACAGCCATGCCAAACTAAGGAAGATGAAACTTCTGGAGAGAGTAAAACCTTTGATTATACAATACAGAAAAGGTGTTGTGGACAATAAATGGATCAAACACCGCAACCATACGTATTATGATTTGACCGAAAAGGGTAAGTTGTATTTGAACTACTATCTTGAAAACAATTAAATAATCGTGAAATAATAATTAACATCTTTGGAGATAAAATGAACGGAAACAAAGGAATCCTGAAGATTGTGGCGGTCTGCCTGTTTGCACTCTTATTTGTATCGCAGGCATCTGCCGCCACCGAAAGCAGGCTTCTCTCCACAATGCAGGAGGAACTGCTTTACAATTTCGATAAGCTGAAAAATGCTGACACTGTCCCGCTTTATTACCTTTCCTACCAGGTAATCGAGGAAAAGGAATATAACATATCTGCGGAACTTGGCGTACTCGACAATGAAGATGATTCGCATGTCCGCAATCTGGATATAATAGCGCGGGTGGGCTCGTACGAGATGGATAATTCGCGCGAAGTGCCCGGGGCGAACAGCGGGCTTTCGACAGGCGGAGTTGATCTGCCGTTGACGAATGACCCGACCGCCCTGAAGATGAAAATCTGGGAGGAAACCGACCGGCGCTACAAAGAAGCCCAGAAGCAGTACACCAATGTTATCACCGGCACTGCGGTAAAGGTCGAGGCCGAGGATCAGTCAAATGATTTTTCGCGTGAGGAGCCAAATGCCTATATAGGCGATGTTGCCGAACTGGACTTCAGTCCTGAAACATGGAAGGATAAGCTGGAACGGTACAGCGCGATTTTCGCCAACTATCCCGAAATAGAGAACTCATCTGTCAGCCTGTCGGCCAGAACCCGCAATAATTATTTCGTGAATACTGAGGGGTCTAAGATACAGGACGGCCAGAAATACATCCGACTTTCGATGATGTGCACCAGCACCGCCGATGACGGTATGGTGTTGAGACGGTTCGAGGGGTTTGATGCAGCCGATTTTGACAATATGCCCGACGATGATACGGTAATTGCGACCATTAACAAAATTATAGATGAATTGATTGCCCTTAAATCAGCGCCATTGGCAGAGCCGTATTCCGGACCGGCAATCCTGACCGGCCGTGCCAGCGGAGTCTTTTTCCATGAAATTTTCGGACATCGCATGGAGGGACATCGTCAGAAAAGCGAATCCGAGGGCAAAACCTTCACCGACAAAGTGGGCAAGAATGTGCTGCCAGAGTTTATCAGCGTGTACAGCGATCCGACTCTGAAGACATTCAATGATATCGATTTGCGCGGTTATTACAAATATGACGATCAGGGTGTTGAGGGGCGAACGGTTGCACTTGTGGACAAGGGTATTCTGAAAACCTTTATGCTTTCCAGAACTCCAATCGAAAATTTCCCACATTCCAACGGTCATGGAAGGAAACATGCCGGTTTCGCGCCGATAGCCCGTCAGGCCAATCTGATAATAAGCTCGGAAAAGAGCGTGCCGTTTGATGAGTTAAAGCAGATGCTTATCGAGGAATGCAGGCGTCAGGACAAGCCTTACGGCCTGATCTTTGAGGATATCTCCGGCGGATTCACCTTTACCGGGCGTTTTCTGCCGCAGGCCTTCAAGGTAATACCGCTGATGGTGTACAAGGTGTATGTTGAAGATGGCCGCGAGGAGCTGATTCGAGGAGTTGATATCGTGGGTACGCCTTTAACGAGTTTCAGCAAGATTATGCTGGCAGGTAATGATCCCGATGTCTTTAACGGCACTTGCGGCGCCGAATCGGGATGGGTTCCTGTTTCGGCAATTTCTCCCAGCCTGCTGCTCTCGGAAATCGAGATCGAGCGCAGCCAGAAGGGCCAGGAACGTCCGCCGCTTCTCCCCTCACCCATAACCAAACAGCAGTAACGGCCGGAGTAAAGGAGTATTAGATGAATTCGATAAAATGTAAATTCACGTTAATGATTTTAACTTCGGCGGCCCTGCTGATTGGATCGCAGGCGGTATTGAAGGCACAGGATGATCCCTTGATACAGGCGCTTACCGATGAGATGGATCGTTCGTTAACAAGCCTGCATCTGGAAGATGAAGAGCCGCCGTATTTTCTGGGGTATCTTGTTAACCTCGAAGATAATTGCAGAATCCGGGCCGAGTATGGCTCTGTGATTGCATGTGACTGCCAGGAAGCCAACCAGATGTTTCTCGACCTGCGTGTGGGCGATTATGAATTCGACAACACCAATGTCATGACCAGCTTTTTCGGAGTTGGTATGGCAATGGCCAATATCCCGGTTGATATCGCCTATACTCCGCTTCGCAAGGAGGCCTGGCTGCAAATCGACCGCTCCTATAAACGGGCAGTGGAGACAATTTCCCGAAAGCGGGCGATACTTCAATCGGTTATCCCGGATGATACCATAGCAGACCTTTCAAAGGCAGAGGTTATTGTGGATATCAAGCCGGATGTAGAATCCGAAATCGATACGAATGAGTGGAAGCAGACAATAGCCGATATGTCTGCGGTCTTCGATGATTATCCGCAGTTCTCACGCTCCTCGGTCCAACTCAATACCAAGACCGAAAATCGCTATGTCCTTAATTCCGAGGGTACCAGAGTCAAACGCGGCCGCCATGTGCACTTTATATTCATAGAGGCCAGCACTCTGGACGACAACGGCGTGCCGGTTTATCAATATGACAGGATAGTTGTTGATGATATCGATGATTTCCCCTCCCGTCAGGAACTGGTTAAATGGGCGGATGATTTTGCACAGACTGCGGCCGAAATGGTCGGGGCTGAGACAGGCGATACATATATCGGGCCGGTGCTTTTCACACCGCGCGCCAGCGCCCAGCTTTTCACCCAGCTATTCGTAGACAATATCTCCGATCCGCGCAAACCGTTAACAATGGACAACCGTTTCGATCAATATCTGGGCGGCGCCCGTTTCGTCAGGAAACTGAATTTCAGGATAATGCCGGAATTTATAAGCATCGTGGATGATCCCACCATGCGTGAATATAACGGGATGGAACTGAGGGGATATTATGAGTTCGATGATCAGGGAGTTCCGGCAGAGAGGATATTGCTCGTTGAAGACGGCAGGCTCAGAAATTATTATATGAGCCGTATTCCGACAAAAAAGATCGAGGAATCCAACGGGCACGGCAGGCTGGTTCAGAGTATGATCGGCGCGGTTGAGGTGGTCGGCAAACCGGGAAATGTTATCATGCAGGCAACTGAGACCTATGATCCCGAGGAACTCAAAGAGCAGATGGTGAAATTGTGTCGAGAAATGGGCATTGAATACGGTTTGATCATAGACCGTATGAATTTCTCCGGACGAAGCAACCCCGACGAGGGAGTTCGTTTCAGGTCCGCCGGACAAAGCGGCTTGCCACGGGTAATCATCGCGTATAAAGTATCGGCAGAGGACGGTTCAGTTACACCTGTAAGAAGCCTGGAATTCGATAATATCAATGAGCGGGCTTTGAAAGATATTATGGCGGTGGGCAATGATTTTGAGGAAACCACAATTATGTTTGACCTGGCTTTTAATAATCTTGCATCTGTCGTGGTACCATCAATTCTGTTCGAGGAGATGGAACTGAAGAAGGCCTCCATTCAGGCCAAAAAGCAGCCGATTGTACTCAATCCCTTAAAGAGAGATTAACTCGATTTGACAGACTGGGATATTTTTATTCCAGCCCGAACATATTGCAGACAAGTCGATTGAAATTGGGGATAAAGCGCGGAGTGCCTTTCTTGTATTCCGAGAACTCCTCGCCGTAGGTCTCGAACATTATTTGGTCGGCAAAATGTACGGTAAGCGTAAAAAAGATCAGCATCGCAAAGGCTATTATCAGAAGCCCAAGTGAATTCAAAATCAAAGAGACACCGAAAAGGGTGGACATCATTCCGAAGGATGAGGGATTTCGGGAATACTTGAATACTCCCGATTTTATAAATTTCCTGGCGCGTTTTTTCTGAACGAATAAGAGTGATCTACCCAGACCCAGAGTAAAAAATATCAAGCCGCACACGGCTACCACCGATCCGACCGCTTTTCTCCCCAGAGCGTGCGGGATAAAAGTATCCGGCAAACTCAGCAGAGATTCAATACGTCCCGACAGCAGGACCATAAGATACACGAATCCGCCGCATAAAAACGGCAAAAGCGGCGTGTACCAAACAATATCACGATCCCGAAAAGGACGTAACTGGCTAGTTGAAAAGTTCTTCTGCGGCAATTATTTCAATATCCTTTGCTTTCAAGTCCAGCTCTATATTTTTAACCATATTATTGATTTCCTCCAGACCGGCTTCTGTTGCCCCGCTGGGTAGCTCAAGAGCAGTCTTTTGTGTCAGAAGCTCCTCTTTCATTGCCTCCGCGCTGTCTGTGACGACCACAATAAGAAGATCATCGGTCGACCAGTTCCTTTCGAGCACATCCGAAATACCGGCATGGCTTATGGCTTCAAGATTCTCCTGAAAATCCTCAATTAATTGCGGCTGGTTATAATAGAGCTCTTCTAATTCCATCAAAAGCTGCTGCTCGGTAGTTTCGATCAGAAATGGAAAATGGTTTATTTGAAATGAAATAAACGTTTGCAACTGATTGGGCTCGATGCCATTTTCAAGGATTTTGCCCAGCTCATGCAGGGCCATCTTGATCGCGAACTCGGTATTGATCCGTTTAGGATAGGTCCACATTGAAAAATATTGCAGATCAAACGGAATAAGCGGCATCGGATTCTTGGACCAGCCCGATTGTTTGAAATGCTGCAAATAGCTGTAAGCACCGTAGGACAATCCACGTTGAGCCCTGATCGTAGTGTAGAGCCTGCCGAATGATTCGCGGTGCTGGCCGAGATATGTATTGGCGGCCAAATATGTGTACCAGAGGCTATCGGTACGATTGTAATCCACCAGCCTGCCGATGCGTATTTGAGATTGATCGCGTCCCGGCTTTTCGATCAGAAACGCTCTCATGCCGGATGGCTGTGAAATCATCTGCGGCCTGTCTGTTACATTGCCCGGATTGAACCTATTCATATCATCTTTGAACCTCTGTTCAAAATCGGGAGGATAGCTACCGGCCAAACCGCAAATTATATTACCCTTTACAAAATGATGCTCATAAAAAGCCCTTGCATCTTCTTCGGTCAATTCAGCGGCGCTGGATAAATATCCCTGCACCGGATGAGCATAGGGATGTCCCTCGTACAATTTATGCAGGAAGGCCGCGCGGCATAGACGAGAGTCATTGCGGATAATATCTTTTATCGCCTGCTCCTGATCAGACCTGAGATTGGCGATTTCTTCCGATGCAAAGGCGGGATTCAGCAGAACATCGGCAAAAATCGAGTAAAATTCGGCCAGGTTCTCGCGCATGGTCTTTCCGGTTATGACAATAACCTCGCGTTCAACTCGAATATCCAGCTTGCCGCCAATAGCCTCGAGGCCTTTTTCTATTTCCTCGCGGCTGTGGGATTTCGATCCGCGTTTCAGAAGATTGGCGGTAAACCATGCCAGCCCCTCCTTTCCGTCGGGATCGGAAGCCGAGCCTGACTTTATCACAAGCGCGAAGTGCACAATCGGCAGCCGGTCCTGGGGCAGGGTTACAAATTCAATCTGGCTTCCCGCTTCAAGCTCTGCTTCTGATTTCTGGCTGTCGGTACAGGAAAAAGAAAATATAATAATAAGCAGGACTAAAATATACTTACCCACCATACCCTCCTTAGGCCGCGTCCGCGGGCTTTAAAACAACAATATTGCGGTTCGATTTTTTCAAATACTCACCTGCGGCATTCTGTAAATCCTCGACGGTAACTGTGTCGAGTTTTTCATAATATTCGAACATCATCTTATAATTGCCGCCCACAAGATGATAATATCCGATCGTTCCCACTATCCGCGCCGGACGGTTGAGACGGTATAGATAATCCGCCTTCATGCTGTTGACTACTCGTTTAAGATCTTCCTCGGCAACATCGTTCTCTTTGATGCTATCGATCTGAGAATAGAGCACATTAAGAGTAGTATCGATATTTTCAGGATTGGCAAGGTCAATCCAGATCGTAAAGAGTCCCGGGTCTTTCATACCCTCGGCATTTGCACGAATCGATTCAACCAGCGCCATCTCATCCTTAAGCTCTTTGCGAATCTTGCCTGACTCGGAAAAAAGCATACGTTCCAGGATCTGCATTGAAAGCAAATTGTTATCCATGTAGTTCAGGTCCGGAATATGATAGCCGATGGCGATCTTGGCAGGTATCTCCGGCGATTTCCAGGTAAGATTCATGGTTCTCTCTTTGCGCTGAGTCGGCTCCTTGCGTATTCTCCCGATTGGCGGCAGATGTGAGGGCCAGTCGCCGTAATGCTGCTGGATTAGATCGAGAGCGGCTTCGGTATCGAAGTTGCCGGCGATTACGATTGTCACGAAATTGGGAGAATAGAAAACCTCGCGAAAATCGGCCGCATCGCGAAAGGTCATATTCTTTTCGAGATCATTTTTCCAGCCGATTACCGGGTGCTCGTAGGTATGCCTCGTATATGCCAGCCTCCAAAGCTGTTCCTCCAAATAGCCGTCGGGGTCATCATCCAAAAACCGCCTTCTCTCCTCCTTCACAGGTCCAAGCTCACGTCGAAAGGTCTCATTGGTAAAATCCAGATTTCTGATTCTGTCGGCCTCTATAGCGATTATTTCCGGCAGAAACTCCGCTTTGGCATTGACATAATAGCAAGT
>CAZBZV010000064.1:0-22064 GCA_964496505.1 uncultured Ignavibacteria bacterium | reverse complement strand
TTTCGTGCGTTGTGCATGTCCTCGTGCACAACGTCGTTCTCGACCATTTACAACGGCGCATGGGGACATACGCCGCGCACGAATATGTGTTATAAAAACAGAAACCCACCGCTGAAGCGGATGGGGCACCCAAAATCTCATATATCGGGTGGCACGCCCAAATTCATTTGGGCGTGGTCTTATCTAATGTACCTGCCCAAACAAAAGTTTGAGCAGGCCACCCATCGGGTTCAGGAACTGACAGAACTTCAGAAAAATCATTTTTTTGGAACAGCCTCGGGACATACGCCTTTCTCGAGTTGATAAAAAATCCCAAGCTGAAGCGGATGGGGCACCCTATCGGGACTGCACATCGCAAAATTTAATCAGGATAAAATTCTTTGACTTTCGAATCCTGATACGCTTTATTTCAAAATCATCTGACATCTTTAGAATAGACACTTGAAACAAACCATAATATTGCGGGGATAATTGTATCTCAGACGCAATGGAGGTAAATCATGGGGCAGGATAAACAAGCCACATTCAAGGCGCTGTCATCTCTTCTGGCAAGCAAAAATGTCAAAGAACTCCCGCTTGAAAACTCCAAATATGTAATCTTCAGCGATCTTCATTTCGGGGACGGCGGGAAATCGGATGATTTTCGTGATAATGTCAACGCTCTTATGACAGCTCTGCCATATTACAATGACAGGGCACACACCCTGATTCTTCTCGGCGATATCGAGGAGCTCTGGCAGTTCGATCTGCCAACAATCGCGAAACGCTACAAAAACCGCAGCTACAGATATATGAAGTCGTACGGCAATGACCGCTTTTATCGGGTATTCGGAAATCACGATATCGACTGGTCGACATTCGTGGATCCCGCATTGAAAAATCCGCAAGAAATCCATCATGCATACGAGGCACTGAAACTGGTCGACTCAAACGGTAATGTGCGTGTTCTGATGTTACACGGCCATCAGGGCAGCGCCGAATCCGATAAATTCAGCTGGTTAAGCAGGGTTGCAGTAAAGGGTTTCAAGCTCGTGGAGCCGCTTGCCAAAGCGGTCGGCCTCTACGGTCACACCTCGGCCACCAAATCGCAGATTGCCACTGACTACGAGCAGATCATGTATGCCTGGGCCAAAGAGAATAATATCATCCTGATCTGCGGCCATTCCCACAGGGCTATATTCGCTTCGATATCATACGCGATGAAACTGAATGAGAAACTAAGGCAGGCCCAACTTGAAGCTAATGCTGTGATCGATAATAAGGAAGAATACAAAAAGAAAAGACAGATTGTAGAAATGCTGCTGGACGAGCTGATGGATGAGACCAAAAAGGGACGCGATATCGATCCCAGCGCGGGCGACAAGAAAACGCTGCCTTGCTATTTTAACGATGGCTGCGGGCTTTACACCGACGGCATCACAAATCTGGAAATAGACGGTGATAATATCAGGCTGGTTAAATGGGATAATGACGGCAAACAAACCGTTTTTGAAAAAGGCCTGTTAAGCGAATACATACAGAAAGTGTGTGGTTAATTTTTATGACGTGGCTGGATGATGCGCCTTAACCCGCTCGGCCACCATGTCTTTGATCTTCTCGGACGGAAATTTGCCGCGTGTTTCGGATTTGACCTGTCCGATCAGATACTCGATCAGCTTTTCCTCGGACTTGAATTTGGCACCGTTGATTTCAGAAGTCTTCTTTTCTATCAACGCGGCGACCTTGTTTTCGGACATGCGCTTCAAATTTAATTTATCAAAAAGCTGTTCCAGTTTGTATTCAGTTCCGTTAGACGAGAGATAATCCAGGACAACGTAAACAGCTTCATCGGGAAGCTCGCGATTTTTAACTTCGGTCAGTATAAATGCCAGAAGATCGTCACTGACAAACATCAGGTCCCTGCCCTGCCGCTTAAGGTTCTTCAAATAACCCTCTAACAGGTATGCCAGAAACACAGGGTCGGCCAGCTCCCGCTTCACAAGACGGTCATACATCAATGCGAACTTCGACCGTCCCAGCGAATGCACCAGCTCCTCGGAAAGTCCCAGCTTTCTCCAGCGCTCATCACGGCTGTAGGCGGGATCGGGAAGCACCGCCCTGAGCTTGTCCAGGCGGTCTTTAGTAATCGCGACCGGTGAGGAATCGGTATCGGGATACATGCGATCCGGCCCGGGAAGTATCCGCTCGAAATCTGTGATACCCTCACCCGTATGCTGACGGGTTTCATTGGGCACGCCCTCGGTCGCCTCTACTGCACGAATCTTGACCTCGGAAAGAGCCATGTTCACATCAGCCTCCGATCCCCAGGTCAGCAGGATAGCGTCGGTGTGACGCATGCCAAACAGCTTCTTGATATCATCGCAAATCTCATCCGGCAGCCCCGCACACGAAATATCATCGGAGTGAATTATGTTAGGATACTTATCGATGCATGCGATCACCTTTATCCGTCCGGCGATTTCATCGGCAAAGGTCTTATCCGGCTGGGTCTTGTAATTCAGGATGCCGGCGAACCGCTCCAGCATTATGCCGCCCACCTTGCCGCCCTTATCGATTACCTCAGAGATCACCGGATGGGCAATCTTTTTGAATATCTCGGTCAAGTCCTTCTTCTCGCTGTGAATAGTACTTGAGGAAATCCCGCGCTTGCGAAGTTCGGATTTTATCTCAAGCAGCGATTTCTGCCGCAAGGCCTCGACCTCGGTCAGCCTCTTTATATATCCGGTTTTGTCGATTCCTTTGAGCTCGACACGCGTACCGCCGTCAATTGAAACGTTGACATCCTGACGGGTAACGCCGATACCGCGACGAACCCGTCCCGAGGACCTTAGCACCCGTCCGATAATTTCATCGACTTCCATAGCCTCGGTAGGGGTCTGCATATCGGGATAGGTTACGATTTCCACCAGAGGTGTCGAAAGCCGGTCGGTCCTGAACCTGACCTGATGACCGATATCATGAACCTCTCGGCAGGCATCCTCCTCCAATGCAACCTGATGTATCCTGATCTTCCTATCTTTATAAGGTATCCATCCCTCAACTCCCACAATCGCGGTGCGCTGAAAGCCGGTTGGAATCGAGCCGTCAAGATACTGCTTGCGGGTGATATGCAGTTCATCTACGATATGACAGTTGAACATCATACATATCTGGATGGCGATATCCAGCGCTTCCTGGTTGATCGGAAACGGCGGGGTGTCGTCCATCTCGTATGTGCAGACATTATCCCGGAAAAGCTCGTAAACCACCTCTTTTTTGGTCTTGAATTCCATCAAGGCGGTACCGTCATACTCACCCAGCTCCGAGAGCGTGGGGCGCATATGCCGTATAATCAAACCGTCAGGGGGACCATCCACATACCCAACCGGGCAGCGGCAGAAGAGCTTTTTGGCAGTATCAAGCTGCTGATGAACCTCGAGCCCGCACTTGAAGCCGAGCTCTTTGAACCTGTTGTCGTCTAAATTATCCCAGTTCATAACTTGTGAATTTTATCACTTTAAACTCCCAATATACCAAATCTACGCATGTTCGCAACCGAATTCGAGCTATTTTTTGATGTTTGACAACCCGACCGAATATGTTATCTTTTGGCCTGATGAAAAAGAAGTTCCGCATAGCCTTAGCCCAGATCAACTCCACCGTGGGAGCGCTGGATCAGAATCTGGAAAAGATCATTACCTTTGCAAAAAAGGCCGAGAAAAACGGATGCGATCTGGTGGCATTCCCGGAACTTGCCCTGACCGGATACCCGCCGGAAGATTTGTTGCTGAAGAAGGGCTTCAATCAGGATGTCTCCAAAACTCTCAATAAGCTGGTGAAGGAAAAGATCAAACCGATCATGGTTGTCGGCTATCCTGATTTTAACGGCAGGAAAAATAATTCCGCGGCGGTTATCTATAACAACAGGCTGATTGGCTCGGTTAATAAATTCATGCTTCCCAACTACGGCGTCTTCGACGAAAAGCGCTATTTCACACCCGGCAACGGCACCTTTATCTTCGATCTGGGCTTCATGCGTTTCGGCGTTAATGTCTGCGAGGATATCTGGGTCTCACCGGGAACTACCGAAATTCTAACCCTGCATGGCGCCAATCTGGTTATCAATGTTTCCGCCTCGCCTTACACGATTCGCAAGGAGAAATTCCGCGAAACCATGATCCAGCGCATCGTCAAACGCTGCCATCTGTTTCTGGCCTACTGCAATATGGTGGGCGGTCAGGATGAGCTGGTTTTTGACGGCTATTCGATGATCTTCAATCCTAAGGGCGACATGCTGGCCTCGGCTAAGACATTCGAGGAGGATATGATCTTCGCCGAGATCGATCCGGCCGAATCTGAGGCCAAACGCTTTACAATCACGGTCCCCAAGCAGATACCCCCGGTAGAGATTAAAAAGCTCAATGATTTCGAAAGCGCTAAAAAGACTAAGCGAATCAAATCTGTCATAAATCCGACTCCGGCGCGCGGCGAGCAGATATATAAGGCGCTGGTTCTCGGAACTACAGATTATATCCGCAAGAATGGTTTCTCCGATGTCGTCATCGGGCTCTCGGGCGGGATCGATTCGGCCGTAACTGCGGCGCTGGCCTATGACTGCGTGGGACCGAAGCGATTACATCTGGTCTTCATGCCCTCTGAGTACACCCAGGATCAATCGACCAAAGACGCCAAAAAGCTGGCGCAGAATCTTGGGATTCCGCTTCAGATACTGCCGATTGACGAGACCTTTCAATGCTATAAAAAACAGCTCAAAGAAAGTTTCAAGGGCTTGAAAGAGGATATCACCGAGGAAAATCTCCAGGCACGAATCCGCGGAAATATTATCATGGCGCTTTCCAATAAATTCAAATGGCTGGTTTTGACCACCGGCAACAAGTCCGAGGTCTCGGTCGGCTATTCCACACTTTACGGCGACACCGCCGGCGGTTTCGCGATCATAAAGGACCTTTACAAAACCGAGGTTTTCAAGCTGGCGCGTTATTATAACCGCAAGGAAAAACGCACTGTGATCCCGCGCTCGATAATAAACAAACCGCCTTCGGCAGAACTTCGTCCGGATCAGAAGGATTCCGACAGCCTTCCGCCCTACGATGTTCTCGATCCGATCTTGAAATTATATATCGAGCAGGACAAGGGTCAGAAGGAGATAATAGAACGCGGCTATGATGAGGGGTTAGTAAGGCGCATCATAAAGCTGGTCGATTTTGCCGAGTACAAGCGCCGCCAGTCGCCCCCCGGAGTCAAGATCACCCCCAAGGCCTTCGGCCGCGACCGCAGAATGCCGATTACGCAGCGGTATTTCAGATAGTTCGGTCTATATCACTTCTTGCACTCGCACGGTCCCGGCGCATTCTCCATAATAATGCGATTTTTCGATCTGCAAACTCTATAACTGCCCGCGAAATACATGAAAATTGCCCCAATTTTAGGGGTAGCATGTCTTGCAATCCAAATAAAACCGCCTATATTCCGCCGAAAAATCAACATACACCCGGGATAAGGAGAACGTGGAATGAACATCAGAAGTGCTATGTTATGGGCGGTCTTAATGGCTGCTTTTTTGCTTTTTTCATGTGGGGGCGGAGGGAAATCCAGCAATCCTGAACATGAACCGGACTGGGAACTCGGCAGCCTCACTGAGTACGCCGTGACCGGAGGCTCGGGCGTCACTGTCGAGGACAGCCTGACAGGAATCGATTTTGAATTTCCCGAGGGCGGCAGCGGTACGCTGGCAATCGCAGAAATCGAAACGGGACCGGAACCGGATTTCGACGGCAGCGGCTTTTCACTCGAATACAGCGGCTCCGAAAGAATACTGGCGAGGGTACCCAAAGACGGCGCCTATTGCGTGATGCTCATGGGTTACGGTACCTCAGCGGGGAGCCGTGACAACCGCCATGAAGACGACTGGCGCGCCCTGGCGGAGATCGAATCGAACTCGAACGAGGCGGTTTTTGAGCTAATTCCAATAGCCTCTTCAAAATCAAACGGCAGTTACGCATCCATCACCGAGCATGAGGGATTCAAGTACCACTGGATTACGAAAATCCCCTCCGGGAGCAGTGATGCGGTGAAACTGCAGGCTATCAAAAACCAGGCAATCGATTTTATCGGGCATTATCTCGATTCTCTGCCCGCCTCGATCAAAACAACCGCGACCAATGAGTATAACGGGCGTCTGGCGCCGACTTTCTACGCCGACGACAATTATTACATCGGCTTTACACGTCGCCGCCTGATCGGCAACTCGACCACTCCGATGATAGGCATCATGGCCAACAGCATGACAAATACAATCGCACATGAGGTCGGCCATTACATGCATCATGTGCTCGTCGGGGACGACACTTATCTCACACTCGAAAACTCGGCTCCCGATAATCATGGGATCGGTGACCTGCACTATCAGCGCCAGACCATAGTGGAAGATATCGCCTACTTCGGGCAGTACTATCTTCTTGGAAATGTCAATGCCGCAGATGCGACAGAGCCAGCGATGATGTTGATTGGAAAGGATCCGGAGCTTAAGGATTACCCCAGCTTTGAGGGATTCGCATGCTGTCTTCTCGCACGGCTCAATTCCACCAGGCCGCAGATCAGGGATATGGAATTTGCATCCGACCAGCGCGATTTCCCGGTAGTCGGCGCCAGTTTTTCCGACCTGTTCGGCATAATTGCCAAAGGCGCTGTAAACGTCAATCAGTTAAGAGATCATATTAAGGAGTATCTAAAAAGCAAAGGCCAGGGGGATAAGTATCCGGTTATTCTGGAACGTCTGGGATGGCGCTATATTGCCAGGGCGACAATTGTCAATGAAGACGGCGAGCCTGTGACAAATGCCGATGTCAAATGCGTGGCTAAAGTGGGCGGGACTGAATATTTTACCCGCACAGAAAACGGTTACACGGATGAAAACGGCGAGACATCATATATCGAGGTCTTTCCCGACAGCAGTTTTCTTAGGGTGGAGTATAACGACCAAACCCATGATATACCGATATATGTCGACCCGGATGGAGCCACGAATGTGCTGGTGGAGCTCGGCAAGGTTGAAATACAGGCCATGGATTTGAGCCGCTTTATAGGATTCAATATTAGCGGATTAGTTCGCGGCAAACTGAAAGCACATTCAACCTACCATCCCGATTCCGAATACTGGATCGATTTCGATTTCGACACGGATCATGGTCTTCGCGGCAGCTTCTCGGGTAATACATTTAGCGCCGAATGGGATACCTCTATGTATGCCAACCCTGTCAACTGCAGCGGTACGGTTACTATCACTATCGATCCGCAAAACAAAACTCTTGTGAGCGCCCGCACCGAATTTGTCGAGCCCGCTTCTATCAGCGCAAAGAAACGCGAATACAGCGTATCGATCAGCAGTATTCCAGATGCCGAGAGATGGGATGAAAATATAATCTATTTCAGAGTTGAGGGCGAGATGGCCTGCTGGTTCATACAGGAATTGAATTACCGCACCTATAATGATGAGGAATTGGATTGGTATGAGCTTCTGGAATTCGAATGCAATGAGGAGTCATTTATAATCGTAACAGTGAATGCCTATTAAACGGGCTTTGCTGCTTGCTCTTGAATGATTACATTATAATATCTGCTGAATCGACTGATATAAGTCCGCCCCCGGGGATTCTCGGGGGCGTCTTCATTTATGCACAGGCATCCCCAATCAATAACAACCCGACCCGATAAAGCCCTCAAAGCAAAAAACCTCCGAAGTTCTTCAACCTCAGAGGCTTAAATTTGGTAGCGGGGGCTGGATTTGAACCAGCGACCTTCGGGTTATGAGCTTGCTCAATGGTCCAAGCAGTAGAAAGCACCAGACACTAACCTGTAGTAGTAGCAATTACTTACGGGAAACACAGTGTCTGGTGTTTTCCCTTATTATCTGTTGTTTTGGCTAATTCTGTTAGAAAAATGTTAGAAAGAGGTGTATGTTTGCATAGATAATGTAATCCACGAATGGCGATCATATTGTAATTTTCGATTGGATTTTCACCACTATTTTCGAGAATGAATCAAGTCCCAGCAATCTTAATCAGATTTTGGCAATATTGATCGCATAGTTAGAATTTGCATTTGAGATTTGAAATTTCTATATTACAATATTAAATGAGATAGAGTGGCAGTGAAAAAGAAAATGAGACAATTTGCCTATGGCGGCAAACGGATCAGGTGATGATCAGCCAAGATCATTTACTGTCCTGCTCACTGGTGTGTTCAGTTTCAATGAGGAATCAGTATGGCATCTGTAATTCGTTATTATGGGGGAATCAGCTCAGTTGCCGTAATCGGCAACTATTTGCCTCGCCTGTGCGGTATTGCGACATTCACTACTGATCTTGTAGAGGCCTTATCAGCAGAAGCACCCGATATTAACTGCTGGGCGGTTGCCATGAATGACAAACCCGAGGGATATGCATATCCTGGAAACGTTCGATTTGTGGTCAACCAGAACAGACTTGCCGATTACAGTGTGGCATCGGAGTTTCTCAATATCGGCCAGACTGATATTGTCTGTGTGCAGCATGAATATGGTATTTTCGGCGGACCGGCCGGCAGCCATCTCTTGAAACTTCTTGGAGAGCTTCGCATGCCGATCGTGACAACGCTGCATACGGTACTGAAAGATCCCGCCCCGGAATATCGTGAAGTCATGCATAAACTGTCTGACCTCTCCGACAAGCTGATCGTGATGAGCCGGAAGGCTGTCGATTTCCTCAAAGATATTTATGCCGTTCCGGAGGAGAAAATCGCCTTTATCCATCATGGTATACCGGATATGCCTTTCATTGATCCAAACTTCTACAAAGATAAGTTCGGAGTGGAGGGCAAAAGGGTTCTTCTCACATTCGGCCTTCTTTCGCCCAATAAGGGTATTGAAAATGTGTTGCAGGCGCTACCGTCCGTCATCAAAGAACATCCCGATGTTACCTATATTATCCTAGGAGCAACACATCCGCATATTATAAAAGCGCATGGGGAGGAATACCGTATCAAACTGCAACAGCTTGTGCGCAAACTCAATATCAGCGATCATGTCATTTTTAATAACCGGTTTGTCGAACTGAAGGAATTGTGTGAGTTCCTCGGCGCCGCAGATATATATGTAACCCCTTATCTTGAAGAAAGCCAGATTACATCCGGGACGCTCGCCTATGCTATGGGAACCGGCAAAGCAGTTATTTCTACCCCGTACTGGTATGCAACCGAGATGCTTGCCGAAGGACGGGGAATTATTGTTCCATTCAAGAACCCTGATGCCTTAGCGGAACGTATTATCGACCTCCTTGCCAACGATGTGAACCTGCATGCGATACGCAAGAAAGCCTATATGTTTTGTCGCGAGGCGATCTGGAAGGAAGTATCCCGAAGATATCTCGGCGTTTTCAGCGAGGTTCAGCTCAACCGTTCCCAGCACCCCCGCCCCCGACACTTATATAATGAAAACATCAAATCCATTACAAAGTTCGAACTCCCGGAGATGAAGCTTGACCACCTGAAAAGCCTGACCGACGATACTGGCATCTTGCAGCATGCCACTCATACCGTTCCGGATCGTGGCCATGGCTACTGCACCGATGACAATGCCAGAGCGCTGATGGTTACTGCCATGGGTCGGGAATATCTGGATACAGACAGCACGTGCTTAGATTCGCTCAGTAGCCAGTATCTTAGCTTTCTACTGCATTCCTTCAATGTTGAGAAGGGGAGATTTCGTAATTTCATGACGTATGAACGGCAGTGGACCGAGGAGGTGGGATCCGAGGATGCTCACGGCAGAGCGCTCTGGGGCATTGGCAAGGCTGTTGCGTTTCTTGCTAATCCCGGACAGATGGCAATGTGCATGACACTCTTCACTAAAGCGATGAAAGCGGTGGAGCAATTTGAGTCGCCCAGAGCTATTGGTTTTGCCCTAGTAGGCATTCACGCCTACCTTCGTAAATTTTCAGGCGACAGAGAAGTGCGGAGAGTTCGAGAAATCATTGTAAACAGACTTTTCGATCAGTTTAAAAACATTGCAACAGAAAGCTGGCCCTGGCTAGAAAACGCTCTAAACTATGCCAACGGAATCCTGTCACATGCCCTGCTCCTTTCCGGCCAATGGATGCAGCGTAGTGATATGGTCGATATGGGACTCAGATCGCTCAAATGGTTGCTCAATATCCAGACCGAAGACAACCACTTCGTACCCATCGGCAATAACGGATGGTATGAAAAAGACGGCACAAAGGCCCGATTCGATCAGCAGCCCATCGAGGCTAATGCTATGATCGGAGCCTGTGTCGAAGCCTTTAATATTACTCGGGACAAAACATGGATCGATAATGCGGCTATGTGTTTTAACTGGTTTCTTGGACACAATGACTTGAATATGCCGCTTTATGATCCAAAGACCGGCGGCTGCCGTGACGGGCTGATGGCTGACGGCATCAACCAGAATGAAGGCGCCGAGTCGACGCTTGAATGGCTGCTTTCGCATATGACTTTTCAGAAGCTTTATGCCGACGAGATTCTAAAACAACCATCATCCCAAGCAACCAGTTAGCGTAAAGGATTGGTTATGCGTATTGCGATGCTCTCGCCGATTGCCTGGCGCACGCCGCCGCGACACTACGGACCATGGGAAAGTGTCGTCTCCCATTTGACCGAAGGGTTGGTATCGCGCGGCTATAATGTTACCCTTTTCGCAACTGGCGACTCGGTAACAGGCGGCAAGCTGCATGCCGTTTGTGCGCGGGGCTATGAAGAAGACCATTCCATTATGTCAAAAGTATGGGAGTGCCTGCACATTTCGGAACTCTTTGAGCATGCTGAAGAGTTTGACATTATACATAATAATTTTGACTTTCTACCTTTGACCTATACCGGCCTTATCAACACCCCGGTCGTTACCACCATTCACGGTTTTTCATCGCCTGGGATTCTACCGGTTTACAAGAAATACAACGGCAAAGTTTTCTATGTTTCCATCAGCGATGCCGATCGGTCCCCGGATCTTGACTACATTAAGACAATACATCACGGTATTGATATAAACGAATTTGATTTTCAGCCTGAGCCGGACGATTATCTGCTTTTTTTTGGGCGCATTCACAATGACAAGGGCGCCAGAGAGGCACTTGAAATTGCCAGGATCTGCAACAAAAAGCTGATATTGGCGGGTATCATCCAGGATGATACCTATTATCACCAATACATCGAACCGCACTTGGATAATAACAATGTTGTTTATTCCGGAAGCGTCGGGCCGGTCCAGCGCAACCAGCTTCTTGGCAAAGCAACCGCTCTTCTGCATCCCATCAATTTCAACGAGCCTTTTGGCCTGTCTGTTATAGAATCCATGGCTTGCGGTACTCCGGTGATCGCTTTTAACAAGGGAAGCATGCCCGAACTTATAGAAAACGGTAAGAATGGTTTTCTAGTGAATACAGTCAGGCAGGCAATAGACGCTGTTGCACATATAAGTGATATTGACCGGGCATGCTGCCGTCGCCGCGTTGAAAAGTATTTCACAACCAACCATATGGTTGAAAAGTATATTCAGGTCTATGAAACCATTCTCGAAAAGATGATAAAAGAGGAGCATCGACACTGACTATGACTATTCAAGATCCCATTGTAAAACGCTATAATAAAAACCCGATTCTCACAAAAGACGATGTTCCCTACCCGGTAGCCACAGTTCACAATGCTGGCATCGTCAAACATAACAACCGCTACATTATGCTTTTCAGATCGCACAGGTATAACGGGCGCTCCATCATCGGAAGAGCTGACAGCGAGGATGGTTTCTCCTTCACGGTTCATCCCAAACCTTTTCTCACACCTGCAACGGACAACACATTTGCGGAATTTGAAGAGTTCGGAGTCGAGGACCTCAGGATCTGTCCCGTAGAGGACGACTATCTGCTTACCTACAGCGCGTATTCACGTCACGGCGTTCGAATTGCTCTTGCGCGTACCAAGGATTTTGAACAAGTTGAACGCGTCGCGCTTATAACCCAGGCCGACCTTCGCAACGTCGTTATTTTTCCCGAAAAGTTCGGTGGTTGCTATGCGCGTCTTGACCGGCCGCATTCCGAAATTTCACCTTGGTCCATCTGGATTTCCTATTCCCCCGACTTGGTTTACTGGGGCGACTCACGGGTGATTATGAAACCAGTTCCCTATCACTGGGATGAAATGAAAATCGGGCCGGGCGCACCGCCCTTCAAAAGCGATAAGGGCTGGCTGAATATTTACCATGGAGTATTTAATACTATGGCTGGTTCGGTCTATCGCCTTGGCGTGGCTCTACACGACTTTAACGATCCGGCGAAAATCATCGGCGTTTCAGATCAATGGATACTGCAGCCTGAAGCCTCCTGGGAGGTGAGCGGCTATGTGCCCAATGTTGTTTTTACATGTGGAGCTGTACCTGAAGACGATGGTACGGTGAAAATATACTGGGGTGGCGCTGATACCGTCATGTGCGCTGGTACGGCAGAAATTGATGACCTTGTACAGTTATGTCTTACAAATACCAGGTCAGCACTATAAGAAAGGCAATCGGACATTCTTGGACCGGTATATTAATAAAGAACCGTGTCCGATGACCGATAAAATACTATGAATCCAAAGATCAAACGCAAAAAGAAAAAAATTTTGGGTGACTCCTCGCGCGTCATTGCCAAGCTTCATTTGCCCGACGGCGTATATCGCATACCTAAAATCATTCAACGAATAGTAGATTTGCCTGATGCAACGGCCGAAAATCTACTTGAAGAAATAATGTTTGATTTCTCCGAACGGCACAGAGATATCAAACGCGTTTTTGAGCTTCACTTTAATAAAGTGAGAGACTATGTTCCTCGAAATACTGTACTCAGCAAGACCAAAAGGGCTCTTATCGGAGCCTATTTTACCATGGAGTACTCCATTGAATCGGCCGCCCTTTTTAATCCTTCTATTGTTCTCCACCCTGATCAGAGCCAACTTGACAAGGGTAACATGCGCTTTATCATGAGCTTGCGAGCAACCGGCGAAGGTCATGTTTCTTCTATTGTATTTCGTAGCGGCCGTCTTGACCAGGACAATACGATTCTCTTTGACCCGATCAGCGATTATGTAGAAACACCGGATCTCCATGTGGACGCGGTTTACGACCGACATCTTTTCCAGCTGAAGCTGGACGAAATGGATACCTGCAGTGAGATAACAGCATACCTACTCGATCATCTGCAAGAATTCTTCACCTACAATGAACTAAGGGAAAAGATTGGAGTGCTTTCTTTGAATCCAGTTTTCTCTGAGGCACGCCAAAACGATGCCTTCGAAGTCATGTACTGGCTTGCAAATTCTAATTATGAGATTAGTTTCCGACCTGACCACTTAATTTCCGAGCGGGTTATCTTTCCGGTTTCGGAAAATGAAAGCAGGGGCATTGAAGACGCCCGATTCGTGCAATTCACTGACGACAACGGCGAGGTCACCTATTATGCAACCTATACGGCCTATAACGGCTTCAATATCCTCCCGCAGCTAATTGAAACAAAGGACTTTATCAAATTCAACATTTTGACCCTCAACGGAAAGGCGGTACAGAACAAGGGCATGGCTCTATTTCCACGTAAGATTGATGATCGCTACGTTATGCTCTCGCGCCAGGACGGAGAAAACAATCACATCATGTTTTCAGATAATATCCATTTCTGGCAGGAGTCAAAAATCATACAGGAACCAACACGCCCCTGGGAATTCATTCAGATTGGCAACTGCGGCTCACCCTTGGAAACCGATGATGGGTGGATCGTACTAACCCACGGTGTCGGGCCCATGCGTGAGTATTGCATTGGGGCAATGCTGCTTGATCTTGAAAACCCGGCAAGAATCATTGCACGCTTGGAAGAACCGTTACTTGCACCGCGTGAGGAAGAGCGCGAGGGGTATGTACCTAATGTCGTTTATACCTGCGGCGCTATTATCCATAACAACGAGTTGGTAATTCCCTATGCCATGTCTGATATCATGTCTGGCATAGCAACCATTGGAATAAGCGATTTAATTAATTGTATGCAGCCACTGGCGGACTGATATTGGGTTGTAATCTCAGCCTCATTCAGGAAATTAACTACTGGCCGCTTGTCCGTTGTCCGTTGAAACTCCAAGCATAGTTGACCTGCCCCTCCTAAAATCGGTCCAGTATGAGAGTTAATATTTTGGTCTTTGTAAAAGCAGTTTGTAAATTACTGATTATATTACCAATATAAATTAATATAAAAAACTTTTCTGACCTTCGGGTTAAAACCTTAATATAAAGGGCTTTTGCTAATTTCTGTAAGTTTATGTGGGATAGCAAATTAAAATAGCGGGGGCTGGATTTGAACCAGGGACCTTCGGGTTATGAGCACGCTCAATGGTCCAAGCAGTAGAAAGCACCAGACACTAACCTGTAGTAGTAGCAATTACTTACGGGAAACACAGTGTCTGGTGTTTTCCCTTATTTTCTGTTGTTTTGGCTAATTCTGTTAGAAATTTATTAGAACGCAGCATATGTTAAATGTCTGTAAACTCTAATCCAGGCAATATATCATTTGCATGGGGCTTTCAATTTTATTGCCATTAAATCGTTTCAAATGCCATTTCTTTTTAGATAACAAATCAAATAGAAATGTCAAAGATATCATGGATTTATATTATATGGGGAGATAATCCTTAAAAATCATTACAAAATATAGTTCTAGCTTGCCAAATAACTAGACTGATCTTTCCAAAATCCATTTGAAATCAATTCCATCAAAAAAACTCCAACCAAAATCATTTCGCGGTAAGCTACTATAAATAATTTACTTAGCGATTTTTTTGGGAAATAGCTTGACATAAGTCGATACCACTCCGATATTATAAGCAAGTACTTGCTTGCTTATATAAATGAGGTGAATATATGACTATTGGAAAGAAAGGAAAAGAAAGACAAGATCAGATTATCAGTGAAGCGATGTCTTTGATCCGACAGGGAGGAATTAAGGCCCTGACTATGAAGAAAGTCGCCGATATAGTAGGAATCAATGAAGCTACCGCCTATCGCTATTTCCCGGATAAGACAGCATTGCTCACAGCGATAATTGAAAAAATCAAGGCCGCTTTAATGGGTCCGATCAAACAACTGCTGGAATCTGATCTCTCGCCCAAAGTCAAACTGGAGAAGATTGTGGCCGTTCATTTACAATTTGTGCATGAAAGCAACGGGCTTCCTCTTGTCTTTATGGCTGAGGTGGCCTCCGGAAATGTCGAGGTATTGGTTCAGCAGATCAGAGGCATTATCCAGTCATATCAGGAGGTTCTCGAGGGCCTGGTCTCTGAGGTCATCGGTGCCGACGGAAGACCATCAGCACAGGAGTTCGCCACCCTGTTTTTCGGTATGGCTACGGCCATAGCAATACAGCGTCGCCTTGGAATAAGCACTCAGGCCCACAAAGATTTGGCCGGATCAATGCTCCCTTTCATCGTTAAAAGCATGCTTGATGGAAATGACCATCTGGAGAGAAGAGAATGAAACATCATTATATATTTACATATCTGATTATGGCAGCTGTGCTGTTGGCATCACCGGTGCCAGCTTCAGGTCAGCGAGCAGTAACTATCTCCGATGCGATTGATTCCTCTTTGGCGTTTAATCCTCAACTTCTAATGACAGATGCTAAGCTGGATGCCTCTGAGGCCACGGTTCGACAGGCAACAGGATCGCTGCTGCCGCAGCTTTACGCAACAGCCGGATACACCCGATATGAGGAGCCCAATATTGTTACTCCAATCCATGAACAAGGTGTTTTCCCGCCTCTTGATGATGAGATTTATGAAGCCAACCTCCAATTGTCTATACCTATTTTTGATGGCGGCCGCCGCTTAACTAAACGTAAAGCTGCTACTGCCGATGTTGATGAAAGTCGGGCAACAGATGATCTTGTTCGAAATGAGATATTGCAGCAGGTTGCTGAGATATTTTTATATGCCCGCCGGGCTGAAGATCAGTCAGTGCTCATTAACAAACGGCTGGCTTCCCTGTATCGGCAATTGCACGACTTGCAAAGCCTGGAGAAGGAAGGGCGTGTGTCCAAAGGTGATCTTGCTCTGGTATCCTCCCTCATAGCTTCAATGAAATCAGACTCGAGTGTAATTGCCCGATCGAGGCATCAGCTTGGTATACGGCTTTCAGCTCTTATGGGCACGGATGATGAGATGACACCGGCAATCTCTGAAAACGGAATGGACCTTGAGGCACTTATTCAATCTTATCCGCTGACAGATTTTGAGGCTAATGGGCAGAGCGGACCCGGTGTACGTGTTTCCGAGGCTCGTTTTAAGAAAGCCCAAGCATACCAGTCCTTAGCTACTCGAGAATTGTGGCCTGAGATTTCCGGTTATGGGGTCTATTCCTACCGGACCGGTTCCGACTGGGATCCGGTCAGTGAATGGACCATTGGCATAAAATTTTCTTTGCCGCTGTTCACAGGGGGTTCAAGAATCTCAAATATCGAAGAGGCTGCCTCACTTAGGCGCGCCTCTGAAAATGCTCTCAGAAGTGCAAAATTGGAACAGCAATCAATTCTTCAAACAGCATATAACGATTACATATCGGCGGCAAACAGGCGTGATTATTTATCTACGGCCGTAAAAGAAAAGTCGATTGCAGTACAGACCCATTTTGACCTGTATGAGGCCGGGCGAATACCGCTGCGCGATCTTCATGTCCAGGAGACAGAACTCCTCCAGTTGCAGATAGAAAAATATGCTCAGCAATATGAGGCGCGTCTGGCGCTCCTGCGTTACGAGGCTGCCACAGGAACTCTTACTCGCAGCAAGGTGATAAGTTTGGCAGGAGGAGTTCAATGAAAAAGTTAGCAGATTTAATTCCGAGAGTCTCAATAATCCCTTTCAGGCATGCAGCCATAGCGCTCATGATGGTTTTGCTGGCGTTATTGACAGGCTGCTCGGGTGACAGCGAAAGCAAGAAAGCGGATGCTCCAGTAGCTGTCAGGGTAACCAGTCCGCAGGTAAGGGATATGACGGATCATGTAACTTATACGGGTATCGTCCGCTCCAGACAAGAGTACACTGTTATAGCGCGGGTGCAGGGAACCGTGGGCTCTCTTCCGATAGCTGAAGGTAAACCAATTCATATAGGCGACACTTTGATCGCATTATCTACTCCGGATCTTGAAGCAGTCGTAGCGAGACTGGGGGCGGAATTCGAATACTGGGACGGAAGATTTGCAGAGGATAAGAGACTGGAAGCCAAAGGGGCGATTTCACGCGAACAGGTAGATGCATCAAAGAGGGCTTTCGCAAGCTCCAGGGCCGCCTTACGGGAAGCCGAATCACAGTTGACGAAGGCTACCGAACGAGCGTCATTTAACGGCTATATGCTCAAACACTTTGTGGATCCCGGCCAGACCGTGATGCCCGGACAGCCGCTTCTTCAAATCGGCAGTGATGAGCTTGAAATTCAAGCCGAGGTTGTTCAGGAGGATATTGGCCCAAGCATCAAACCCGGTACGATTGCCATAGTTCACGACAGTGAAGGCGCGCAACACAGAACCCGGGTAGCTCAGGTCGCATCGATGACGAGCAAGAAGAGCCGTACGTTTACAGTTACAGTTTCATTGGCGCCGTCATCCGGTGAACAATATCGCGTCGGCCGGGCTGTTGCGGTTGATTTTATAGTAAAGAGTTCGGAACAGGTCATTTCCGTTCCCGTAAGTGCGCTGTTAAACAGAGACACCAATCCGGCCATCTATCTGATAATTGATAATCATGCGGTCAGAACTCCCGTATCGGTGGGAATTCAGCAATCTGAATATATTGCCGTGCAGTTTGATTGGAATGGCTCTGATCCGGTGGCAATTTCGAACGTTGCCGGCCTTTCTGATGGCGATCCTGTATACCCGGTTTATGAGGAGAAATAGTAACCATGACGTTATCAGAGTTTGCTTTAAAAAATAGATATACGGTATACGCGATAGCCATTGCCGCGATATTCTTCGGTGTTGTGTCGTATTTCTCGCTTCCGATCCAGCTCTTTCCCGAAACGGCTCCGCCGCTGGTGAACATATTGACACCATACCCCGGAGCTGCGGCTGAAGATGTTGCTGACATGGTCTCTGATCCGATTGAGGAGGAATGCGCTGCTTTGGAAGGAGTTTACAAGGTATCCTCTTCCTCCCAGGATGGCTTATCGCTGGTGATGGTTGAATTCCAGTACGATGTTGACGTAGATTTGGCAGCATTGGATGCGCAAAACGCGATATCTAGAATCCGCGAACAATTGCCAGCCGGGATACAGGAGCCACAGGTCTTAAAGTTCTCCACAAGCGACAGGCCGGTTTTGACGGTTGGCATTACAGGTGACAATCTCACTGATGTCCGCAGGTTAGCCGAGGAGAAACTTGCTCCTGAACTACAGCGTGTGGAGGGAGTTGCGCTGGTGGATGTTTTCGGGGGCCATGAACCTGAATTATCGGTGCTGCTTGATCGCAACCTGCTGGAGGCATACAGCCTGCCCATCGCGACTGTTGCCAATGCCATTAAATCCCACAACATCAGTGTTCCCGCGGGAAAAATCAACTCCGAAGAGAGCCAGTATTCATTTCGCATTGACGAAGAGAGCAAGACAATCCAGGATATTGAAAATATTCCTATCCAGCTTCATGATGGAAGCCGACTTCTGTTGCGTGATGTGGCGGCGATTCGTTATGGCAGCGCGGAGGACCTGTCCAAGTACCATGTTAACGGCCAGCCTGCTATTGCTGTCCAGATATTCAAGCAGGATGATGCGAATACCGTCGATGTCGTTTCGAAAGCCCAAGAGAAGTTCGATGAACTGGATCACCGATATCCGCAACTGGAGTTCATTGAAGCTGAAGAATCGGCATCGTTTACGCGACAGGTTGTAAGCAACATGTTTGGAAGTGTCGCGCAAGCGCTGTTGCTCGCGGCTGTAATCATATTTCTTTTTCTGGGAAGTCTGCGCAGGGCTATGGTAGTTGCTATATCAATGCCGATGTCTTTCTTGCTTACTTTTTCTGGCATGAAACTTTTCGGGATTCAAATCGACCTGGTTACCCTAACAGCTATTATTCTTGCGGTGGGGATGGTTATCGATGCCTCTGTGGTAGTTCTGGAAAATATTGCAAGGAGATATAAACAAGAGAATCTCACTCCTGAAGAAGCGGCCCGAATCGGAGCATCAGAAATCCAGTTTGCCATTATCGCCGGTAATGCAACGACGCTGACAGTTCTGATTCCTTTGCTTTTCTTGTACGGATTCGTCGGAAAGACTTTTGGACCTCTGGCTGCGACTTTGATAATCGCTTTCTTGTCATCGCTATTGGTGGCTTTGGTTATGGTTCCAATTCTGACCACCTTTACCGAGGGCGAGGGCGGACATTTTGAGCGGCTCTCCCGCAAGATATCTGGACCGTGGAATTGGCTTATGGATCGTGTTCGAATGGCCTACCTGTTTCTATTAAGGTATTCCCTCTCACATCGCTGGGCTGTCTTTGTCCCGGCAGCCGTATTGCTCTTTGCCGGCCTTTTGCTTCTGCGGAATCAGGGAACAGAGTTGTTGCCCAAAATGGACAGCGGAACGAGCTTTGTGACCGTTGAAACAACCTCCGGAACCTCACTGGATCATACAGAGGCAATTGTGAAAGAGGTCGAAGAAATAATTCTTGATGAGCCAGGAGTACGTCTGGTTTCAACTCAGATTGGTTTTGAGCCTGGAATGCATTCTTTTGGGGGAGGCGGTGTCCAGGGTCCGACACAGGGTTATATATCGATAACACTTTCCCCCCGTACTGACCGCAAAGAAACAATTTGGGAAATTCAAGACCGTATTAGAGAAAAGATAACGAAAATTCCCGGTATTGAAAATCTTGTAGTGCGCGAATCAGGAAGCACAGCTAGGTCAACCACGGCTTCCTCAATCGTGGTTAGTATTCGGGGAGACGATCCCCTGGTTCTTGATAAGCTAGGAGACGAGGTATTGAATGCCATCAGTACGGTTCCCTCGGTGGTCAATCCATACAGGAGCTGGCGTCGCGACGAGCGTGCCGTCTATTTGAATGTCAACAGAGAGCGTGCGCTCGATCTGGCGATGACACCGCTGGGTCTGTCCCGGGATCTGACCTACTCTTTGGACGGTGTTATGGCGGGAACTTTTGAGGGTCAGGATGGTGATCAGACTCCGATTAGGGTCAGATATGACAAACGCTATCGCGCGACAGAACCGGATGCGTATGCTGTAAGAGCGGTATCGCCGGCCGGGGAAACTGCAATTCCGGTAAGTGCAATCATTCATGGCCGGGAGGCGACTGTCCAGGGCCTTGTGACCAGAGAGAATTTACAACCAACTCTTGATATTCTTGCACTTCACCAGGGGCGACCGCTGAATTTTGTGGCTGCTGATGTCAACAAAGCTGTTAATGAGCTGACAATTCCGCAGGGTTACACGGCGGAATTACTGGGAGAGGACAAAGACATGGCAGAATCCAGAAGCGAACTGATTTTTGCGCTGGTTATTGCATTTGTCGCAGTGTATCTATTATTGGTGGCACAGTTCCGATCATTTCTGCACCCCGTTACAGTTCTGATGAGCATCCCCCTCAGCTTAATTGGCGTGGGCATTGCCTTGTGGGTAGCTGGTAAAGCAGTCTCGATGCCGGTGATGGTTGGACTGATTCTTCTGATCGGCATCCTTGTTAACAACTCAATCATTTTAATTGATTTAATTCGTCAAAGACGTATTGATGGCGCCGGCCGGAGGGAAGCTATAATCGAATCTGTCGAGACCCGCTTCAGGCCGATTATGATGACTTCGTTTTCGACCATCGTGGGTATGATTCCACTTGCCATGGAATGGGCGCTTGGAGCAGAAAGGTTCTCACCTCTTGCTATAGCTGTCATCGGCGGTATGACGGCCTCTACCCTGCTGACTATGATCGTGATTCCAATCATATATGACTGGCTGGATGATTTACACGGAAGTCTCTCTAGATTAAATTTTTCCAGCAGAAAGCCGGAGGCATGATGCCTTTCAGCATTAGCAGGCAGGTATCTGAGCCTTTTATAATATTTATTTTTGAACTAATTGCCGGGCATACTGAGAATAAAAATTGCTGGAGCACATTTCCGGCTCCATCTTAAAAAGAAAGGAGATGATGATGTTCATCAACTGCAAACATAACCACATATTTGGCAGAGGGCTTGCATTAATGGCGTTGATAGTAATTTTGGCCGCAAGTCCAGCTTTCAGTCATTGCGATTCCGAGGATGGTCCCATCATTCCCCTAATCAAAACTGCTCTTGAGAACGGAAACATTAAGCCCCTTCTCAAGTGGGTGACAGCCGATGAGGAGGCTGATATTAAGGAACTCTTTGGACGCGTTCGGGCAGTTCGCACCCAATCTGAAGAGGCCAAGGGAATTGCCGACCAGCTTTTCATTGAAACATTTATACGTGTTCACAGGGCGAGTGAGGGAGCGCCATATACGGGGATCAAGAAAGCTGGAACTATGCCCCCTATATTTACAAAGCTGGATCAGACTCTGGAGTCAGGCAGCGTAGATGCTCTGGCTGATAAAGTTGCTGACTCTGTGCGTGAAAATATTGTCAAGCATTTCAATCGCGCTATGGATTTGAAAAAGCAGCAAAACAAATCTGTAGAGGATGGACGCAAATTTGTCAAGGCATATGTTGCATATATGCACTTCGTTGAAGGAATCCATAATTACCTTGCCTCGGGTTCTCAGGGGCATCATTAGTGAAACCCAAAGGTCAAAATCCCTAGCAAAAGAAACTACTAGAAAATAACAGGCAATAAATCTCTGACCTTCGGGTTAAAACCTTAATATAAAGGGCTTTTGCTAATTTCTGTAAGTTTATGTGGGATAGCAAATTAAAATAGCGGGGGCTGGATTTGAACCAGGGACCTTCGGGTTATGAGCACGCTCAATGGTCCAAGCAGTAGAAAGCACCAGACACTAACCTGTAGTAGTAGCAAT
>CAZBZV010000063.1:0-22300 GCA_964496505.1 uncultured Ignavibacteria bacterium | reverse complement strand
GGCTTTGGTCTTGTTCCAGCCGGTCTGATTCAATACCCAGAATATATAAGCTTTCTCGATCGACTCCAGAGTCGGTGATTCGGTCTGCTGATGCACCTGAACCGAATCTCCGGCTTCCGGGACAACAGCTGGCTTGCCTGTGGAGCGTCCGCTGACTTTGTCCGGGAGATCATCGGCGGTGATTTCATCAGAGGTCGAAACCACCAATGATCGCTCGATCGTATTTTCCAATTCGCGCACATTGCCCGGCCATTGATGTACCAGCAGTATCTCCAATGCCTCCGGGCTGACCTTTTTCGGCTGGATCCCCATCTTGCGGCAGTACATATTTACAAAATGATCGACCAAAAGAACAATATCGTTGCGACGTTCCCGGAGCGGCGGAATCTGGACGGTGAAAACGTTAAGGCGGTAGAATAAATCCTCGCGGAACCGTTTCGCCCTAACCTCCTCTTCGAGGTTGGCATTGGTAGCCGCTACAAGGCGCACATCGACCTTAACTGTCTGTGTTGATCCAACCGGCATAATCACCTGATCGTCCAGCACACGCAAAAGCTTCATCTGAATAGCAGGCGAGGTATTTCCGATCTCATCCAAAAACAGCGTCCCCGAATGAGCGGCTTTGAACACGCCTTCCTTGTCCTTTAATGCACCCGTAAATGCACCCTTTTTGTATCCAAAAAGCTCGCTTTCCAGAAGCGTTTCGGGGATTGCGGCGCAGTTGAGTGTCAGAAACGGTTTGCCGACTCGTTTGGAATGGTAATGAATAGCATTGGCAACCAGGTCCTTGCCGGTGCCGCTTTCGCCCAGGATCAAGGCGTTACTGTCGGTTTTGGCCAAACGCTGGATCATTTCCTTCATGCGGATGATTTTGGAATCCTGGCCGATAAAGCTGTCCAGCGAATGGCTTTTCGAAAGCTCCTTTTTGAGCTCTTTATTCTCCCGGGAAATCTGCTCCTTTTCCAAAACCTTCTTAATAGTCAACTTTATCTCATCGACCTTAAATGGTTTGGTGATATAATCATAGGCGCCTTTTTTCATGGCTTCGATAGCCGAGTCGACCGAGGCAAATGCGGTCATGACAATGAATGAAAGGTTGTCATGAACCTCGCGTGCTTTGGTCATCAGCTCCAGACCCGACATATCGGGCATCATCATATCTGTAATGATAACATCCGGGCGGGCTTTCTTAATATGCCCCAGGGCCGAGGGTCCGGAATCAGCCTGCACGACCTCATACCCCTCCTTGGAGAGCATAATCGACATAAAATCGCGCATCGACTCTTCATCATCAACCACGAGAATTCTGGCCTTTTCCATCAACTCCCTTTCCATTTAAGACGTTTATATCATTATCGGCAGGTCTTGCAAAATTCAATACTATTGAGGTAGTTGGTCAAAATTTGCACAATGCTCCAATTGACACACTTAAAGCAGTACATCACATATTTCTCTTATGTTATTATTTTATAATATGCAAGCGATTTCCTCCATTCTGAGGGAGTCACCACCGGAGATCAGGAACGATCCAAGAATTTCCTTAGGATAAAACTCGAGCATTCATGCATCCATAATTATTTTTGTTGCGTTTTGGGGGCGAAATGATTATCCCATCCGGAACAATCTTTCGAAGTTTGTAATATAACTCAATAAATCGGGGTTTATTCACACAATCGGATTGGAGTGAGAAATTGACACACAGGGAGAGAATCGAAGCCTTACTAAACGGTGAAAAGCCGGACCGTCTCCCGCTTAGCTTCTGGAGACATTTCTACGACAGTGAATCGAACGCAGAACAGCTTAAGGATGCGATGGTGCGGTTTCAGCAGGCCTTTGATTGGGATTTGATGAAGATTAACCCGCGCGCTTCATATCATATGGAGGACTGGGGAAATTCTTACGAATACACCGGCAGACCTGAGGATAAGCCGAAACGCATGGAATATGCGGTGCATAAAAGCAAAGACTGGGAAAAAATCCAGCGTCTTGATCCAAATGAGGCTAAGGCCCTAAGCGAACACCTGAAAGCGATTAAGATGATTCGTGATTCAGTTGGCGATGATCTCCCGATCGTGATGACCGTGTTCAATCCTATTTCGATTGCAGGCGACCTGGTCAAGGACGATCCGTTTCTGGTGGATCAGATTCGAAAGGATCCCGAGCCGCTTCATAAGGCCTTGGAGAGGATAACCGAAACATTTATAGATTTTTCGAAGGCGGCTATTGAGGCGGGCGCTGACGGCCTGTTTTTCGCTACCACTCAATGGGCCTCCACCAGCAGGATTACCGAGGACGAATATAACGAATTCGGACGCAAATATGATTTCATGCTCTTGGACGAGGTTAAGCCGCTGACAAAGATCAATGTCATGCATGTTTGCAACGCGTGCAATATGCTTGGGGTTTTCAAGGATTATCCGATCAAGATCGTCAACTGGGACATGAACGATAAAACCAATCCTGATGCCGAAAAAGGGGCCGAGATTTTACCGAATAAGGTCGTCCTGGGCGGTGTCGACCGTAAGGGACTTCTGCAGAAAGGCACTCATGCCGAGCTTGAGGCTATGGTCGAGAAGTACAAGGCTTTTGCGAAAAAGCATCCCTTCATGCTGGGCCCCGATTGTTCGGTGCCGGTTACTACTCCCGATGAAAATCTGAGGGTTATCAAATCGAAAATCGAACATTAATGCCATAAAATCCAAATAAATTGTTGTTGATTTTATGGCCTGGATTTTCGTAAATTTCCGTTGAGATAAGAGGAATCGAATTTTACATCACTAATATTGATAATATTTTTGTCGATCTATAATAATGAATTAGAAAAAAGAAATTACTGAGGAGGATATATGGATCAAAATAACATCGGCGAAACTGCCGGCAAAATCTGGCAAGTGCTGGAAAAGGGTGAAAGCACTCCTCGCAAACTCGCGACCGCCACCAAGAGCAAATCGGACCGTGTCTACATGGCTCTGGGATGGCTGGCACGTGAGGGCAAGGTGAACTTCAACCCTACCAAATCAAGCTTCAAGGTGAGCATTAATAAATAAAAGATTTATCTCACCCCCCAGAATTTTGATTCAACAGGCGCTTTTACGGCGCCTGTTTTTTTGTGCTGCTGCATTCAACATTAGGGCGCCCCAAGCTTCAGGGAGTGTTGATAATTCCTGATGATGTAACGTTGGGTCTTGATTCCGTCGAAGACGGAATTGTGACCCAACGCAAATTCATGCTATATAATAAGGCGCAGGGTCACAACCCCCGATTCCATCGGAGGCCAAGACCCTGCGCAACGAAAAGTACCTGTTTCAACAAGCCATGAAGATCGGGGCGCCCAAAGTCCATAATACGATTATAAGCCCATCATAAATGACGAGCTATCACGATTCCCTCCCCCTCGAATTCGCTTGACTTTATGCGTACCTTTATTTTATTACCCTGTTATACTACTTGGAAAGAGAGGTAGCAACGTGCGGAACAGCGCTGAATGTGTGATCATCGGGGGTGGAATTATCGGGGCATCCATCGCCTTCCACCTCGCTAAAATGGATATGAAGAATATCGTAATCCTCGAAAAAGAGATGTTTATGGGCGCGGGTGCGACCGGCAAATGCGCCGGGGGAATCAGGGCGCAGTTTTCATCCGAAATAAATGTCAAAATCTCGCTTTTATCGGAAGACCTCTTCGAAAGATTTTCCGAGGATACCGGCGAAGAGGGTATTTTCGATCAGGTCGGCTACTGCTTTTTGGTCACCAATCCCGATCACGAGGAAATCTTCCGCAAACATATGCAGATGCAAAAGGATATCGGCGCTCCGGTAGAATGGCTGGATAAAGAGGCTATCGGCGATCTGGCACCCAACGTGAAGATGGATGATGTTATTGGCGGGACATTCTGCAAGAAAGACGGTATCGGCGATCCGCATGTTTTCACGCAGGGGTATATTTCTGCTGCACGCAAGCTGGGCGTGGAAATTTACGAGGAAACCAAAGCCACCGGTATCGAGAAAAACGGCGACAAGGTTTCGGCAGTCGTAACAGACAAGGGCGCTATATCGACGCCATTGGTTATCAACTGCGCCGGGCCCCATGCCAGAGAGATCGGCGAGATGGTGGGTGTGGATATCCCGGTTCTGCCCTATAAGCGTCAGATTTCGACCACCTCTCCCCTTTCATGGATACCGTCACATTTTCCAATGGTGGTGGATATAGAATCCGGCCTTTACTTCCATAAGGAGTCCGGCGGACTTCTTCTGGGATGGGCCGATAAAAATATGCCCTCCGGTTTCGATGAATCGCTCGATCCGGAATATACCGACGAAATACTGATGCGCGCGCTGGATCGTATCCCGATTTTAGAGGAAGCCGGAATCGCCACAAGCTGGGCCGGGCTGTACGAGACCACCCCGGATCATCACGCTATCCTGGGCAAGGTCCCCCAGGTCGAGGGCTTTATCTGCGCCAACGGCTTCTCCGGGCATGGGTTCATGCATGCGCCGGGAGTGGGCCAGCTTATTGCTGAACTGGTTGTCAAAGGTGAACCGTCAATCGATCTTTCTCCTCTGTCTATTACAAGATTCGCGGAGGAGAAGGAAGAGATAAAAGAAGAACAAACTGTTATCTGAATAAATCCCGGAAGGAGAAATTATGCGAATGTTTGGGAAAACCTTTATCCTGTTTTTATGCCTTACCGTTTTAGTAATGTTTTCTGGCTTAGCTCAAGCCGAGGGCGATATCGACAAAAAATATGATTCGAAGGCCTGCGTAAAGGGCGATACCCGCCCCGAGTGCCAGGCACATAAGGAAACCGCCGAGGTCAAAACAGCTTCTGCCGAGCACAAGGAATGCGAACATCACAAGGTGGAAGCCGAAGAAGTCTCTGCCGAACATAAGGACTGCCCATATCATAAAGCCGAGGTCGAAACCGCAGCAGCTGATAAAAAGGAATGTCCTTATCACAAGGCGGAAGTGGAAACGGCTTCAGCCGATAAAAAGGACTGCCCCCCTCATAAAACCGAGGTCAAGACCGCCTCTGTCTCAGAACATAAGGAGTGCACTCACGGCAAGGAGACTGTGAAGACAGCCGCCGTAAAATCTGAAAAGCACGAGGAAGGCGAGAGCTGCACCAAGGGTGTAAAAACCAATTGCATCGAGACCTTTCATGAAGCTATGGCTCCCCCCTGCCATGAGTATATTCCTCAGGGCAAATACAAGGAAGCCCGTGCGGCTGTGCCGGCTATGGTAAAAGCCAGCAAGGAAATCGCGGATTATTATCCGGGCTGTACTTACGGCAAAAATATTAACGAGAAGTTCGAGGCCAGGCGCGAGGTCTTTTTGAAGAGAGTGGCCGAGATGGAAGAGGCCGCCAAGGGTGATGATGACAAGGCCTTCAAACTGGCATTCGATAAGATGCATTCAGCTTTTGCGGAGATGAACGGTGTGCTGTATATGCGTCCCGAGGGCGTGGAGGAATTCCATAATGTTCTGGCGCAGATCTGGCACGATTATCTTCCCAATGAAAAATACGAAGAGATTGAAGGCTCACTGCCTGAGTTAATCAAAAAGGCCGAGTATCTTACCACGGTCAAGCTGGACGAAACCATGGCAGACAAGCAGGAGGCTTTCACCCAGCAAGCCGAGAAGCTCTTGAAGTGCGCTAAAGATTTGCACAAAGCCTGCAAGAGCGATGATAAGGAGAAGATCGCCTCGACAACCGAGACCATGCACAAAAGCTATGAATCCTTAACGGCAACATTTTAAGGTAATTTAAATAGATCCCCAAAACGGCCGCCTAACCCGGCCGTTTTTTTATGGTCACGGGTGTCCCATCCCCGTTGGGCTGTTCTCAGCCCAAAAGGGGTGGGATTTTCTCTATGCAATACAGGCATTTTCTTTATATTAAACATCATAGCGCTAATGAGGAGTGTTGAAAAACCCTGAATGCATCGATATTCGTCATTGCGAGGAGCGAAGCGACGTGGCAATCTCCGCGACTATTCTTGAGGCAACCGCGGAGATTCCCACGGTCGTCCTCGCCTTCGGCGGGACTCCCTCGGAATGACATGAATCGGTTCTTATTCCCAAATTGCTGACTTTATCAACGAGCCCCTAATGCAGTGGGCACCCAACATTCGTGCGTCGTGTACGTCCTCGTGCACGACGTCTTTCAGCGCACGCAGGGCGGTTCGCGGCGCACTGGACTTTCGCCGCGCACGAATATACGAACATATTCAATAAAAAAAGCCCCCTTACCTTTTAAAGGGAGCTTCTTCTCAACCTAACACACATTTGGATGTATGTTAATCCTCTTTATCTTTATCTTCGCCTTCGGGTTTGTTAACCTTTGGTTTTTGCTCCTCTTCCTCTTTGGCCTCCCCCAGCCTGGATTTGGTCAGGTCGACCATCTTGAGTCCGGTGGTATACTCCACCACCGAGGGTTCTATCACGCGCATCAGATTCTGCGTAACCTCTTTGATCTTCAGGGCCGATTCCTCCACCGCCTTCAGTTTGGCGCGGGTCTCGGGGGAATACTCATCGGCATTTAAAAGCAGAAGCTGGATATTGCCAAGCACCGCCGTCAATGGATTGTTGACCTCATGATTGATCGTCACCGCAGTCTCCACCACCGCCTCCGAACGCGCCTTGACTATATCCGAGGGTGAAGCCACATCCGAGGTTTTACCGCGCGAGAGAATCAGCGCCAAAACTGCGCTTATGGCCTGAATAAAATCCTCCTCAGAGGACAGGCTGCGTTCTCCGGGAGTGATACCGGAGATGGTACCGTAAACCTTGCCCTCGACCTTAAGCGGATACGAAAACAGGCTGTAATGACCGTCTTTTTCGAAAGTCAAAAAGACATTGCCGACCGCGTAATCATCCCGCAAAGTCGCCAGCATCTTCTCCTCCACCTGACGCATCATCTCGGAAAATTCATTGCGTCCTGCAATATGCATGAACAGCAATTTGCCCTTATCATCGACAACCCGGACCGATCCTGTCACCAATCCAATCGCCTCGATCGCCTTATCCAGCGATTTCTTGATAATATGGTCGCTGGAAACGCCTTTGGCTGCGTCGATGGATGCCTCTGCGAGAAGCGAATATCGCAGTCTACTGCTATTTTCGGGTGGTTCCTTCATAACACAATATACTTATACTGCAATGCTTATGCCTTATTCAACAAAAAACTAAAAATCTTTCAAATGCGAGTAGTTTGCGGGCTGCATTAAACTCAAATTCATTGTAATATAGCCATTTTGCCAAAAAAGCCAAGAGAAATAGGGCTTTGCGGGAATCTGGCATCAAAAAATAATACCTAAAAATCAGCCAAATGTGAATATTTATTCACACAAAATGCTGCAAAAAACCGTTATCATTTGTTGTTTCAGTGCATAAATTTTCTTGACTTTGCTTGTGAAAAATATAGCTTAAAGGCTTTCGATAAATATATGCCAGCAGAAGAGTTACATAATAAATGCGGCGTCTTCGCCATCTATAATCACAAGAAAGCCGCGGAATTAACCTATTTCGGCCTGTATTCGCTTCAGCACCGGGGTCAGGAATCTGCCGGAATAGCCACATCCTTCAAAGGCCATATAAATGTCTATAAAAATATGGGGCTTATCAACGAGGTTTTTTCAAGGCGTGATGTTTTCCATACTCTCAAGGGGCGTATGGCTATAGGACACAACCGCTATTCCACGACCGGCTCCTCGCAATTTTTGAACGCCCAGCCGCTGGTATCGAGGTTTAAGGGTTATGAGATTGCGGTCGGCCACAACGGAAATATCACAAATGCTTACACTCTTCGAAAAAAACTGGAATCGGGTGGCGCGATTTTTCAGACCACATCCGATTCCGAAATCTTCCTGCATCTGATAGCGCGTTCGAAAAAGAAAAAGATGTCCGACAAAATTATAAGCGCATTAAAGCAGATTCAGGGCGCGTACTGCGTAACGCTTATGACCAAAGATGCTATTTACGCCGCACGCGACCCGCGCGGATTCCGTCCCCTGGCGCTGGGCAAGATGCGCAATGCCTACGTTGTGGCATCGGAAACATGCGCCTTCGATCTGATCGGCGCGAAGTATGTTCGCGATGTTCTTCCCGGTGAGATTGTGCGGATAGATGAGAACGGGGTGAAATCCTTCCATCCATTTGCACAGGTTAGAAAAGCCTTCTGTATCTTCGAATTCATATATTTCTCCCGTCCCGACTCGAAAATTTTCTGTGAGAATGTCGATAAGGTCAGACGCCGTCTGGGACGCCAGCTTGCCCGCGAACATCCGGTCGAAGCCGATATCGTAATTTCGGTGCCGGACTCCTCGAATACAGCCGCACTTGGTTTTTCCGAGGCTTCGGGTATCAGGATGGAGATTGGCTTCATAAGGAATCATTATGTGGGACGGACATTCATCGACCCCGAGCAGAAAATCCGCGACCTTGATGTGAAAATAAAATTCAACACGGTTAAGGGCGTTATCGAGGGACGCAAGGTGGTGATGGTTGACGATTCAATCGTACGCGGCACCACCTCTCGCAAGCTTGTTAAAATGCTGAAGCAGGCAGGCGCTAAAGAGGTGCATGTACGCATCTCCGCACCGCCTATTATATCACCCTGCTTTTACGGTATCGACATGCCCACCAAGCGGGAATTGATCGGCTCATCCAAATCGGTGGAGCAGATCAGGCGCTATCTGGGTGCGACCTCGCTGGGATATCTGTCGATTCCGGGCATGCTTTCGATGAACTCGCTGCCGGATGAGGATTTCTGTGTGGCCTGTTTTTCGGGTAAATATCCGACCCGAATCGAGAAGCAAAACGGCAAGTTCAAGCTGGAATAGATACTGCTCCAATTTCCTTAAAATCTGACCAGCAATGATTCGGATGAGAAGCCGGGGCCCAAAGCTGTTATTATGCCGAGATCATTCGGCGCAGCATTTCCATTCCGCAAAAATTCATTCAGTACGAACAAAACGGTAACCGAAGACATATTGCCGTATTTGCGCAGGATATCTCTGGAGATATCCATCTTGCCGTTGGTCAAATTTAATGCCTGCTCATAAGCCTCAATAACTTTTGCCCCGCCGGGATGGGCAATGATATGTTTTATGTCCTGAAGCCCAAGACCGTGCTCTTTTAAAAAACCCTGAAGGTTCTCGGCCATATATTTCCTCACTATGCCGGGAATCCGTCGGCTGAATATGACCTGCATCCCCTCGCTGACGATATTCCATCCCATAATATCCAGCGAGTCGGGCCAGATAGTACTCTGGGCGGCAATAATTCGGGGGCCGCTATTTTTGACCTCATCCCCGCTTGCAACAACCGAAGCCGCGCCGTCTCCGAATAAAGCAGTTGCCACGAAGTTGCTTCTGGAGAAATCATTCTGTTGAAATGTGAGGCCGCATAGTTCTACCGCCACTATCAGGACATTATGCTTCGGATGCCCGACCAAATAATCGAAAGCATGAATAAGGGAGGCTGCGCCACCGGCACATCCCAGCCCCCAGACCGGAATGCGTTTTATATTCCTCTTGAGCCCAAGCAGGTTGATAAGGCGCGCATCAATAGAGGGTGTGGAAAGGCCGGTGGTGGAGATATATATTATGCTGTCGATGTCCTGCGGTTTGAGCCCGGCATTTTCGAGGGCAGCTTCTGCGGATTTTACTCCCAGCTCGCAGCTTGATTCGATATATTTATCGTTTTTCTCCTGGAATGATCTCTCTTTTCCGAACCATTCCAGCGGTACCGCGCTGTAACGTTCGTCAATTTGAGCATTTTCAAAAACCGGCAGATATTTTTTAACATCAAGTCCTGAGCCTCGAAAGTACTCCTCAACATATTGTCTGATTTCATCCTGCCTGAACCTGTGTTCGGGAAGAGCTGTTGCAATTGCGTTTATCTTTGGCATAATATCACCGCATCATAGAACAATCCCTTGCTCTCTTAAGTTCTTGCTAATGGAACATGCCTCTGTTTTGTCTGTTGCATCTTATGAAGATCAAGTACGTTCTTTGACAATTCTTATTAATCATCAATATCTAATTCAAAGGGAGGACTATTACATGAGATATTTTATTATCACATTAATTCTATCTTTTGGTTTTATGGTGCTCGGGTGTGATGATGACGACACCACCGGGCCTGGAGAGATAACATTCAACGATCTTACGATCCAGCTCACCAACATGGATCCGCATGTGAATAACTACATGCTGTTCAGGGTAGTTGACGATAACGCGAATGTTATTCGCGGTGTCATAGTGCTGGACAGTCTGAGGACGGCTGATGAGGAGATCGAGATGCCTGATGTTCTTACTGACGATCAGCATCGCCTTGATTTCTATGCCGACTTTAACGCCAACGGCACATACGACGCACCTCCTGCAGATCATGCCTGGAGTATCGATATTCCGCAAAATGGCATTGTGACATTTGATCACAATACCAATTTCGATGATATCGCGTTGCTTAATCCAATTCATCCGGGAAATGATTTCAATCTGAACTTCACCGGATTTGCTCCGCATATAAGCCAGCAAATCGAGGTTCGTGTTATTGATACCGACTTCAATAGAACTGTGGGCGTTTACCGTCTGGATGAGCTGGATGAGACCGATTTCACCGCGGTTATCCCGAGCATAATCGAAGAAGGCCGTGAATATCAGGTCGATTTTTATGCTGATTTTAATGATAATGGCGAGTATAATGCCCCGCCGACCGATCATGCCTGGCGCATGACAGGTACCGGTACCGCCAGTGGTCTGACGTTACATTTCGATCATAATACCAATTTTACAGATATAGGGTTTTAGGATAATCGAAAAACAGCTCTTAGCTGTTGCAAAGCATCTCAGTTATACGCCGGCTGAGCCTGCGGGCTGTTTCCGGGGCATGGCCGGCGTAGTGATTATTGACATAGACCAGAGAATCGATCTGGCGCTTTGCGGCACGCGCCAACATATCAGCCCATCTATCCAGCCTCTCCGATCTGTCGATAACCTCTTTTTCCCAGGTCTTGGTAATAGACTCTATCTCTTTGCGGTCTCCTATCAAGCGGAGGTACATGTGATCGGATGTAACCGGATCGAATTTCTTTTCGATCTCATCCCCGTGAGGCATCCAGGCCTGATCGGCTAGTACCATAGCGACCTTATACGAGCGCAATAGCTCGGCATAATCCTTTTTGAGCCAGTTGCGATTGCGGATTTCGACTCCGTATTTAAAACCGTCAGGAAGATCGCTTAAAAATCTGTCCAGCTTTTCCAGAAAGAGCCCTGAATTGGAAAAATGCTTCTTGGAAAAATACGGAAACTGCAGGACAAGTGTGCCCAGACGTTTACCCAGACCGGAGATATTCTTGAGAAAGGCATCTCGTTCATCATAAGTATGATCCGGATCGAGTACCTTTTCGGCATCCGGTGTAGCCTTCTCCCCTGCGTGAACTATCGAACGGGGGAATTTGGCGGAGATAATGAAATCCTCGGGCGTAGTATTGTTCCAGCCCTGGATCATTGACTTCGAGGGTATCCTGTAATAGGTGGCGTCAACCTCGACCGTTTCGAAATGCTGAGCATAAAATTTCAGAAATTCACGTGGCTGCATACCCTCGGGGTAAAACGGCCCAACCCAGTCCTTGGATGAAAATGACGATGTTCCAATTTTGATCTCAGCCATAAAAGCCTTTCCGAATTCAAAATAATATAGGAAATTTTGACTATAGATGTTCCTTTATTTTTGTTATGGCTTATATTGTTGAACAAGATGACGAAGAATCCGTCTTTATAATCAGTATGACAATTATTTGGAGTTTTTGTTATGAAAAACATATGTATGATAATTGCAATATTTTTTGCACTGATTTCTCTTTCATGCAGTAATGACAGCGGCAGCACCGGCCCCGATGATAATATCAGGTTCGGCGACCTGACCCTGAATGTGCAGAATATGATAGATAATGTCGGCCAGAAAATGTATCTGAAGGTAATCTCGGACAACAATGAACTGCAGATGTTAGGGGTGGTTAATAATCTCAGGGCGCCCAACAAGACCTATTCGATTCCGGACTGCCTTGACGAATTTACCGATCATCTCGATTTCTATCTTGATTATAATGATAACAACGATTATGACCCGCCTCCCGAGGATCATGCCTGGCGCATCAATATCCCCTCCAATGGAAGAGTCTCCTTTTTCCATAATACAGATTTCACAGATATTAGCGAGCCGCAATATGATTTTCCGGGACGGATGGCCACATTGAAATTCATGAATTTCACAGATTTTGTGGGGGATATGATGGAAATCCGCATAATCGAGGCCGACAGCAAAAGGGTGGTAGGATTCTACAGATACGATGAGATTCCTAATATCGTCTTCACCGCCTTTCTGCCGGAGATCATAAGGGAAGATATAGATTATCAGATTGATTTTTACGTGGACAGAAATCAGAATCGCCTGTACGATCCGCCGCCTGAGGATCATGCCTGGCGCTTAACCGCCACTGGAACCTCAGCCGGATTTTCGCTGACCTTTTCTCACAATCGGGATTTTGTGGATATTGAATTTTAGCAGACACTGCTGTCTTATTCAAAGACTATAACTCTCTCCCCCATAGTTTTTCGCAAAATCACTTTTTTTCATTCTGAAACGCAACAGAAATCTCTGATAAAGCCGATACATAACATGGGGATAGAACCATGAAAAATTCATAGTTTTTGTGAGGGTTTGCGGCACTACATTTGCAAACTTTACTCACCGGATGAAAATGTGTTTGCACAAAAGGAGGATTGATGAGGGCTAATACGCTATCATTGAAAACAATATTACTGCCGGTTGCGATGCTGGCGATAGCTGCTATACTTTTGCCCGGATGTTCGCTTGAATCGCCCAAGGCGCCCACCTGGGATGCTGATCTGGCGATACCGCTGATATCCCGGCATTATGATATGTATGAGCTGATCGACCGTATGGCCGAAGATGCTATTTCTTACGACAGTCTCGGCAATCTCTCGGTCTCATTCGAGCAGCATATGGATACGGTACTAATCGATGCCGGTCTTTCGGCCGAGGATGTCAGCGAGAACTTCCAGCATCAATTGGGAGCGGTGACCATAACACCCCCCGCAGCAAAAAATGTTCAACTGGAGCTTACCGATTATGTTTCGCTTGCGACTCTGGAGGTGCCGGATGTGGGTTTTGATGCGGATAAAAATTTCGATCAGATTACTGAGTTCGAATCGGCGACCTTTGCTGAGGGTCAGTTGATTATATCGATCACCAACTACTTCGGTGTTGAGCTCGACTCGCTCACAATCTGGATCGTGGACAACCAGACCTCAGACACTATAGCGGAATACTTTTTCGCGAGCGGCCTGGGAATCGGCGAGAGCACAGTCGACACGACGGAGCTTGCGGGACGCACCGCCTCCAGCGATATCGGTCTGGAATCGCGAATTCATACACCCGGCGGAACACTTCTCTCCACCTCGGATAAATACCTTGATGTCGAGCTGCGTTTTGGCGACGGGGTGACTGTTTCCTCGGCTGTCGCACAGGTATCCGCACAGAACAAGGATTACAGCAGTACGATAGAATTCAACGAAGAACATCAGTTAACCTCGGCTACTCTGTCGGGCGGGCAGCTTTCTATTACGGTAGAAAACAGCTCTCCCCTCGGCGCGGATATTAGCCTAGATTTCCCGGAGATAACATCATCTGGCGTACCGCTCAGTATTAACGGAAGCATATCCGGTTCGGGCCAGGCCAGTTTCAATAGAAATATTGTCGGATACATCCTGGAGCCGGAAATCGTTGCGCAGACTATGACTGTAAATGTGAATCTCAATGCCTATCTGCCCGGAAGCGGCGGTGTTGCGGTTGAGATCAGTTCCAACGATCAGTTTACAGTTCAGGCGGATTTAACTGACCTGGAATTTTCCCAGGCGACCGGAATTATCTCACCGACTGAAATAGAAATCGACCCGGTTCGGGAAAGCCTTGATCTTCCAAAGGGTTTTGACGAGGTATCATTAACCGACGCAATTATATTTCTCGATGTCTATTCGGAAGTAAGCATCCCGACCAGCGTCAATATCGAGCTGACCGGTGACGGCGGGCAGTACCTGAGTTTCGAGGCCGATCTGGAGTCGGGCACCCCACAGAATCCGGGTGTGACAAATCTGCTCATTACCGATCTGGGAACGCTCACCAATCCGATTCCGAACGAGATTGTAATCACAGGTATCGCAACTGCCGGGGACGGTTCAATGCCCGGCACGGTTTATCCCGACAGCAAGGTCTGGGGTGATGTGGAGATAACCTCTCCGCTTAAATTCGCAATCGGTGAGACTGTTATTGACGGCGATATTAATTCAACTGAAATCGAACAGGATGATATCGACGAGGTTTCGGAGCGTCTTCTGGCGGGAGATATTTACGCCACAATCACCAACCATCTCCCCTTTGGGGCGGAGGTAGAGTTGTATCTGGGCGGGGATTCAGCCGTGCTGTATTCCAGTCCTCAGCTCACGATCGGCCCGATTGAGGTCGGCGCCGGCAGAGTCGATGCCGCCGGGCTTGTTACCTCTTCCACGGAATCAGATGTGGTTATACATCTTTCCGAAGAGGACCTGGATATCATCGAGAACGCAACTCTTTTTATCGGTCAGAAGATCACACTTCCCGGCACCAACGGCCAGACTGTGAATATCATAAACACCGATTATCTCGATATAGAAGCATACATAGAACTAAACACCCGCCTTGGCGGCGAATGGGACTAATTCGCGGAAGGAGATAATGTGATGAAATCGAAAATATTTATAATCGCTCTGGCCGCCTGCTGTCTGCTGATCGCCGCAACGGCGGAGGCCAATCATTACGAAAGCGCAAGATCGCTTTCCATGGGAAAAAGCTATACGTCGCTGGCACGAAACTACCATGCCATCGGGGTAAATCCGGCTAACCTGGCACTCTCGGGAGGAAATAATCTCTCGGTCGAGCTTTTCTCGGTCGGTGCGGATATCAATAACAATTCATTCTCGCTTTCCGATTACAACAGCTATAACGGAGAGCATCTCTCGGATGCCGATAAGGACGATATCCTCTCCAAGGTACCGGATAACGGACTTGAGGGCAGCGCCGAAACCGGCGTGTCGGCCTTCTCGTTCTCGAGAGGATCGATTGCCTTTGGCGTGACCGGTCATGCTGACGGCAAGGCCAAAATCGACAAGCAAATAGTCGAACTGATCTTCAACGGCAATACTATCGGCGATACAGTTGATATATCCAACGCTTACGGCACCGGCACGGCGCATGTGGACTTCAATTTATCCTATGCGCGTAAACTTAAGGATTTCGGCTGGGGACCTCTAAACTGGGGCATTAATCTGAAATACATATACGGGATTCAATACGCTAATGTTGAAGAGGCTGACGCCTACATTCTCACTACCGCGAAGGGAATTGAATCCGAAGGCGCAGTAAGTATCAAGACCTCCGAAGGAGGCTCGGGCTTTGGAGTCGACCTAGGTCTTTCCGCCGAGTACGGCAAAGACTGGGTCTTCTCGATGGCTCTCTCGAATATTCTTTCGAGTATTAGCTGGAGTAATAACAATAAGCTCAATACTTATGTCTTCACCTGGGAGAACCTGACTGTCGATAATTCCGATGATGATTCTGTGATTACCTCGGATGATTACGAGGAGTCTATCGGATCGTTTTCGGAATCGCTGCCGCCTCAGCTCGTGCTGGGCGCATCGACCACTTACAGCTCGCTTTTACTGAGTTTCGATTACAAGCAGGGCTTCAAGGATCAGGGACGTGTTTCCACCACGCCTGAAATTTCAGTTGGATGCGAGGCAGGATTTTTCAAGACCTTTCCGCTGCGCGCCGGTTTCTCGCTCGGCGGCGCCGAGGGAAGTTCGGCTGCGGTCGGATTCGGACTTAAACTCAGCCCGTTCTTTATAGATTTTGCATACATGTCCACAGGCTCGCTGGCACCAATCGGCGGTAAGGGTATGGGGCTGGCGGTTTCCAGCGGCCTGCATTTCTAATATAATTTCTTCCCCTCCATGTGAAATCCGCTCGTGAAAGCGAGCGGATTTTTTTATCGAGAAAAATAATCTGCAAACCTCACGGTATGGGATTCATCCAATACATTTTTGGATGCCTTCTCTTTCGTGATTGAAACACACAAACACCCTCTTCCTAACCAATTGTCCCGCAGAACAATAGATCGCCTCAAAAACCGTCTAAGAGAGAGCCCTGATGGCACTGCCTTTGCAATCTAATTCCGCAAAGATTCTAAACGTTTACAACGGAGGGAAAAATGAAGAGGGTTTGTGCCATACTGCTGGCTGTGATGTTCGTACTGGCTTTTATATACTGTCAGAAGACGCTTGCCATGCCGCCGCATCCGGACAGGGTCGAGGAGATGGCCGCACTTAAAGCATTCGGCGAACCGTACATCGACTTCGATTCGCTGGCAGAGGTCTGGCGTTCCAGGGGCATCGACAGTCCCGGAGAGATTGATATGTCATCGCTTCTGGCAACCAGCGACACCGTGAATATTCTGGCTATTTTAATTCAGTTCCCGGATAAAGCGGCCCAGACAAATGCCGAATATTTCGATACATTAATATATTCCAATCAGCAAGGCTGTGTCACGCACTACTATCTCGAAAATTCATACGGCACACTGCATATCGGCACGCTAACACTGCCTTCTGAATTCGGGTGGCTGACCTCCGCAGAAAACGCTTCCTATTATACATCGGGCGGCGACTACGGCCTGGGATCATATCCGAATAATGCCCAGAAGCTGGTCGAAGAAGCGGTTGATCTGGCAGATCCGCTGGTTGATTTCTCATTGTATGATAACGACGATAACGGTTATGTCGACGGCCTGATGGTGGTACATGCCGGAAGAGGCGCGGAATATACCATGAACGCCAGTGATATCTGGTCGCACAAGTGGGGAATTTCGCCGCGCTCAAAAGACGGCGTGTATGTCTCCACGTATTCCATGATGCCGGAGTATTTCACTCTCGCGGGCGACATGACCTGCGGAGTGTATGTTCATGAGCTCGGTCATGTTTTCGGACTGCCTGATCTTTACGACAGGGATTATTCCTCGCGCGGTATCGGAAACTGGACAGTGATGGCGGGTGGTAGCTGGAACGGTGTTAACGGCAGTTCCCCTGCGCATTTCGATGCCTGGTGCAAGGTTCAGCTCGGATTTGTTAATGCCACCAATGTTGCTTCAACCCAGATGGGCGTCTCAATTCCACAGGTCGAAACCAATGCCACGGTTTACCGTCTCTGGACCAACGGTGAAACCGGCACGCAGTATTTTCTGGTCGAGAATCGACAAAAAACCGGATACGACACCTATCTACCCTCGGAAGGTCTACTTGTTTATCATATTGACGATACACAGGATGACGGTTCCGGCAGTCCTGACAATGACAACGAATGGTATCCGCCCAGCCACACCTCGAGCGGAAACTATCTGGTGGCCCTGGAACAGGCTGATGGGCTCTGGCAGCTCGAGCAAAAACTCTCCTCGGGCGACTCCGGCGATCCATTTCCCGGCTCCTCGGTCAACCGAAACTTTTCGCCTTTGACTACACCGAATTCGAATGACTACAATGATGATAATACCCTGGTGGCGATCACGAACATCTCGGATTCCGGACCTGATATGTCGGCTGATTTTACGGTCTCGTTTGCCTCATCCGCCGAAGATGACATAGAGATTGAAGATGAGGTGCTTCCGGAGGACTTCGAATTAGCTCAGAACTACCCCAATCCATTCAATGCCGAAACCAAGATCAGCTTCTCTCTGAGCGAGCCCGGCCAGGTCAGCCTCGAGGTTTACAATGTCATCGGTCAGAAGGTCAAGACCCTGACCTCTGACACATATGAACCCGGAAACTATGAGATACACTGGGACGGTCTTTCCGAAAGCGGACATCCTGCGGCCTCCGGCCTGTATTTCTACAGACTCGAAACAATCGAAGGCGCCATCTGTAAGAAAATGCTGCTTATGAAATAGACAGCCCTAAGATGAGTACCCAACGGGTCATCATTGATTTGATGGCCCGTTTACTTTTTGTAATCTCTGTTGTAGGAATAGCGGTAATTACCGTTGGCGTTACCATTGTTTCTGCTGTTGTAACTACCCTTTTTGCGATTCTCCTTTTGCTGCTGCCTTTTTCCCTTTTTAAGCTGCATATAGCAGCTCTTACAGCGCTTCGGTTCCTCGCTAATTCCTCGCTCGAGGAAATATTCCTGGGCGGCAACCGTAAAGACAAACTCCTCATTGCAGTCAACGCAAATCAGGATTTTATCTTTAAGACGCTCCTCCTCCATACATCCCCCCCACTTTGGGATACAGAATTAACGTCAGTTATCTAAATTTATTTCTCTTCAAAAGCCAAAAGCATGCGAGACAAGAATAAGTATTCTTTTTCGCCATCTAATTTTATAAATCAAAAAACAACATTAATGTCAAGTATAAACTCTTTAATCGGAAATATTTTCCGAGCAATAGCCCCTGCACCGTTTCCAGAATATAATTGGTAAGCCGTTACAAATTATTAAAAACAGCACTTATCTTATCAGAAGCATCTTGCGCACCATATTGAATTCTTCGGCAGTCATGCGGTAGAAATATACCCCTGTCGGAACCGGATTACCATTATCATCGGTAGCATCCCAGGTAACAGAATGATAACCCTGAGACATGCTTTCATCCGCAAGCATCTTTACTGTCTGTCCCAGCACATTGTAAACTTCCAGCGTTACATGACATTCACGCGGGATCGAAAAGTCTATGGTTGTAATCGGATTGAAAGGATTGGGGAAATTTCGTCCCAGAGAAAAGCGTTCGATGTTCGACTGACCCACGAGGTAGGTCGAGAGGATCTCATGTATCTTGTCTCCGCTCGAACCCAGCGACATATCCTCCAGATGTTCGTTGATCTCTTCGAAATCTCTGGAGTGCTCTTCCAGTTCATCCATCGTGAATGCGGTTGGCACACCCTCTATTTCATGAGTCATGCCCCAGTGATTCTCGATCTGCGTCAGATCGTCGCTATTGACAATGCCGTCACCGTTGCAGTCGGCATACGTGGCCTTAACCGGCGTCCAGCTCTTCACGGCTTGACGTGTCCACAGGCTGGCGCTTGTACTTCGGGTATCCCCGGAAGAGCCCCAGTAAACTCCAATCGGAAGAACATCCATCTCATTCACAATGCCATCATTATTTGCATCTCCGGGATAAACGGCCAGACCGGTGGTAAAGCTGAATATATAGTCGTCCTCAGGCGTTCCCTCACCCGCGCCATCACCGTCACCATCGAGAGTATTCCCTGCTGCATCGGCAATCTGCGCATTTAATATGATCTCTATAGAATCATTTATCGCAAAGCCGTTTTCAGGCTTGAATGTAAGCACATAATTTTCCGTATGATAGACCAGGTCGCCTTCAATATCGTTTCCTGTCCTGAGCGAGGTCACCGTAACAGCGCCCGGCTGAAGTGTGGACTGGTCTATCGGCTCCGAGAAGTAAATATCCACTGAATCGGTAACCGCATATTCCTGCTCTTCATGGAGAGGAAGCGTGGAATCGACAAACGGTGGTGTGCGCTCCACTATACCGGTACCGATTAAATTCACAGTCCACTGCGGATAGGCGGGATCGTTCGATATAATTGTCAGGGTGCCATTCAACTCTCCCAATTCACCGGGCGTAAAGGAAACCGGTACCTCCCTGCTCTTATTTACCAGATCAAGAACGAAGCTCCCCGGGAAATCGACATTGAACACCGACGGATCGGCATTCATCCCGGTTACGTTTAAGCTGAAAGTATCCGGAAACTGGACATTATTCATTACCATAATATTCAATGTCTTGGTACTATCTTCCGGCACTTCTCCGAAATCCAGAGCCAGAGGCGATGTTTCGATCAGTGAATCTGCGGTGGAGGTAAACTGCAGGCTCTGGGTATCTACAGGAAAGCCGCCCGAACCGCTGGAGATTAAAAGTACCTCATAGTCCCCTCGAGGAACATCTTTTGTCATCGAGACAAGCATCGAAGTGCTATCGAACAGAGCAACTGTTGAATCGCCAAAGCTCACTGTAACCCGGCCTCTGTTCGGCTGCACCGGTATTGCGGATTTGAACGAGACCATGCGGTCAAATAAGCCGTACAATGAATCGAGAAAGAAATTATAGCGATAAATATATCTTTCATCCTGGATATTATAGACCTGGGGCGTGAATCCATATATGGTAACATATTCCGATTTGGTAAGAGTATCGGGGACATCTCCGCAATTATTCTGACACATTAGAGTAACGTCATAAATTCCCGGCGCGAGATATCTGTGCCTTGGATTTTGCTCATCGGAAGTTCCCCCATCCCCGAATTGCCACAGCCAGGTCAGCGGACTGTAAAGCGATTCGTCAAAGAAGTCCACGAAGAGGGGCGCCGATCCCTCCAGCGGTTCCGCTCTGAAATCCGCCACAGCGCCGGAGATAGCATTGATATACCCGGTTTTCACAACCGATGCTTGCCCGCATGAATTTATCGCTGTCAATTGAACCTCGTAGACTCCCGGGTTTCCATATATATGCGTCGGATTAATATCGGTTGATGTCGTCGTATCCCCGAAATCCCATAGATATTGTTCGCCCGTGCCCTCGGTTAAGTTTTCGAATTCCACGGTCAGTGGGGTGCATCCGCTGGTAACATCAGCCTGAAAGTCCGGGGCCGGTTCGGTCATAACATGAACATAATTCTCTCTGGTGATAACCACAGTCGTACAGGGCGTAACCATATGCAGCTTGACTGTGTAAGTTCCGGTATCCTGATATGTATTGGGGGGATTCAGGACATTAAACGCCTCCCTGCCATCCCCGAACTCCCACCTGAGTGAGTCATAATATCCTTGAAGATTAAGAGCAGAGAATTCAACCCTCAAAGGAGGACATCCGGAGGTGTCGTCAATAGCGCTGAAATTTCCCGACATGCTGCAATCCGCATATTCGTCGGGACCAATATCGGTACCTCCGGCCAGCCTTCGATCCTGATTTTCATAATCGAAATTAAGCTGCTCGGGCAGGCCGAATCTTCCCCTGTTAATCAATTCCGATTCATCGGTCAGATGGTAATCTCCGCCACCGACATCGGCGATACGCGGATGATAGTAAAATATATTCGGCGCCGAGGGACAATTTATACATCCATTCGTATCCGGGCCGTTGTCGTAATAATTGTTGTTGTCGTAATGGGACATAACAGAGGCGCTCGAGGACATACCATCGGGAGTATTCCCCAGGAAGATATTATTATAGATGTAAGGATCATAATCATACTCGACCTGAATGCCCCCGCCGCTGTTGGCGGCAAGATTATCATAGAAAAGATTATTATATACATAAGCGGAATTTGAGGCGACCGATACTGCTCCACCTAATCCGGCCTGATTAAGCTTGAAGATATTGTTTTGAATTACCCAATAGGGAAAATCACCATATGTATAATTCAATGCTATGGCTCCGCCTCTGGAAAAAGAGAGATTGGCCATATTGGATGTAAATATATTATTATAGCATTTTATGTCGCAGCTATAAGCGTATATTCCGCCGCCGCCGGTCTCGCATGTATTTGAAGTGAACTCATTTTCGTAAATATCTCCCGTACTGAAACTGACGCTGATCGCCCCGCCGGATGCAGAGGAAAAGTTGTCGGTGAAAGTATTATCATATATGGAAAAGTTGTCGCAACTTCTGATTAATATGGCGCCACCAGTAGTGTCTGTGGCATTTGCGCACTGTTCAAAGCGGTTATTTTTGATAATTAATTCAGATTCAAAAGAGCCGTACCGCGCATCAATTGCCGGCCTGCCGACGAACATCGTGAATCCCTCGATCACATTTCGTCCATTGAATTCTTCGACAGATATAATGGCATACTTTGCGGCGCCCGAGAGTGTTGTTGAATCAGGACCCAATTGGCTGCGCAGATGTATGTTGGCATAAAAATATGCGGTCGACCCGGGATTATAGGCGCCCGGTTTTACAGTCACCGTATCATTGGTGGCCGCAGCGGCAACTGCATGCACGATAGTCTCATACGGATTATCGAATGAACCGTCGCCAAGCTCATCATCGCCGTCAGTAGCAACCCAAATTTCAGCGGCTTCAAGATTAACCGCGGAAAAACAGAATGCCAGCATCATACCGATGCTTAGCACAATCCGAAATATTTTATCTCTTGGTACTGCCATA
>CAZBZV010000062.1:0-22782 GCA_964496505.1 uncultured Ignavibacteria bacterium | reverse complement strand
TCCCCGTTTTTTATATCGATTATGCGGCAGCCTCTTCCCTGCCCATCAGTTTGACATGCATCGGGGGCGCTCCGCCTTTCTTATCCTCACCCATGTAAAGGGTAACATGCGGGAATGGTATCTCGATGCCTTTTTCATCGAATGCAATCTTCAATCTGCGATTGAATTCACGCGCCACGCGCCATTGCTTAATCGGCCTGGTCTTGGTACGGGCCTTGATTATAAGAGCCGAATCGGCAAATTTATCCAATCCCAGAACCTCGAGCGGCTCCAGAATATCGTCCTTATATTCATCGTCATTGCGAAGATCTTCGTCGACCGCCTTGGCCACTTCGATAACCTCATCGACATTCTCACGATAGGCCACGCCGATTTCGAAAACATACTGCGAAAAATCCTTGGTCATGTTGGTCACGACATCAATTGTCCCGTTGCGAATGAAGTGCACATTGCCAGAGAGATCGCGCAGTACCGTATTTTTCAGGCTTACCTTTTCAACCAGGCCGCCCTTTCCTCCGATTATAACTACATCACCGACACGAATCTGATCCTGCAAAAGAATAAAGAAACCGCTGATGATATCCTGCACCAGGTACTGCGACCCGAAGCCTATTGCCACACCAACAATGCCTGCTGCTGCCAGAATCGGCCCGATCTGTATGCCGAATTCACCCAGGATCATAATAATCGCAATTACCATGACCACCAGCCCCATGATGAATTGTATGATGCCGCTTAACGTATCCGCCCGTTTCCTCATCTCAACTCCGGCATCCTCGCCGCGAAACTGATCGAATATCTTGCGTGAAAAAACCTTGACCACTTTCATGGCGATCATCATCAGAATCAAAATAAGCAGTATCTTTAATCCGTGATTAATCAGCCATAGCTTTACGATTTCCCATAATTCCTGTAAATCCATAATGCCTCCTTTGCAAATAATAATGCTAAATATGTTCTATTTTCTTGATGTTTTCAAAGCCACCTTTTTCGGCGAAAGAAGAAAAGAAGGCCAATGCCTATAATAAGCACGGCAATCCAGAAAAATATGTAACCATAACGAAGACTCAGTTCCGGCAGATTGAACGGGCTGGCCGAGGTATCGAAATTCATGCCATATACACCCGCCAGGAAGCCTAATGGAATAAATATAGTTGCAATAATAGTGAGTACCTTCATGACCTGGTTCATACGATTGCTGATACTTGAAAGATAGATATCCAGTAGTCCGGAAATCATGTCGCGAAAAATCTCAACTGTATCTATAACCTGAATTATATGCTCGTACAAATCGCGCAGATATGGTTTTGTGAAATCATGTATCAACTCAGATTCTGTCCTGTCCATTGCCCCGGCAACCTCGCGCAAAGGCCAGATTGCCTTGCGGATAAATACCATCTGACGTTTTAAGTCATAGATAGTCTCAAGATCCTCGTGTTCCGGATTCGAAACAAGTTCATCTTCAAGCTCCTCAACCGTGTCTCCGATTTTCTCCAGTACCACGAAATAGTTATCTACGATTGCATCTATCAAGGCATAGGCCAGGTAATCCGCACCCATAAACCGTACACGCGGTTTGGTCTTGCGGATTCTCTCGCGCACAGCATCGAATACATCCCCCTCTTTCTCCTGAAATGAAATGACATAGTTTTTCCCGAACACAATGCTGACCTGCTCCGATTCGACACCATCCTCGGACCTGGGATTAAGCATTTTCATGGTAATGAAAATATATTCGCCGCTTTCCTCGAACTTGGGACGATGTCCGGTATTGGCGATATCCTCCTGATTCAAAGCGTGTAGGCCAAAATGCTCGCCCAGCTTTTCGATATTCGAAACTTCGTGGATGCCATTTATATTGATCCAGGTCACGGTCGACGAGTCTTTATATTCGAAACTATCTTCGACCTTTTCAAGCCGTTTTTCTTCAAGCTCGGTGTCGGTGTAATCGATGATGTCGATGGTAGCTTTCTCGGTTCTTTGCTCACCGACAAAAACCACCGCCCCCGGCTTAAGCCCTTTTGATTTGGAATGTTTTTTTATCAAGCGAGTCATTTCGTAATTATCCTGCTATCTGTGACCATTTTTTTGAATTCTATTTATCTTTTTTCTCTTCTTCCTATCTTTTCAGAATCGCCGCTATATTCTCCCTTCGGTCTTCCATGCGCTTCAAAAGCCCCTTCATATTCTCAACATCAGCCTCATCACCGCCTTTATCAATACTATCTTTCAGCTTTTCCATTTCATTTCCAAGCTTCTCGTAGGTTTCATGCAGCTTTTCAACCGACTCGGCCTCATCCGCTTTTTCAAAGACCAGCTTCTCGGGCTCGGGCATGGCTTCCGACGCGGCCGCACCATCGGATGGCGCGTCATCCGGGATAACCTTTACGCCCTCAGGCATAGCGCGGGTATTCATGAATGTCGGCGAGACGATTTCGACACCATTGTTCTGCAAAACATCGAGCATCATCTTCCGCAGTCTGGAACGGGCCGAGATAAGATGTTTGACATCTTCCAGAAGGCCGGAGATACGATATGTGACCGAGAAATCGCCCAGGTCGATTACATGCATAAACGGCTCCTCAAGCTCTGCCTTTTCCGCCGCCCTCAGGAGCAAATCTTCCACCTTTGTGCGGGAAACATCATAACCTAAAGATACATCAGCTGAGATAATAGTACCTGTGGATCTGACAACCTTGAGCGGATTGGTTACCAGATACATATTGGGCATAGTGGTAAGATTGCTGTCGATTGTCTGGATTTCGGTATGAAAAAGTCCTCGATCAGATACCCTGCCAAAATATTCCCCGGCGCTGATAAAATCGCCCGGACGAAAGTTTTTGATTGCCCGAAGCATCAAACCCGCCATGGCATTACCGATAAAAGTCGTTGATGACAAGGCTATAATAGCGCTCAGTAGAATACCCAGAAGGCTCAAAAGCTGTCCCTTGGAGGTATCCTTGATAGGCAGGAGAAGAATTACAATTACCGTCCCCAAAACCACAAGAATCAGCGAAATAATCTGGCTTCGGAATTTCAAACCCGGCACTTTAGAATAGTAACGCTGGATGAAATAACGGATTAAAAATAATCCGATAATGACGCCTATGACCGCCGCCCAGGAGGGCAAAATCGGTTTAATACTTTCAAAGAATTGATTCAGGTATTCCATTTATATCCCTGGGAGAGCTCTGTAATAAACTCCCCGTTTCCTTTTTATTGTGTTCTCCTGTATAGATTTAAGACAATTTTTACCCTATAAGTCAAGCAAATTTTGCAATTTATGCACTTAGCGACAGGTCCATTAATGTAGTTATTGAGCAAATCTGAAGCTTTATAAAATAGAGTGATTAGAAAGAGCTTGTGCATTTTTTCACGAACTCAGGCCGATTATCGTTGACAACTATGCTGAATATAGTATTTTTGCAATGGCAGTTTGTCGCGTGATACCGTAACTAATGAGATTCCACCCGCATAGTCAGGCGTGGTCTGGGGTGTGGATGGCAGCTAAGTCAGGCAAAAAAACAGACTCTTTGGCGGAATCGCTCCCCTTTAACAAGGAGCACTACAAGGATTTAAGGCGGAAGCAGATAATACGGCTGCTTTTCTTCTATCTTGGTCCGCTAATTGTCCTTATAATCTTCTTCAGCATCCAGTACAATGCTTTGGTATCCGAAAGCCGTCGTCTCCACCTAACAGCCATCGCTGAAAATCAATCCAATACCCTTAATCTATTCCTCTCTGAAAGAATCGTGAACCTCGATAATCTTATTGACGATCCTCGCTTCGAGCATCCCCCAACATCATCTAATCTTCAAATCTATCTGGAAAGATTGAAGATGAATAGTCAGAGCTTTATAGATATAGGCTATTTCGACTCATCCGGCATCCAGACTGCCTATGCCGGCCCCTACCCGTCTCTCGAAAAAGTCGACTATAGTTCCGAGGACTGGTTCCAAAGTCTCAGGAAGGGGAAAGAGAGATTTATTATTACTGATATATATCTCGGTTTTCGTCAAATCCCGCATTTCACAATCGCGGTCAGCAGAAACATAAGCGGTGAGGAAATTGTCTTGCGGGCTTCTCTCGACCCTGGCAATATCTACGAGTATATGCGCAGCCTTGAGGGCGCCAATGAGGTATTTATATCGATTGTAAATGAGGACGGTTACTATCAGCTTGTCACTCCGCATATAGGCACTCCTCTTGAGACCTCCTCCATAGTCCCCCCACAAAATCCTCGCTTAGGGGCAGAGAATGTCAAAATCGAGGGTTCGAGGATAACATATGCCTATTCATGGCTGCGCCTGGCGGGCTGGGCGTTGATCGTACAGCCCTCGGATGAGGAAAAGCAGGGCTTTTTTTCTGGCTTTAATCTTCGAATTTATATCATCGCGGCCTCAATGATAATCCTGATTATCCTGGTAATAGCCTTCAGGGCAAATAAACTGGTTGAGATGCAGATGGAAACCGACCGCACTCGAGCTCAGCTCGAACACGCCTCCAAGCTGGCCTCGGTTGGGGAGCTTGCCGCCGGAATAGCACATGAGATAAATAATCCGCTGGCCGTAATTAACGAAGAGGCCGGACTCATAAAGGATTATATGGATCCTGAATTTGGCGAGGGTATGGACCCTGAGAGACTTAAGGAACATCTCAATTCAATTCAGAGCTCTGTATTCAGATGCCGGGATATCACACACAAATTGCTGCGGTTCGTGCGAAAGTCTGATGTGGAACTCAAGACTCATGATATCAAGGATATTATTGACGGCGTTGTGGACGGCCTTTTGGTCAGGGAGTTGCGGGTCTCCAATATTGAGATCGAAAAGAATTACGCCTACGATATCCCACCGGTAATGACCGACAGCAATCAGCTCCAGCAGGTAATCCTGAATATTATTAACAACGGAGTTGATGCGCTCGAGGGTCAGGCGGGCACGATTTCGATTACAACCCGAAGAGAAAACAATAAGGTATCGATAATTATAAGAGACACAGGCAAAGGTATAAAACCCGAGGAATTGGAAAAACTTTTCATGCCCTTCTATACAACCAAGGAGGTTGGTAAAGGAACAGGTCTTGGCTTATCGGTGAGCTACGGTATAATTAAGAGCCTGGGCGGCGAAATAAAGGTCGATTCAACCGTAGGCAAGGGCAGCGAATTTAAGATAATACTTCCTTTAAAACCGGGTAAGCAATAGGAGTAATATCGCCTGTGATGAAGCAGATTTATACAGCTTGCAATACAATCGCGGGAGGCGTGTTATGCCAAAGCTATTAATCGTCGATGATGAAGATCAATTTCGGGAGATGCTTAAAAAGCGTCTTGAATTGCGCGGCTATGATGTCGTTGCCCTCGACAACGGCACCGATGCAATCAAGGTCGCCCGGAATGATTCGGATATAGATGTTGTCATTCTCGACCGCAAAATGCCGGACATGGACGGAGAGGAAGTGCTGGCCAATATCCGAGGTTTCCGTCCCGCTCTGCCGGTTATTATGCTGACCGGACATGGCAGTATGCGCTCGGCCATGGAAACCGGCAAGCTGGAGGCCTTCGCATATCTCGAAAAACCTACCGACCTCGACAAACTTGTTAGGACAATCGAAAACGCCCGCGAGGATAAAATCCATGCTATGGCACGGCATGAAATCGCTTATGTCGAAAAGGGTTCGATCTGGAAATGGCTCAAGGGATCACATAACACCAGGCCGGGAATAATAATCCTGGGAGTTCTCCTGTTCGCACTGATAGCATTCACACCCGCTCCCGACCGCATGATCTCCCTCTTCTCCTGGGAAAAAACAGGAGATGTAAACCAAGATGTAAATGCCGGTTATGCCAACTATCGCAAAATGCAACAGGACGAAAATATCGCTGATTACTACAGCAGATACTCTGGCATGCAGAAAACGGTTACCACCGAAGAAGGTCAAAAGACAAAAGAGCCGCTCAAACCGAAACAGGTGGCATTCAAGGCCAAGGTCATGCTGGGCATACTCGTTCTGGCGGCGCTTTTCTGGGCTTCGGGTGCGGTGCCGATTGGCATAACTGCACTTTCAGTAGGAGTTCTCATGTACTTCTTCGGGGTTCTGAAGCCCGATGATGTCGCCCGGGCCTATGCCAAGGATGCTGTCATATTTATATTCGGCGTACTGGCAATTTCCAATGCCATCACCAAAACCGGACTCGACCGAAGAATCGGCCTTCTGCTTCTGGGCCCGGCCAAAACAATCCCGCGCCTGCTCTTTATATTTTTGCCGCTTTTTGGTATGGCCTGTTCTTTTGTTTCAGAGCATGCCCTGATAGCATTCGTAATGCCGCTCTTTATGATGGTATACGTAACATCGATAAGAGCTGCCGGTGTAAAGAAAGACCGCTATCTTGCGGTGATGTTCGCCCTGGCGCTGTGCTATGCTGCCAACTGCGGAGGCCCGGGATCTCCCGCAGCAGGCGGCAGAAACGCGGTCATGCTGGGAATTCTCACAGATTACGGCATCGCCCCCTCATTCGGTGAATGGGTAATGTATGGATTACCTTTTGTTCCTGTAATGGGTCTGGTCATCGCTGCCTATTTCTTCTTCATGTTCAGGAAAAAACTTGTACTGAAGAATGTAAATGTCTCCGCTCTGGTAAGGGAAGCCTCTGACAAAATCGGTCCCATGAATAAAAATGAGTATATCACAGCGGCCGTTCTGGTATTCCTGATAATTCTCTGGATAACCTCCAGCAATTTTCTTGGCATGGGCGGCCCTGTGATTCTATGCATTGTAATACTGAATATATTTCGAATTTTACGATGGAAGGATATCGCCGCTATTCCCTGGGATGTTGTGGCCCTCTATGCCAGCGCTGCGGCGCTCGGCAAGGGGCTGGCAATTTCGGGAGGAGCGCTCTATCTGGCCGACAGTTTCGTTAATATTTTGCCCGATTTCTTCAAATCGGGAGAGGGCCTGGCTATGGCAACCAGTGTATTTACTGGTGTCGCCACTAACTTCATGAGCGACGGCGCCACCGTTTCAGCCATCGGGCCAATAACAGTGCCGATGGCAAAAATTTCCGGCACGCATCCCTGGATGGTAGGCTTTGCCACAGCATTCGCGTCATCCTTTGCACACATGATGATCATCGGAACCCCAAATAACGCTATTGCCTATACGCTGGCAAAGGATCCGGTAACCGGCGAGCAGCTTGTAAAGCTTTCTGACTTCCTGAAACACGGCGCCGCCATACTGGTCCTGTCATTAATAGTACTCTGGGTTTGGGCCTTTTTCGGATACTGGCGCTTTATCGGATTTTAGAATATTAAATTAGAAAGGAATACTATGGCTGACAAAATCAAATTGCTGATCTGCGACGATGAGGTGAAATTCCTCGAATCAATTGCCGAACGTTTGGAGCTTCGCGGCTTTGATGTCACCAAGGCTACCAGCGGAAAGGATGCTGTGGAAGCGGCCAGAACCGGCGGTTTCGATCTGGCCATTCTCGATTTGAAGATGCCGGGCATGAACGGTATCGAGGTGCTCGAGATACTAAAGAAAGAACATAAATATCTCGAGGTCATAATCCTGACCGGGCACGGCTCGATCGATTCCGCAGTGGAGTCGACAAAGCTGGGAGCCTTCAGCTACCTCTCCAAACCGTACGATCTCGATGATCTCCTGCAATCTCTCAAGGACGCTTACGAGACTCGTATGAAGAATAAATTCGAGGCTGATACCGAGCGTATGGACAAAATTCTCAAAATGGCACAGTCCATGAGTCCACTGGGATTTTTGCGCGAGGTCAAGAAGCTGGATGACGAGGAAAAATAAACTAACTAATTTGGATTAGCTCAAACGCTTTTTGGCAATCAGATTGAATGCCAGAATCAGCAGATAGACAACACCGGCCAGAACTATTATGGTAGAGCCGGTGGGAAAGTCCAGATTATAGCTGATACCCAAACCGGCAACCGTGAAAAAGATACAGAGCGCCGTGGAGAAGATCATAATCTGCCACAACTGACGAGAAAACATACCGGAAATAGCCGCCGGTATAGTAAGAAGCGCAATCACCAGAATTATCCCCACAATCATAACCATCAAGACTACAGTCAGGGCAATCAGTATCAACAGCAGTAAATAATAAAAGGCAACATTAACTCCCCTCAGCCGGGCAAACTGCTCATCGAAGCAAACCGCCAGAAACTTATTGTAGAAAATTATACCGACGCCAAGTACTAGCGCATCAAGAGCAATTATCAACCATAAATCCGTATTGGAAATCAGAAGAATATTTCCAAACAGATAACTCATCGGATCGATATAACCGGGAGTTTTGGCAATAAATAGCACACCCATAGCCATACCTACCGCCCATATAGAGCCGATTACCGTATCCTCTCTCTGGCGCGCATACAGGCTTACCAGGCCGATCAATACAGCGGAAAATACTGCGGCAATCAAGGCCCCGATTATCGGGTCGAACCAGGTCCAGCCCGCCTCATGCTGTAAATACAATGCCGCCCCGATTCCGCCCAGCACCGAATGAGCGATTGCACCTGCTATATAGCTGATCCTGCGAGTAACAACATATGTTCCCACCATACCCAGTGCGAAGCTGGAAAGCACACCCGCAATCAGGGCATAACGCAGGAATGGCAGATCGGGATTGGTAAGTGCATTTATAAAATCAGCCATTGGAGCTTTTCCCGTTTTGAAAGCGCTGGTCATGACGGACAATGCGCATCTCGTCCTTGTACAGATCCCGAATTGCCTCGGGCGTGATTTCAGCTGTGGGATGCCGCACCACCCTCTTATTGACACAGATCACACTCTTGACCGCTTTGGAGACAAATCCAAGGTCATGCGACACCAGGAGAATTGTCATCCGTTTATGCATCTCATGCAGGAATTCATGCATCATGCCTTCTGTATCCGGATCGACATTGGCGGTAGGCTCATCCAGAAGCAGTATTTCGGGGTTACAGGCTAATGTCCTCGCTATCAGCACACGCTGTCTTTGTCCACCGGAGAGTTTCGAAAAAGGCCGCTTTGCAAGGGAATCGATTCCAATCTCTTCCATAGCATCCATAGCCGCCTGCTTATCCTTCTTGCTGTACCTTCCTCCCATGATTCTGTCAAGCCGTCCCATCAGGACAACATCCATAACGGTTACAGGAAATTGCCGGTCGAAATCCATAGACTGCGGCATATACCCGATCTTTCTTCGCGCAGTTTCGGGCTTTTTGCCAAGAACTCTAACATCCCCACGGTCCGGCTCAATCAGCCCCATCATCAGGTAAAGTAAAGTTGTCTTGCCTCCGCCGTTGGGACCGACGATGCTGACAAATTCGCCCTGCATAACACTGAAACTGACCGCCTTAAGCACAGGCACCGAATCATAGGAAAAGTCAACACCCCTGAATTTTATGGCAGGAATATCATTCAAAGTTCCCCTCCAATATAATTAGCCGAAAAGTCGCCTTTTAAAATCAAATTCGATGGATCTGTCATTCTGAGGAAACGAAGTGACCGAAGAATCCTTCACTAATCACAAAGGTTCTTCTCTTCCCTCAGAATGACGCAAGGAGATACGGATTATCCTCGTATGCCCTTCCTTTTTTCCGCCTCGCAGATAATATGAAAAGCATGGCAGTCGGTGCATTCCACAATCTCATGATGTTTGGCGAATTTCTTCCAATGCTTCCGCTGTTCCGGAGTCAGAAAACCCGTTCCCTGACACAAAGGACATGTGCTCTCCAACGCCGCCAGGATCGCGTTACGGATAAACTCCGAACGATTGGGAATTCCGGCCATAGCCTCTGACAATCTCCTGTCCACCTTGAAAGTGATTATCTCGTCTTTACCTTTAGCCATAAATACATCCTTCACGATTGAATTCAAGGTAATACTTTGTAATATCCGAGTCAAGGAATTCATCAAAGAGCACATCACAAAAAAATGCGAGCGGGATCATTTGTGATCTTTCCCGCTCGCTCCGGAAGTGATTACGGTAGGTTGCAGTACAGGAGAGTTACTTAACCAGCATCATCTTCTTGGATTCAGTGAAGCTTTCCGTATTTATTCTATAGAAATACATTCCTGATGAAAGATTGTTAGCATCGAATTGTATCGTATGCACTCCCGCATCCATATACTCGTCAGCCAGAGTCCTTACCTCCTGTCCGAGGACATTGTAAACGCGCAAGGTCACCTTGCCGGACTCGGGCAGTGAGAAGGAGATATTGGTTGTCGGGTTGAATGGATTGGGATAATTCTGTCCCAGCTCAAACTCCTGAGGAACAGTCTCCACCTTGGCAAATTCCTTGGCATAACCATTGCCGTAGGCCGGAAGCTCAACCACCGTGCCGTCGGGCAGAGCCGCATACAAACCAAAGGCCGGGCCGTTCTGGTTATCAGCCGGATTCAGGAAACCCGAAGCAAAGACAACCGCCGCGCCGCCCTTCAAACCGCGCAGGTCGGCAACAAATGATGCTACCACATTGAAAGGCTGATCGCCCGGGGTAACATTAAGGACATACTTCAGGGGCCAGACGGTCTTATAATTGCTGAATTCGCCGTAAGTCAGGTTGTTAACCAGAGGTCCGAACCAGAAGCCCTTGATCCTGATGTCAACAGTCGGAGCATCTGGAGAACCATGGAATACCAGCAGATCGGTGAAATATCTGTAATTGCCTTCCTCACGGACGCCGTCTCTGGCATACAGATCGAAGCCGATCGATTCGCCGTCAGGATTATCCGCGAAATCATCGGGATTCAAAACGCCGTTGGCAATTGCCACATAAGTACGATCTTCCTGAAGCATAACCGGAATGGTAGCGATAATATCACCGGGACCGCTGCTGCTGCCGGGGGCAACGCCGATATTGAGAGTCACGCCCGCAGGAACATCCAGGAACGGAGTGGCGGTGCGGAACTCAAAATTATCCTCGAACAGATCGCCGTTAACATAAATATCAACGATCTCAGCAGCCGGATCGGGAGCATTGTGAATTACCTGCAATCTGGCAGTAGCCATCATACCCTCATAAACAGGGAACTCGATCACAGTGCCGTCAGGCAGGGCGGCAAACAGGCCGAAGGCCGGGCCGTTCTGATTATCAGCCGGATTCAGGAAGCCGGAAGCAAATGCAACTGCAGCTCCCCCGCCCAGACCGGAGAGATCAGCAAGATATGACACAACAATGGCATCATTGTCATTGCCAAGCGTAATATCCAGAATATACTCTGCCGGCGGGACTGTCTGATAGTTGCTGTAATCGGTATAAGTTAAATCGTCGAACAAAATACCGGCGCCCCTGGCGACAACATCAACTGTGGGAGCATCAGTGGAGCCATGGAATGCTATCAGGTCTACTTCATGATATGAGTCGGCCTCGGTGCTTATACCGGCGGCAGGATAAACATTAAAACCGATATCGACGCCGTCGGGATTGGAGGCAAAGCTGCCGGGGCTCAAAACGCCGTTAGCAATAGCCACATAGGTCTCACCATCAGCCAGTGTAAACGGGAAACTGGCGATAATATCACCCGGTCCGCTGCTGCCTGCAGGAGCCACGCCCACTACAAATTCAGTCTCTGCCGGAACTTCAAGAAATTCTGTGGCAGTGCGGAATGTAAAATCGGGAATAGCCTTGGCATCGTCAATATAAATATCAACCATTTCGGCAGCCGGATCGGCGGCATTATGGATGACCTGAAGCAGGGCGGTCTTGGGCTTGACCGGAAATTCAACCACTGTACCGTTAGGAAGAGCGGCGAATAGTCCAAAACCCGCGCCGTTCTGGTTATCAGCCGGAGTCAAAAAGCCGGATGCGAACACAATCGCTGCTCCGCCCTTAAGGCCGGATAGATCGGCTATAAACGAGGCCACTACGATGTTATTATCGTTACCGGGGGTAATATCCAGAATGTACTCAGCCGGCGGAACTGTTATATAATCAGTGAAACCGCCATAGGAAGCGTTATCAACCAGAGTTCCCACATCGCGTGCAATCACATCAACTGTGGGAGCATCGGTCGAACCGTGGAACACACGGAAGTCTACCTTATTCCACCATTTGGCTTTTTTACGTATGCCGTCAGTTGCGAAAATATCGAAGCCGATCGAAAGGCCGTCGGGATTTGGCGCAAAATCGTTGGGATTCAAAACGCCGCTGGCAATAGCGACATAAGTCATGTTGTTCTCAAGTGTAAACGGGAAGCTGGCAATAATATCGCCCGGTCCGCTGCTGCCTGCCGGAGCCACGCCCACTACAAATTCGGTCTCTGCCGGAACTTCAAGAAATTCGGTAGCTGAGCGGAATTCGAAGTTGGGAATTGCCTTGGTATCGTTAATATAGATATCAACCATCTCTGCTGCTGGATCTGCGGCATTATGAATCACCTGCAGCATCGCGATCTTCTGCTCGGACGGAAGTTCAATAACGGTACCGTCGGGAAGCGCCGCAAAAAGGCCAAAGGCCGGGCCGCCCTGATTCATTGAAGGGTCAAAAAAGCCGGATGCAAACACAACTGCAGCACCGCCCCTCAGGCCGGATAAATCGGCCACAAACGAAGCCACAACTGTATTGGGATCGTTGCCGGGGGTAATATCAAGAACATACTCTCTCGGCCAGACTGTGCGATACCATGAAAACTCGCCATAAGTCAGATTGTTGATAGTCGGTCCGAAAAATGAACCGCGGATATTGATATCAACTGTGGGAGCATCGGTCGAACCGTGGAATGCCATAAAATCCACGAAACGATGCCAGCGTGCCTCTTCCCTGGCATTCTTTCTAATGAACAGATCAAAGGCCGTGGATTCACCGTCAGGATTGGCTGCAAAAGCTGACGGATCCAGAACACCGTTAGCAATCGCAACATATGTTTCATCTTCTTCCAGAGTGACAGGAATGGTTGCGATTATATCCTGAGGACCGGCACTTCCGCCGGGAGCCACGCCTATATTTAATGTTACCTCAGCGGGCACGTCAATAAACGGTGTGGCTGCACGGAACTCAAAGTCCGGCTGAAAAAGTGTCTCGTTAACATAAATGTCCACAACTGCTGCAGCCGGATCGGCCGAGTTGTGAATAATCTGCAGACGGGCATTGTCATCGTCCGCAAAAAGCTCTGCTGTGAAAAGCAGGAATACAAACATTAGAACTGTGGAAAACCTTTTCATAAGATCTCTCCTTTGTTTCCCGGAGCTGCTTGGTAGCCCCATTTTTTCAGGTTATTTATATTAAAATCCTTCATAACAGCCCGGGAAGGCAGCGGAGACACATAGTTGCTTTTTCCGTTGTTGATGCTCCGCTGCAAACCCGCCTTTTAATTCCAATTTAATTAATATTCACTTCTCTTCATTTGTTCCTGAGGAAGTATAACTTCGTCGATCACGTGAATAACGCCGTTGGTGCAGACTATGTCAGTCATAATAACCTGTGCATTATCGATCATGACTTTCTTACCATTAACCTTCACAGCCACATTCTGGCCGTTAAGAGTCTCGGCCGAATTGACCTTAACCACGTCAGAGGCCATCACTTTACCTGGAACCACATGATAGGTCAGGATAGAAGTCAGCTTCTCCTGGTCCTTTAAAAGGGCCGGAATCGTGCCCTTGGGCAATTTGGCGAAGGCATCATCGGTAGGTGCGAAAACCGTAAACGGTCCCTCACCCCTGAGTGCATCAACCAGGCCCGCGGTCTTAATTGCTGTAACCAGCGTGCCAAAACCGTCAGTAGTCATGGCAGTCTCGATAATATCCTTGGGCAGGATAACCTTGTCGATTACATGGATTACGCCATTTGAGGCCATAATATCGGTCTTGATAACATTTGCCTTGTCAACCATCACGCCTTTATCCGTGGCTTTGATAGCTATGTTCTGGCCGCTTAAAGATGAAGCGGTGGAAATATTCATGACATCTTTGGCCTTAACCTTACCTGCCACAACATGATATTTAAGTATCATAACCAGCTTCTCTTTGTCATTCAGCAAAGCTTCCAAAGTTCCCTCGGGAAGGGATGCAAAGGCATCATCGGTAGGCGCAAAGACTGTAAAAGGACCATCGCTCTTCAATGCATCCACGAGTCCGGCGGCCTTAACCGCCGTTACCAGAGTGTTGAAGCCGTCAGCAGACATAGCTGTTTCGACGATGTCCATAGAGCTCTTATTATAAGAAGCTTCCTTCATCTTGCTGCCGGATGAGCAATTATCGGCAATAGCATTGCCTGAAAAACCGAAAAAGATTGCGAATATAAACGCAAAAATTACTGAAAATACACCTGTCTTCTTCATGGTGCTTTCCTCCTTTAATGGATTAAAATGTGTTTGATTATTGACTTTTCTCACTGATTAACTCTCCCTTTTAAAACATTTGTTTTATTATTGTCTAATCTTTATCATGAATAACCCCGCATCGTATTATATTGTTCCAAGAATTGTCTAAAATATTAACGTTTTTGGCAGAAATCGATGCCGTAACATAGAACTGGCTTTTTATTTATGGGGTTATATTATGCGGGACAAGCGATTAGATGCACAGATGCCTTCAAACAAATGATAACCTCAAGGCTAAATAACGATGAATTGATTGAACAATAGAAAATGAATAATCAATATATTATATTTAAGATCTAATATTGGGATTTTTATAAACATTATAATGACAACTCTTCAACAAATTCTTATATTGAATTTATGTCTGAGGGAAACTTGCATCCCATAAGGGTGGTGGCCAAAAGAAGCGGCCTTACCGCACATACAATCCGTGCCTGGGAGAAGCGCTATGGCGCGATTGAGCCGCAGCGTTCCGAGACCAGGCGGAGGCTCTACTCTGATGAGGATATCCAGAAATTAATACTATTGCGTCTGGCGACTGAAGCCGGCTATAGGATAGGCGAAATCGCCGGATATTCCTCTGAAAAACTGCGCGACCTGCTGAAAGATGTGGTCCATACAATTCCTGAAACAATTGACAGCGAGACACTTGAGGTCGAAAACCTGGAAGCCTCGAGTTATTTGGAAAACAGCCTGAACGCTGTTTTAAATTTCGACAATGATAAGCTTGAAAATATTCTCAACGAAGCCATGATCGATTTGGGCGAACTTGCCATGATCGAAAAATTCCTCATTCCGCTCCTGCACAAGATCGGCGATCTTTGGGAAAAGGGCACAATCCGCACAGCCCAGGAACACATGGCCTCCGCCGTAATCAGAACATTCGTCGGAAACCTGCTGAGTAGTCATATAAAGAAGGGAAATGCACCCCATATAACGGTAACGACTCCCGCCGGGCAGGCGCATGAGAACGGCGCCCTGGTCGCAGCTGCAATTGCGGCCTCCGACGGATGGAATGTCACCTACCTTGGTCCCAATCTGACGGCCGAGGAGATTGCCGGAGCTTCCCGTAAAAAATCCTCTCAGGCGATTGCATTGAGCATTGTATATCCGCACGACGATCCCCATATTGCGGCTGAGCTTCAGAAAATCAGAAAATTCGTGGGCAATGAGGTAAAAATAATCGTCGGCGGAGCTGCAGCCGACTCATATTCTCAAACAATCTCCGAAATCAATGCAATATATGAAGAGAAAATGTCTAATCTAAGAACTGTCCTGCGTGAAATTCGAAAGAATTAGCCCTGATCCTTGCAATTTATCCTGATAAATCGAAGAAATTTGTGGATTTTTTCTAACTTATTTTGTTAATATCCGGTTAAGGCTAATAAGGAATTATGAGGAACGTGGAAGAAACCTTGCCTGGATCGGGCAGGGGCTCGATTCACCCGGCATATTAATAAGCAGGGAGAAACACTATACGGGATTCTGTAAATGAATTTCTCATCTTACCCTAACCCCATTCTAACAATATTAGAGTTACATTTGCCTGGTTATATGAGTTAAGACTGGGGAGAAAATATGCCAAAAGAACATATTCATGTTGTCGAGGATGAAGAGGATATACTTGAATTGATCAAGTATAACCTTTCCAGAGAGGGTTATCAGGTTACCACTTCAACCTCGGGCGAGGACGCAATCAAAGCTGTCGAATCCAAGCCGCCCGACCTGATCCTTCTTGATCTTATGCTTCCCGGAGCCGACGGCTTCGAGGTTTGCCGACGCATCCACAACAATCCGGCCTCGCAAAACATCCCCATAGTCATGCTGACTGCCAAGGGTGAAGAGGCCGATATTGTAACCGGGTTAGAGCTTGGAGCCGATGATTACATCACCAAGCCTTTCAGCCCTAAAGTACTGGTAGCCCGAATCCGTGCGGTCCTGAGGCGCATTAAGGCCGAGCCTGTCAATGAAGATGCCTCGATCAAGATTCATGAGATCAGCATTCATCCCGGACGGCATGAGGTCAACATCAACGGCAAACGTATTGATTTAACCTCGAGCGAATTCCGCCTCCTCTACCTTCTGGCCAGCAGGCCGGGATGGGTTTTCACCCGCTATCAGATCGTGGATGCACTTCACGGCGAGGATTATCCTGTGACCGACCGTTCGGTCGATGTGCAGGTTGTCGGGCTGCGTAAAAAGCTTGGAAAGGCCGCAAAGCATATCGAGACTGTGCGCGGGGTCGGATACCGTTTCAAGGAGTAATTGATGCGGCGGAAACGCCTTTTTTGGCAGTTATTTCCCACATTTATTATAATCGCCCTTGTCTCTCTTATCTCGGTGATTTGGTTTGCCTCCACCTCCTTCAAATCATTCTATATAGAGCAGACTCGGAAAGATCTGATCTCTCATGCTTTTCTGATCGAAGACAGGTTTGAGGATCTTATATCAAGAGGAAATATCGAGGAAATCGATTCAGTATGCCGTGTACTCGAGACAAAATCATCAACCCGCATCACGGCGATAAATGCCTCGGGGAAAGTACTGGGAGATACCGAAGAAGATCCTGCTTCTATGGACAATCATAATGATCGTCCGGAGGTGATCGAGGCCAGAAAAGGCGCTGTCGGTTCATCAATCAGATACAGCCATACACTCAGACAGGAAATGCTATATGTGGCCATTCCTGTTGGCCTTCCTGACGGCAATCAGGCCATATTGCGGATGTCCCTGTCCCTTTCATCGATCGGAGATGCCCTGTGGTCGATCAATACCAGGATCATTATCGGCGGACTGGTTATTGTCGCTATTATTATTCTGGTAAGCCTGTTTATGACAAGAAGAATAAGTAAGCCTCTGGAGGAGTTAAAAAGAGGTTCAGAAAGGTTCGCACGCGGAGATTTTTCGCAAAAAATACAGGTTTTCGATCCGCTCGAATTCAGCAGGCTGGCGGATTCAATGAATCAGATGGCACAGGAACTCGACAAGCGTATTAAAGCCATTATCAGCCAGCGAAACGAACAGGAGGCGGTGCTGGCCAGTATGGTCGAGGGCGTCCTGGCGGTCGATACGGACGAACGCATCATTGGCCACAACCGCGCCGCAAGGAAGCTGCTGGGCATAAGCTCCGAGGATTCGGAACGCCGAATTTTGCATGAAGTTGTGCGCAACATAGATCTACAGAGATTCGTTGCGCGTGTACTTTCGACACGCGAATCGGCCGAAGAGGAAATCGTTCTTCGGGATACACATGAAAAATATATTCAGGTTCATGGTACCGTTTTGCGTGATGCCGCGGGAGAGGGCATCGGCGCTCTGGTGGTCTTAAACGATGTCACCCGTCTGCATCGGCTGGAAGCGATACGCAGGGACTTTGTTGCCAATGTATCTCATGAGCTAAAAACACCCGTAACCTCTATCAAAGGCTTTGTGGAGACACTTCTTGACGGCGCCATGAACGAGCCGGAAAGCGCGCGGCGCTTTCTGGAAGTAATCTCGCGGCAGGCCGATCGTTTGAATGCAATTATTGAAGACCTTTTAACACTTTCACGAATGGAGCAGGATTCGGGACGAACCAAAATATCTCTCAGAAAGGAGCCGCTTAATACGGTGCTGAAAACCGCCATCCAGGTTTGTGAACTAAAGGCGCAGGAATCCAATATCCGCATAAAACTAAGCTGTCCGGAAGATCTCAAGGCCAGGATGAACGCTCCCCTTCTGGAACAGGCGATAATTAATCTGATCGATAACGCAATCAAATACAGCGAATCGGAAAGTGTGGTGGCTATCAGCGGCACACAGGAAAACGGTGAAATAATTATTAAAGTAACCGACCGCGGGCCCGGAATTGCAAAAGAACATCTCCCGCGCCTTTTTGAAAGGTTCTATCTGGTGGATAAAGCCCGCAGTAGAAAGCTGGGGGGAACCGGGCTTGGGCTGGCAATCGTCAAGCACATATCGCAGGCTCATGGGGGATATCCGAAAGTAGAAAGCACTCCGGGAAAGGGCAGCACGTTTTCGATACATTTGCCTGCGGATGAATGATGAAAATCGAGTGAATTTGAATAAAGTTGGAATGACTTCGTTGAAAACCGGCATGCTAACAATGACTTTTTCTCGCAAATGCATGAAATATTGTAATTTATATTTATGGAAAAATCTCGCTAACAAATACATAACAAAATGCTAATATAATTCTAATACAAATTAAATAAGGTTATGAAATTTTTTCTATTATTAAATGTGGGAAAGGAGCCCAAAAGTGAAGTATGGAAACGTGAAGAAAAGTGCACGCTTGATGATCATGCTCATGGCTGTCATGAGCATGATGCTTCTAAGCGCCTGCGGCGGGGGTGAAGAACAGGCCGAAGAAGGAACCGGAAGTATTACCATCAAAGGATCCGATACAATGGTTCACCTGGTCAGTAGCTGGGCGGAGCAATTTATGAATGCCAATCCGGAAATCGAGGTTTCGGTTACCGGAGGAGGATCTGGAACAGGCATCGCCGCGCTTCTAAACGGTACAACCGATATCTGCGCTGCCTCCAGAGAGATAAAGCCAAAGGAAATGGAGCTTGCGGACCAAAAAGGTATAGAGCCTGTGGAATACACGGTTGCCCTTGACGGTATCGCGGTTTGCGTTCATCCCGAGAATCCAATCTCGGAGCTTTCTCTTGAACAGTTGAAGAAAATATATACAGGGGCCTACACAAACTGGAGTCAGGTTGACGGTCCGGATCAGCCGATTCTGGTTCTTTCCCGCGAGTCAAGTTCGGGCACTTATGTATTTTTCCAGGAGCACGTACTGGAAAAGGAGGATTATACGGATCAGGCCCGTCTGATGCCAGCGACCTCTTCCATAATACAATCGACTACTAATGATAAATGGGCTATCGGATATGTGGGTCTTGGCTATGCCGATGAGGCTGCGGATAAAATTAAGGTAATCGGTGTCAAGGAATCTGCCGAATCCGATGCCGTCTTTCCTTCGGTAGAGACGGTGCTGGATCAGACCTATTCAATTGCCAGACCCCTGCACCTGTATACAAACGGCGAGGCCTCCGGCATTATCCTGGAATTCGTCAACTATTGTAAATCTCCCGAGGGTCAGCAAATCGTCAAAGAAACCGGATATGTACCTGTTAGTTAAATGAGAAGTAAAGCCTGGAAAGAAAAAGCTGCGAAGATAGTGTTTTCAAGCGCATCCTCTACTGCGATCCTTATAGTCCTTTTAATCTTTCTGTTTCTGTTCAAGGAAGCCATACCTTTTATAAAGGACCCGGGCATCTCCAAGCTGTTTGGAACCTCCTGGAGGCCGGTTTCATTTCAGGAGGAGTCCTTCGGGATAGTTCCGCTTATTACCGGCTCTTTTCTGGTAACTATACTGGCAACTATTATTGCCGTGCCCTTTGGAGTAATCGGAGCAGTGTACATATCCGAGGTTTCCGGCAAATACGAGCGCGAATTCCTGAAACCGTTTATTGAGCTTCTGGCCGGTATACCCTCGGTCGTTATCGGCTTTTTCGGACTGGTTGTGCTGGCTCCCTTCATCAAGGCGGTTTTCGGCCTGCAATCCGGCCTGACTGCACTTACGGGCGCTTTGCTTCTGGCACTGATGGCCATACCGACCATTATCTCCATCTCAGAGGATGCCATCAACAGCGTACCTAAAACTTATAAAGAGGCGTCCTTCGCGGTCGGCGCCTCCAAACTCCAGACAATCTGGAAGGTTACGGTTCCGGCCTCGATTTCGGGCATAACCGCCGCGGTGATGCTCGGCATGGGACGTGTGATCGGCGAAACTATGGCCGTCCTGATGGTTACCGGAAATGCCGCCATTACGACCCTCTCCCCATTCGAGTCCGTGCGTACCATGACCGCTACGATTGCGGCAGAGATGGGCGAGGTGCCGTTTGGCAGTGACCATTACAGGGCATTGTTCTGGGTGGGAATCGTTCTCCTGATTATCACCTTCGGACTCAATATGATTGCTCAGAAAGTATTCAGCAAATACGGGGGCCGGCAGTAATGACAAGTCGCGGTTCTGAGACATTCTTCTACTGGATGATGCGGGGATTCACCTATTTTATTGTTGTTGTAATTGCCTATATTATTTTGGATATTATCTGGAACGGCATCGGGGTTATAGGTCTTGATTTCCTGTTCGAACATCCGAGAAAAAGCGGCGCCGAGGGCGGAATCTGGCCCGCTATTGTGGGTACGTTCTATCTCGTTACCGGGACAATAGCGATTGCGCTCCCGCTTGGAATGGCCAGCGCTATTTATCTCTCCGAGTATGCCCGTCAGGGCAGATTCACGCGCATGGTCCGTCTGGCTATCATAACACTGGCCGGGGTGCCCTCAATCGTATTCGGGTTGTTCGGACTGGGACTGTTCGTGTTATTTTTTCAATTCGGAGCCTCGATTATAGCCGGCAGTCTGACGCTGGCATGTATGATCCTGCCCACGATAATCGTGGCCAGCGAGGAAGCCCTGCAGGCCGTTCCACAATCACTGAGAGAAGGCAGTCTTGCACTTGGAGCAACAAAATGGGAAACTATTTACAAAAACGTTCTGCCCTATGCGGTACCGGGAATGCTGACCGGTTCCATCCTGGGTATCGGCAGAGCGGCGGGCGAAACAGCGCCTATTCTTCTGACAGTGGCGGCTTTTTATCTGCCCAAACTCCCGTCATCGGCTTTCGACCAGGTCATGGCTCTGCCCTATCACCTCTTTGTTCTGGCGACTCAGCATCCGGAGGCGGAGATGGTAAGGCCGATGCAGTACGGGACAGCTCTGGTCCTGCTGATACTGGTTCTGGCAGTAAACCTGATAGCCATCATGATTCGATCACGATACAGGAAGAAGACGAAATGGTAGTAGATCCTGAAAAAGATGTCAAAGACCAGGAAATAATCGTCAAGGTCAAAAACCTGGACTTCTATTATGAATCGGTGCAGGCCCTGTTCGATATCTCTATGAACATTCCCGCAAGGCAGGTAACCGCCCTGATAGGACCTTCGGGATGCGGCAAATCCACCTTCCTGAGAACTCTCAACAGGATGAACGATATTATTCACGGTACCCGAGTTAATGGGACTGTTATCGTGGATGGTGATGATATCTATAAAAGCAATATGGATGTCGTGGCTCTGCGCAAAAAGATCGGTATGGTTTTCCAGAAATCGAATCCGTTTCCCAAATCGATTTTCGATAATGTCGCCTACGGTCCCCGGATTCATGGCATCAAGCATAAAATGAAGCTCGCGGAAATAGTCGAACGAAGTCTAAAGCGGGCGGCAATCTGGGACGAAGTTAAGGATAGACTCGATAAAAATGCCCTTGATCTTTCCGGCGGACAGCAGCAAAGACTGTGTATCGCCAGGGCGCTGGCGGTCGATCCCGAAATTCTTCTTCTGGACGAACCCGCTTCGGCCCTGGACCCGAAATCGACGGCACATATCGAGGACCTGATTCTGGAACTTAAAAACGACTTTACGATTATAATAGTTACCCACAATATGCAGCAGGCGGGACGCATCTCGGATTTAACAGCATTCTTTTTCGAAGGCGTGTTGATAGAATTCGGCAAAACCAAACAGATATTCACGAATCCTGTCAACAAACAAACTGAAGATTATATAACCGGCCGTTTCGGCTAATATAGGAACGAACGATGTCTGTTCATTTACAAAGAGAAATAACGAATTTGAAGAAGTCTATCCTCTCGCTCGGCGCCATTGTTGAAGAACGAGTCTGGCAGGCAGTTAAAGCGGTATCCGAAAGAGATCACGATCTGGCCAAATCAATTATAGAGGCGGATATCGAGATCGACCGCATTGAGGTCGAAATCGAGGAGGACAGCCTTAAAATACTGGCGCTGCACCAGCCGGTCGCAGTCGACCTTAGATTTATAGTCGCGGTTCTCAAAATCAATAACGATCTGGAACGTATCGGCGATCTGGCCTCGAATATCGCCAACATTGCCCTCAGAATGGCAAACCAGAACCGCATCGAAATGCCGTCCGAGTTTCCGGTAATTGCGGAGAAAACCCAGGCCATGCTGAAAAACAGCCTCGACGCCCTGGTTAATCTGGATGAGGATCTTGCACAGGGAGTCAGAATTGATGATGATGAGGTTGACTCGATTAACCGCACGATCTATGATTATGTCAAGGATAATATCAAAAAGGATTTAAACTCTCTCGACGCTATGATCTATCTGAGGGGAGTTTCCAAGAACCTTGAGCGGATTGCCGACCTCGCAACCAATATCGCCGAGGATGTTATCTATACATGCCGTGGAGAAATCGTGCGGCATAAAACATTTGAGGATTAAAACAGACTTTTTATTATTTTCATCTATCCCCTTCCGTTTCCCGAATAAAACACTCTGTTTATACAGATGAAACTTCTGTAACAAAACCTCCAACTTCTCGACAAACT
>CAZBZV010000061.1:0-22933 GCA_964496505.1 uncultured Ignavibacteria bacterium | reverse complement strand
CTCAAATACCCCTGTCATTCAATGGGCGCTTGAGTCGATTTCGTTAAGAACATAACTATTTTCAGCTTTAATGCAAATCTAAAAAGCAAAAAAATATACCTTCCCCGTTAGATGCCTCTGGGCAATATATCAATCGAAAGAAACAAGCTAAGTCGATTTCTTGATAAAAGTTATGCAGATAATTCCGATACTATAATAAACCTTTAGTCGAACTAAGGAATTTATGCACTCTCAAGTCCAATACACAGTTGGAAAGACGGAAAAAGATAAAGCAGAGAGCCTTTCTGAATTCTTCAATGTTTTTTCGAAAGGGATAAAGACCAGCTTGATCTATCCGCCCGATAACCCGATCCCTCGGGAATTTAAAAGGTCCGGATGGAACAAGCTCCAAAAGCATCTTGAGGTATACGGTTCCATAGAGATTGATGTTCAGGGTCAGGATTTCCTGGATAAAGGTAAGGTTATCCATAAGGCCCCGTCCCGCGAAGAAAATCTTCCCCGGGTTCTGCATCGTGACGGTATCAGGCGCCTGGTTTTAAGGGAAACGCTCGAGCAGATCGAATGGGAGCAGTTCTTTGACGACATCTTGACCGTCATCAGAGCCGGGGATGAGTATGAGGACCTCGTGAATCTTTTCTGGCAAAGAGATTTTAAAAATATCGATTACGATGTGGTGGATGATTTCTCTCTGGCGGAGATAGAAGATGAATACGCGGGACGCCAGCAGGAACGGGTCGAATACTCAGATGTAATCTTTTCCGAGTCACAAGAGGATAATGCCAACGCGCTTGAATCCCTGAATGATCTCACCGTAAAGGGATTGAACGATCTTTCCGAGGATGATGATCGTTTGAATATATTCAGGAATATTCAGCAATTCAGCCCCGCGGAAAGAACGTATCTGGAAGATCTAATGTCAATGGATTCTGATCTGATAATTGAATTTGATGCAATTGACCTGATATTCGACATACTGCTGTCTGAAACAGAAATATCCAATTTTGACGAGAGTGTGGCCACAATCGACGATATGTTCGACAAAGTGCTGGAAAATGAGCAATTTCCACTGCTGGTATACATGATAAAGCGCATGAAGGAAAGTTTTGCGGAAATGGAACAAAATTCCAAAGCCTTTGCAGAGAAATTCAAGGATTCCGTTACCCGTGCGGGAGATAGAATTCGTGTCTCAAAGATCACGAATCTTTTGAATTCATCAGAAAACTGCGATCTGGACGGAATCCGCCTCTATCTGGAGGAACTAGAATGGGAGAGCCTTCCATCTCTAATATGGATGCTGGGTGAATTGAATTATTTCCCTGCCAGAAAAATGGTTATAGAGGCTTTGACCAATAAAGGCCGACAAAGAATAGACATCATCGGAAATGCTATCTATGATTCACGCTGGTATGTCACCCGCAATGCCGCTCTGATTTTGGGAGAAATCGGCAATACCAAGGGTCTCAGCTATCTTCGCAAGGCTCTGGAGCATTTCGATGAACGGGTTCGCTGGGAGGCGGTGGTAGCCATTGAAAAACTGGCCTCAAGACTTGACCTCGAAATTCTCTTGCCATATTTGACCGATGAATCGGAACGCATAAGGCACAAAGTAATTGAGATGCTTTCTCTCAACAAGTTCAAGCCTGCTTTCCGGGAGATATCCGGTATCATAGAATCCGGCTCCTTTAATAACCTGGAATACGAGGAACAGAGGAATTTATTGAAATCTCTTGCCCTGACGGGAGAGATGGATGCGCTGCCCACACTGACAAAAATCGCTAAAAAGAAAAACTTGTTTTCATCCGAGTCGATCGAAAAGAAAAAGGAGGCGGCGTTGCAGGCGATTTCATTAATAGAAACCCCAGAGGCCTTGGAATTCATTGAATATATAGCCAAAAAGAAAAAAGGGCCTCTGAGTAATCTTGCGAAATTAATTCTGGAAAAGAAAGGCCCATTAATCGCGGACAGGAGTTCCAAGGAGACTCAATGACCCAACCAGACGTTATGCACAGCGGAGTTCAGCTCAGCGAAGCTGAAAAAAGGGAAATCGCCAACTTGCAAGCTCTGGGAAGAGATTTGGTCACCCAGCTATATATTTGTCTGAAGACGGCTTCCTTTTATGACATCCGAAATGATAATTTCAAAAATCAAATACATAAATTTCGGGAATTGCTGCGTATAGCCTCCGAGCATGAATCCAGTCTCTCCATAACCTCCACAGAAGGCTATATGTTTCTTAATGATCAGAGACTCAAAATCAAGCTCGACGGCTATCTGGCAGCCAAGTATCTGCAAAATCACTTCAGAAATCTCAGTATTGCAGGATTTGAATTTTCTGTTAATACAACGATCGAGGAATTAACAACCGCCTTCTCAAAGATGGTGCGATCAGACCTCAGCATTTCCGGAGCAGAGAAGCTCAATGCCTATTTCAAAAAATTTGAGATCAAAAATATTAGATTTCTACCCGCTCTTGACATAGATGAACCGGAGGATGAATTAGACGAAAGCAGCCGTACCAAAGCGAAGAAGACCTTTTTCCGCGCCATGCATGTTATCCAGCAGGTTATGACCGGGCATAAAAAGCAGATGAGGAAAAATTCCGGTTTCTTCAAAGCCAAACGCGCGATCCATGCGATTGTTGATGAAATCACAAAGGACGAATCTTATATGCTGGAGTTGACCGCACTGCGGAATTATGACCAGTATACTTATAAACATTCTGTCAATGTGAGTGTTTTTGCAGTAGCTCTGGGAATCAGGCTGGGACTGGATAAGGCCAGGCTGGCGGAACTCGGCTTTGCAGCTCTGTTTCATGATTTCGGGAAAACCAGAATCCCCATTGATCTTCTTAACAAGCCGGATAATTTCGACAGCACCGACTGGTCGAAAATGCAGGAGCATCCGGTTTACGGAGCCAAGTCGCTGGCACAGTCATTCCCGATGGATCGTCATACAGCACGCGCGATGATCGTCGCTTTCGAACATCACAAAAACCTTGACGGCACCGGTTACCCGTATATAAACCGTGCACGCATATTAAACCTGTTTTCAAGAATTGTGGCGCTTTGTGATTATTTCGATGCCCTTACCTCCGGGCGGAGCTATCGCAAGGAGGTCCTAACTGTCGATCAGGTCATAATGCAGATGATAAAACAGACCGATGTAAAATTCGATCCGTACCTGCTCAAGGTCATGATTCATATCATCGGAATCTACCCGGTCGGTTCTCTTCTGCTTCTTGATACGGGTGAACTTGCCCTTGTTGTGCGAAACAATATCGACGATCTATTCAGGCCGGATGTTAAAATAATAGCTGACACCACCGGTAAAAGAGAACGTCCCGAAACAGTGAAACTGACCGAATTCAACCGGGAGAAAGATAAATTCAGGCGCAATGTTCTTCATCTGGTCGATCCCGAAAAATATGGCATCGATATATCCGAGTATATCCTCGAGTAATAATCCTGCCCGAAAAAGCTATACCTCCCACTTTTGAACTCCTCCGGCATCATTCGCTGGGATCAATTAGCAGGACAACGGCAAAAACAGCCTTATTCAGCCTGAAATACCTGCCTTGAAAAGAGCTTTTTACAGAGAGAAAAATTATCTGAATGCTAATTATTTTTGTTGATAAAGTTCTTAAACATTTTTAATTCGCCTCTATGAAAATAGCCAAACGGTTAGGAAATCCTCTCAGAGAATTTTAGAATTGAAATTGAATTAAATATATTTTATAAACCTTTAAAAAAAGGAGTTCGCGATGCCCGCAAAGAAAAAGGCTGGAAAGAAGAAAACTGCGGCTAAGAAGAAAACCGCAAAGAAAAAAGTAGCCAAAAAGAAAACGGCTAAGAAGAAAACTGCCAGAAAGCCGGCCGCAAAAAAGAAAACCGCAAAAAAGAAAGCTGTCAAGAAGACAACAAGAAAACCGGCCAAGAAAAAAGCCGCCAAGAAGAAAAGCAAACGCAAACCGAATCCGGCTTTCATGAAGCCCCTGCAGCCCTCTGACGATCTGGCTGCCATCGTTGGCTCCAAGCCTCTTCCCCGCACAGAGGTCACCAAGAAGATCTGGGCGTACATTAAGAAGAATAAGCTTCAGGATGACAAGAACAGGAGAAATATCAATGCCGATGCCAAGCTGAAACCGATCTTCGGCGGCAAAAAGCAGGTAAGCATGTTCGAGATGACCAAGCTGGTCAACAAGCATCTAAAAGATAAATAAAGGGCTGTCTGCCTGAAAAAAAATCCCATCCGCTATGGATGGGATTTTTTTATTTGGATATATCTGATATGCTCAGTCGTGAATGAACCAGTCGTATTCCAGCTTCTGCACGATCTGGGCGATTTCCTTGTCAATCGGGTTCAGCGCTTCCCTCTCTATCAAAGCATCAATAGCACGATTCAAAATGACCATTTTATCGCGCACATGTATAATTGCCGGATAATACTCATTGATAAAGAAGGTCCGAAAACGCTCTCTCAGGACGACATCGTCCAAGATCTCGCCAATCGCCTTTTCCAGTTCCGCGCCCGAAAGGCCCGCAAGCCTGCTCTTGGGCGACTGGAAAGCCTCAACCGTTTTGTCGATGCTGTTGCGGCACTGGAAAACCAGATGCCAGTGCTGTACCAGGCCCATTGAATTTATCACCATCGTATGAGTATGTATCATCTTGCCGTTCGACTCAACCGATACGCCCTTGAGATCGGGATAGAAATAATTGTCGGAAATCGCTCCAAAAGCGGCAATTCCCCCGGCCAGGGGATCCTCGAGGATGTCGTGGATAGTGAAATAGGGCTTATGCTCGAAACGGGCGTCATGAATAAGCATCAACTCTTCCTCGGTGTAATGAAAGCGCTCTTTCCATTTTTCCTCAGCCGAGATATCCTTGCGTGTCAGGTAAGACTGACTCGTGAGCATGCCCAGCGCCTGACCACCGCGCCATACGAGCGGAAGCACTCCCACAGCCCACTCGGCCGATCCACCGATCTCTCCGCACATGGAATAGAGCCCGCGGCCATCCGGAAAACGGAGATGCTCCTCGCCCAGCAGAAGAGCCGGAAAGAGGTCGCCGTCCTTATCATAGGGCGTGGCAATACCCGCCGCATTGAGCTTATCCATAGGCGGTTCATGCCGTGACCTCTCGAGAAAGTAGGCGCTGAAGTCCTCGACCTTTTTGAGACCGTAGGAATTGGCAATAATCTCGGCCGCCTCAAGAGTGGATGTTGCCCGCGGATTGAACTCATCAAAATAATTACCGCCCATCCAGCGTTGTACATAAATATCCGGAAGATGCCTCTTTACTCCCGACTCCGTCAGAAAAAGAGAGGTGAGCGAGGAATGCTCCCCGGTTACGGATTTGGTCGTGCCTTCTATTACGTCATTTCCCATGGAAAGCATGGTTACGCTGGGATGCAGCTTGAGCCCGTAATCCCTGCGATGTTCCTGTTTGCCAAACAGCGCTCCCACCGCGATGGTGGGATTTCCGCCGGCCTCCTTGCCCGGCTTGACACGCACGCCCTCGGTTATGGAGCACTCGATCACAACCTCCTCTCCGCGCGGGAAGCTATCGGTGGTAAGCTGCAAAACCTCGCCCATAACCTGCGCGGCGGTACGGTCGTTGGCACGTTTGAGCGCGTTTTTCCTCTCCTTAGTCTGCTCCTCTTTGGGAAGCTTGGCATACGCTCCGAAGCCGGTCAGTCCGACCGCGGCCGCCGATAGAGCGGCGGATAGTATAATCGACTGCCTGAGCTGCCGGTTGCGAAGCGCCCCCAGATTCGAGGTCGTGGAAATATCTTCTGAGATCTTGGTAATCGACCCCTCCACAAGAGAGAGATTGAACTGATCCAGCACCTTGTGATGCAACTGGTTGAATTCTATTAAATAATCATCGTCAATGGCCATGGTGGTTTTGTCGCCTGTAAAGGCCAGCCGTTGGTCCGCTATATTATAGCGCAAATCATTGCTCATAGAGTCACCTTTTTATTTATATTCCCATGCTTGTTTCTCAAATTTTACCGTTTTCTCGTACGTTCCTTTAAAATAGTTCTTTAAATTTGGCATGTCAAATCAATTAAGCAAACTCTAAGGAGAGCCAAATTTGTTTTCTTCAATGAAACACTTGACAGTTTGAGATTTTTAATGAATTTTAGCGCTTTAAAAGGTGAGCATTATGGATTTGAAATAATAATTAAATTGGAGGAAATAGAATGAGTAGTTTCAGAATTCCGCAACCGAAAAATGAGCCGGTGTTTTCCTATGCTCCGGGCTCCCCGGAACGTGCGAAATTGAAAAAGGCAATCGAGGCCTTAAAAGCCAATCCGGTCGACATCCCCATGGTGATCGGCGGCAAAGAGATTCGTACCGACAATAAGGTCGCGATCAAAGCCCCCCACAACCTCTCCCTGACACTGGGTGAATATTCCAAGGGCGGTGAAGAGGAAGTTAAGATGGCGGTCAAGGCAGCTATGGATGCCAAACAGAAATGGGCTGATATGCCCTTCCAGCACAGGCTGGGCATCTTCCTGAAAGCGGCCGACCTTCTGGCCGGCCCGTACCGCTATATCATGAACGCCGCAACCATGCTGGCGCATTCCAAAAATGTCTTCCAGGCCGAGATTGACGGTGTCTGCGAGCTCATAGATTTCTACCGTTATAATCCCTATTACGCCCAGATGATTTACGATATGCAGCCGGGCAATGCTCCCATGGTCTGGGACCGCATGGAGTATCGTCCGCTCGAGGGCTTCATCTTTGCGGTAACCCCTTTCAACTTCGTTTCAATCGGTGGAAACCTGCCGACCTCCCCTGCCATGATGGGCAATACGGTCGTATGGAAACCGGCCTCGACCGGGGTTTATACCGCCCATATCATCATGCAGGTAATGAGAGATGCCGGACTTCCAGACGGCGTGATCAACCTGGTCACCGCTCCCGGCGCCGCTATCGGGGAACTGGTTCTAAAGAGTCCCCATCTGGCGGGAGTGCATTTCACAGGCTCAACCCCTGTCTTCCAGAATATGTGGAAGGTTGCCGGCGAAAATATCCCCAATTACAAATCCTATCCCCGCATCGTGGGTGAAACGGGCGGCAAGGACTTTGTCTTCGTGCATGCCTCTGCCGAACCGCATGCCACCGCTACGGCACTATTCCGCGGAGCTTACGAGTACCAGGGACAGAAATGTTCGGCGGTGTCACGCGCCTATATCCCCAAATCGCTCTGGCCCAAAATCAAGGAAATCATGCTCAAGTTCAATGATGAGGCCAAGATGGGCGATGTTGAGGACTTCAGCAACTTCGTCAATGCCGTAATCGATAAGAGCGCCTTCGACAGCATCGTGGAATATATCGACTACGCCAAAGAATCCGATGAGGCCAATTTCATCTTTGGCGGAAACTATGACGATTCCAGGGGCTATTTCATAGAGCCGACCATGGTCGAGACCGGCAATCCGCATTTCAGGCTGATGGAGGAGGAGATATTCGGGCCGGTTTTAACTGTTTATATCTACGACGACAATGCCTTTGAAGAGACCTTGAAGCTCTGCGATGAAACCTCGCCCTATGCCCTGACCGGTGGGGTCTTTGCCACCGACCGCGAGGCAATTGTGAGGGCGGAGAAAGTTCTCACCAACGCCGCGGGCAATTTTTATATCAACGACAAGCCCACCGGCGCGGTCGTGGGACAGCAGCCGTTTGGCGGTGGACGTGCCTCGGGCACCAACGACAAGGCCGGATCGCTTCTGAACCTGATACGCTGGTGCTCACCTCGTGCAATCAAGGAGAACTTCGTACCGCCGAAGGATTTTAAGTATCCATTCATGGACGCTGAATAATCAGAGTTGATTTGATAGATAAAGCCCCGTCATCCAGACGGGGCTTTTTTTATCATATCCATTAGTTGATCCGGGAAAAGGTATGTGCGCGGAGTACGTCCCCGTGCTCCGCGTCTATATTTTCATTGACGAATAAATCCAATTAGTTATTATGTGATTGAACCACCAAAACGGATGCTGAGCATTGAATAGTAATTTTTATTTCCTTAAAAATATCTTTAAATCGGTTTTGATAAGCCTCTTGTCGGTTGGAATGCTGCCCTCAAGTGCTCAATCCCAGACTGAGGAGTCTTCATTGAAAGCCGAATCCAATGCTGAAGCGCCGCTTCAACAATTGGCGCATTTTCATGGAGAATCAGGGGGCGTAGGTTTACGTGCAGGATGCATGTCTCCGGGGGATATGGATGGTGATGGATTTAGTGAGGTATATGTAGCGGAAGTTGCGATAAATTATAGGCTTTTGATGTATAAAGGCGGTAATCCAGCAGATACAGAATATGATAAGGTTATCCCTAATAGAATCGGTACTCACAATTGGATACCGGATATTAATGGTGATGGGATTGAGGATTTGGCTATTCAAAAGCCGAAAGAGGGCAACATTGAGGAAGTGGAAGTATGGTTTGGAGGTTTGGAATTCTTCAGCAAGGAAAATCCGGATATCGTTTTTTATCAGGGTACAGATACTGTCTCGGCGTTTGGACATACTATATATTCTGGTGATGTTAACGGTGATAATCAAAATGATATTGTGATGTCTGCAGTGAACCTTGAATTACCTCCGTTTGATGGTAGGTTTACTATTTTCTTCGGTGGTAATCTTCTTGATACAATTGCAGATGCAGTCATTAATTTTTATTTGCAAGAAGATGGCTATCATGGCTTCAGACGAGGTAGCGCTTTAGGGGATATTAATAACGATGGGCTGTTAGATTTTGGATATTCTATGTGGAAGAATCCAGATGAGTTGAGTTACCTGGGGATTATATTTGGATCCATTCCATTGGATACTCTGCCCGACTTGATTATCTCCACTCCATTCAAAAGCCATTATGATCCAGGGCATTTTGGAGGTACGATTGTCCCCCTGGGAGATATTAATAAAGATGGTTTTGATGATTTTGTTGTAGGCGGTCAAACCGTATGGCCCTGCATTTTTTATGGCGGTGATCCATTTGATACAATTCCTACAATTCTCGGAGATACCACAGATGATCTGACCGTAGGCGATCGAATTGCCAACATAGGCGATATCAATCACGATGGCTGGGACGATATTGGTGTTGGTTTTGTATCGTATAATTTTGGTGATGGTATATTCTATATTTATTTTGGTGCCTATCAAATGGATACAGAGGCTGATCTCACAATTATTCCTGGACATGTATCACCTTCTCCCGCCGGACATTTTGGTGAATCGGTTGGTCCTGCCGGAGACTTTAATGGAGATGGTGTTGATGATGTGATCATATCGTCAAGTCAATGGCTCATGGGAGGTGCCGGCAATGTATATGTTCTGGGAGGCGATCCGGATCTTCCTACACCGGCAGAAGATGAGCCGGATATCCCAATCCCTGAAAAGAATGACATCTTAAGACAGAATTATCCCAATCCTTTCAACAATCGAACGGTAATAGAATACAATCTTCAGGGCATATCAGAAAGAGAAGTTGAAATAAAAATCTACAATATCCTCGGCCAGAAAGTAAGGACTTTATATAATGGCCACCAATCAGGCGGGCGCCATTCGCTATATTGGGATGGTCGGGATGATTCTGATAACGATGTCCCCTCCGGCATCTACTTCTATCAGCTCAAATCAAGAGATCAGATTATTTCAAAGAAGATGTTGTATCTAAAGTAGGTCAAGCCCTGAAGGGGCTTGACTATTAGAATGATAGTCAAATCCCTTCAGGATTTGACCTACAATTTCCCATAATATTTGACGGATCATAATTTGTCAAATCTCTGCGAGATTTGACCTACGGTTTTTCGTGCGCGGAGTACGTCCCCGTGCTCCGCGTTCACTGGGCGCACCGGGAGGTAGGCCCGGCACGAACCAAATTTATTCCACTGTCACGCTTTTGGCGAGGTTGCGCGGCTGGTCGACATCACATCCGCGCAATACCGCGGTATGATACGCCAGAAGCTGAAGCGGTATGATCGACAGAAGCGGAGTCAGATGATAGGGCACATGCGGTATATAAATCACATGATCCACCATCCGGGCAATATCGGTATCGCCCTCGGTGGCAATCGCCAGGATACGGCCGTTGCGCGCCTTGATCTCCTGAATATTCGACATGACCTTATCATACACCTGATCCTTGAGCGCAATCACCACCGCCGGCATATTTTCATCGATCAATGCAATCGGGCCGTGCTTCATCTCAGCCGCCGGATAGCCCTCGGCATGGATGTAGGAGATTTCCTTCATCTTCAAAGCGCCCTCGAGCGCCACCGGGAAATTGATTCCGCGTCCCAGGTACAGGAAGTTGGAACTACCGGCATATGTCTCGGCAATACTCTTGATCTGGTCGCTGGTGGAAAGTATATCGTCGATCTGGGCGGGAATATTCTGCATCGCATTAACGATCTGCCGTCCCTTCTCGATCGACATATCGCGCATACGCGCCAGAAGCAGGCTGATAAGCTCCAGCACTACTATCTGCGAGGTAAAGGCCTTGGTCGAGGCCACACCGATTTCAGGGCCGGCATGGATGTAAATACCGCCGTCGGTCTCGCGTGCAATCGATGATCCGACGACATTACAGATACCCAGAACAGTAGCGCCCTTACGCTTGGCCTCTCGGAGCGCAGCTAATGTATCAGCGGTCTCTCCAGACTGTGATATTACAAATGCAACCGTGCCATTTTGAATAATCGGGGCGCGATACCTGAACTCCGAGGCGTATTCCACCTCGACCGGAATACGTGCCAAATCTTCTATAATATACTCGCCAATCAATCCGGCGTGCCATGATGTACCGCAGGCCATCAGGAGCACACGGTTGATTTTTAGAAGCTCATCATATTGGAGGCTCAAGCCGTGAAGACGGGAGGTACCCTCATCATAATTAAGGCGCCCCCTGAAGGCATTGGCAACAGCCACAGGCTGCTCGAATATCTCCTTCAGCATGAAATGGTCATAGCCGCTTTTTTCGATAGCATCCAGAGACCATTCGATTTCCTGTATATTGGGAGAGATAGTGATCTTGTCGATAGTAGAAATTTTGAAATCATCCGCGGTCACATGAGCGATTTCACCCTCATCAAGATATACCACCTGACGGGTATGCCGGACTAAAGCCGAGACATCGGAAGCCACGAAATTCTCACCCCGGCCGCATCCGATAACCAACGGCGAACCCATACGCGCGGCAACAATCTCCCCGGGGTGGTCGCTGGAAATAACTGCTATACCGTAAGTACCCTCAACGAACACCAGGGCAGTCCGCACTGCTTCCAAAAGATTGCCCTCGTAATATTCCTCTATCAGGTGTACCAGTATTTCGGTATCGGTTTCGGTTTTGAAATTATGCCCATTTTTCTCGAGGTATTCACGCAGACTGCGGTAGTTTTCGATGATACCGTTATGGACTATCGCCATCTTCTCGTGCGAGTCGAAGTGAGGGTGGGCATTAATTGTATTCGGCTCGCCGTGAGTGGCCCAGCGTGTATGTGCTATGCCGCAGACTGCCTCGAAATGCCGATCCCTGATCTTTTCCTCAAGCGCAGAAATCTTGCCCGCGGTTTTATCGAAGATCAAACCCTCTTTTTCCTGCACGGCTATCCCTGCCGAATCGTAACCTCGATACTCGAGCTTACGAAGTCCGTCCATCAAAATCGGCACCGCCTTTTGCGGGCCGGTATATCCTACTATTCCACACATTTAAAATATCCCTTTTACAATTTTTCTTTGATATAAGCTATCAACTCACGAGCCTCTTTTTTTGTTCCGGCTTCAGAAATAAGCCGGTAAATAGGCTCCGTGTTGGATTTCCTGATATGAACCCATCCATTATTGAAATCGACACGAACGCCGTCAACTGTACTAATTTTTTGATCCGCGAGTTGTTTTTGCAACCTGTTTAATTTTACATCGAATTTGGCATCAATGTTCCCTTTGCTTTTAAGTATAACATAGGGGCCGATAGCTCCGGCGAGCTCGGAAATCGGCTTTTTCCTGTCAGCCATGGACTGCAATATCAGCGCCATACCCACCAGGCTGTCGCGGCCGTAATGCAAGGCCGGCAGGATCACCCCGCCGTTGCCCTCGCCGCCAATAACAGCTTTTTTCTTATGCATCATCTCCACAACATTGGCCTCGCCTACTTTGGAATGGTAAAGCCTGCAATTATGCCTGCCGCAAACATCCCGATTCAGATTGGAGGTGGAGAGATTTATAACCATCGGTCCGGGTTTTTTCGAGAGCACATAATCGGCCGACAATGCCAGGGTATATTCCTCGCCCAGCGGCTGGCCCTGTTCGGAGACGATTGCCAGACGGTCGGCATCGGGATCGACTGCAAAGCCGATATCCGCTCCCTCATCCAAAACCTTTGCGGAAAGCTGCTTCAGGTTTTCCGGTACCGGCTCAGGACTATGCGGAAACCTGCCGTCGGGAGTGCAGTTCAGCCTGATAACCCTGCATCCCAGCTTCTCCAAAAGCATTGGCCCGGCAATTGCACCGCCACCGTTTACAGCATCTATAACCACCTTGAATTTTCTCTTTTTCAGCTTGTTAGCCCGAATTAGATTCAAACCAAGTATCTCATTGACATGTTTTTCGATCCAGTTGTATTCGATAAAAATCCTGCCGATTTTATTCCACGGTTTTGGATGTATATCTTTGGCATCTAAAAAAGTCTTGAATTTTTCATATTGTGTTTGAGTCAGAAATTCACCCTTCTTATTGAAGAATTTCAAGCCGTTCCATTCGATTGGATTATGCGACGCGGTAATCCCAACTCCCCCGAAAGCATCCTCACCCACAATCGCCATCTCGATTGTCGGGGTGGGACAGATACCGATATCAACAACATCGCATCCCTGAGAAATAAGTCCCGAGATCACCGCAGATTTGAGCATTATATGAGAGGTTCGGGAATCTCCCCCGACTACTACCCTTTTTCCCTTTATGTAGGCGCCATAAGCTATTCCGGCTTTCAGTACAATTTCTGCGGTGAGAGTCTGACCGATAACCCCGCGTATTCCGGACACAGTTGAAATCAGTTTGTCCTTCATAACAATCCTCTTTTAAGTCACAATAGATGATTAAATCTGTCGGCAATTTTATAATATAAACAACAATTTATGGCAAGCACTAAAGCGGATCAATTCATAACATATGCATTTAATTTCACATAAGGCAACGTTTTGCCTTACGCTTTCTCGGGCTTAAATAATTATCTTTCAGTATATTACCTCAGAACATGGAGTAATAGTGATTCTGGCACAGCATTTGAGCTTAAGTAATAGTGTAAATCGCAATACCCTGAAGGGAGCGTGCCATGAAAAAGATTCTACTTATATTTACAGCAATAATTCTGACATTGGTTTTCACGACTACCGATACCTGCGCCTTCGGAAAATTCCAGACCTATCCCAAAGACGGTCATTTCAAACAGCTTCCGGGTTCAAGGGATTATTGGTACTTCATCGATCAAAATAACTGGTATATTAAAGCGCCCGATAAGTTTCAACATATGATGGGATGTTATCTTTTCAGTGAAGTCGGCGACCAGTTTATGGATAAATATCTGTCCAGCGCAATTGTTTTTGGAGTCGGATTATACAAGGAATATGATGACGGCATGAGAGAGGGATGGTCTCCACGTGATCTTTTAATGAACACTCTCGGGGTTTTTGCCGGAATCGCCAACAGCGACAAATATCATCTCTGGATGGACTGGGATGAAGGTGCGGTTATTCTGAATTTTTCGATATCTTTACGCTAATTACGAAGCTCATGGTCTTTAGATAGATCAATCATCGGAAGAAGCAAGCAGCCGGCCATGTTCTTTTTTAGCCTGAATGGCCGGCTCTATTTTATTGCAGGAACTTAAATTACATTATTGACAGATTCTTTTTTGGATGTAAATTGTAAATGAAATTAGACTGGTCTAAAATCCGGTTATGAAATAAAGCCATATTCATTGGATAATATATGTTTAGATCAATATTAGCGCTCGCCTGCATTCTGCTGGTTATTCTTTTACCCGAATTAACAGCAGAACCGCATACCTCAAATCCCGACCTTAAACTTCGGGATTTATTTAAGCCGGATTTCGACATTGACGGCGAAAAACTATATCAGGAAAAAATCGCGGCCTCCGCTCCCGATGATGAACTGATTTTGAGCTATGAAAATAGCGCCTTATGGAGCGGGATAAAGGATGTTTATATTTCGGGAGATTATGCTTTTTGTTCCTTTCACTATGGTCTGGCAATTCTGGATATTGGCGTTACGGGATCCCCGCAGTTGGTTTCGCAGCTTTTTATTGCCGATGGGGACGGATGGCGGATTGATCTGAACAATGACAGATTATATCTGGCAAACGGAAACAGCGGTCTTAAAATCATTGATGTTTCAGATATTGAAGAGCCGCGTCTCCTCGCTTCACTTGAGACCAATGAATTCTGCTATGATGTTCGAGTGGTTGACCAGACAGCATATATCGCCGATGGCCGTGGCGGATTTCTCATTGCCGATGTTTCAGATCCCATAGACCCACAAATTATAGCAGGATATTTGCTCGAAGATGAGGTTGTAGCCGTGGATGTTCGTGATGATATCGCCTATGTGGTCGACGGGCGCGCGGGTCTTAAAATTATTGATGTTACCAATCCGGAAGAAATTGTCTCGCTTGGATCTGTGACGGATATTGGCTACGTTATTGATATTGATTTAGAAGGCGGTTACGCCTATCTGGCGTCACAGACGCAGGGTTTTCGTATAATCGATATTTTCGAACCTTCCAATCCGGGTTTAGTCGATATTCAAGGTAATCTTCAGGGAGCGCTGGGAGTTACGGTATCGGAAAATTATGCTTATGTAACTTACGGCAATAATCTTGGTTTGCGGATTTTTGATATCACCGATCCCCGCGCGGCAAGATTGATAAACACCATGGAGATTCCGGGCTCCACTCTGGGTGTAAAAGCTTCAGGAAACCAGGCCTTTGTGGCCGGATTAAGCGCCGGACTTCAAATTGTGGATATCGGCAATCCAGCTCAGGCATTCATAGAAAAGGAATACTCCACCCCCGGCAAAATCCAGGATATTTATGCTGATGATGATTATATCTATGTTGCCAGAACAGGATGGGATATCGGCAACAGCCGCGTTCAAATAGTACAATACTCTGATTCACGATTCCAAATCCTGAGCGAAATGGAATTCGAAGGCCCGGCCGTTACCGATCTTCAAATCGCGGGGAATTATCTCTATCTCATCGAACATAAAAGCGGCTTTTATATTATAGATGTCAGCGATCCTCAGAATCCGTTTATTGAAGGATCGATGCCTGTTGAAGGCGAACCGTTGAGCCTGCATATTTCCGGCGAAAGAGCATATATCGGTGTAGATTCCCCCGGGCTCTTAATAATCGATATATCCGAGAAAATTTCCCCTCAGCTTATGGGCATATATGCCAACGATGCTCCAATTAATGGTATTGGCTCCGACCGGCAATATATCTATCTCGCAGATGCAGGCAATGGATATAAAATCATCGACATATCTTCGCCGCAGAATCCTGTCCTTACCGGAATACTTGAGATCCAGGGAAAAGCAATGGATCTGGAGATTGCGGGGGATATGACATATCTGGTTGAAGAGATAAACGGCTTGCAGGTAATACAGAATATCGACCGGGAAAATCCGGTACTCAGGCAGAGTCTTCCCCCGATTTCCAACGGCGTAAGTATAAAATCAAACGGAAATTACCTGTATACGTCCCACAATTTTGACGGCATCGCCTCCTACAGCACCCGAATCCCCGATAATATCTATTTTGCGGGAAGCTACCCGAGTCCGGGCTATGCCTGGGATGCTGCAATTATCGATGATAACGTTTTCATAGCGGATTACTACGGGCTTATTGTCCTGAAACAGGAGATGCCGTTTCTGGCAGTCAGCCCCGATAAACTGAGATTTGAGGGAAATCAGGATGGCTATGATCCCGATCCGCAGAACTTTTCCATAGAGAATTCAAGCGTGGGCAAACTGAGATGGTCTGCAAAAAATTCAAAAGCATGGCTGGCACTTTTGGAAAGCACGGGTGAATGGTCGGCGGATATAACTGCAACTGTCGATATCAGCGGGCTGATTGAAGGCGTACACTACGATACGATCATGATTAACTCCAATGCCACGAATTCATCTGCAGAAATCATTGTCGAATTCACGGTTAAACCACCCAACCATGCCCCAGTTATTTCTCAAATCGAAGATAAATCCGTGGATGAAAACAGCGGTCTTGTTCTGGATATAATCACTTCTGATGAGGACGGCACCTCTCCTGAATTAAAGGCCCTGAATCTGCCGGAAAATTCATCATTCACTGATAATGGCGATGGCAGCGGGTTATTCGAATTCAATCCCAATTTTGACCAGGCCGGAGAATACAGTGTCAACTTTATTGCAATCGATGAGGTCGATTCGCGTCTTTCGGACAGCCTTGAGATCACCATCACTGTCAATAATATAAATCGTGTCCCGTTTTTCGAGACCGATTTTGCAGAGGTATGGATTTTTGAGGATAATTTATATGAATTACTGCTTACAGCATCAGACTATGATAATGATCCGATCACGCTGACATGTAGCGGTAAACCTGATAATGCCGAATTTGTCGATTCTGCAAACGGGCGGGGATTTCTGAAGCTTCAATCCGATTTTTCCAATGCCGGGCAGACGTATCATATCGTATTTGAGGCCGCCGACAGCTTCAGAGATTCAGTCATTGATTCGGTGGTACTTCATGTCGATAACAGACAGCTCGAGGTAATCCAGGTTGACCCGAATCCGCCCGGATCGGGAATCAAGGATGTTCTTATCAGCGACGATATAAACGTCATTTTCAATGAGGCAATTGATGAATCCACCCTCGAGGGCAATTTCGAATTTAACGCCTCGAGCGGCGATCCCTTGGAATATGAATATGATCCCGAACTCAAGTCCATTATAATTTCCAGTGCCGGGGAATACTTTTCCGTTCTGGATACAATCAATATTTTCATCTCATCCGAAGTTACCGATCTGGCCGGATTCCCGCTGGGCGAGGATATCAGCCAGTCGTTGATTACCGGAGTTGCAGTTTATCCGGGCGATACCGATAATGACGGCGTTGTCGATGAGCGCGACATCCTGCCTCTGGGCGTGCATTGGAACTCCGACGGCCCTATTCGTGTCGAGGGCGGCGACTGCACCTGGGAGATGTCTCCCGCGCATCAATGGGATCCGCTTTCGGCAACATTTGCCGATGCGGACGGTTCGGGTGTGGTGGATGCCGATGATATCTGCGGCATTGCCGAAAACTGGGAGCTGACTCATTCGGGTGAGCTTACAGTTGAAAAAGATCATGGGGATTTTAGCGCGGTTTTGACGCAGGTAGAAGGAAATGTTCTGGAACAGATGTATTATGGACTTATTGACTGCGAACAAAGCAGAGGCAAAGACAAGCTTTTGAAGCTTCTGGGATCGATGATCGAACAAAACAGCGCTCAGCTTCCGAAATCAGTAGAACTTTACCAAAACTTCCCGAATCCCTTCAATCCGACCACCTCGATTCAGTATTCACTCGATAGCAGACAGTCAGTGAGGATAGATATTTTCGATATCCGCGGACGGCAGGTTGCAACGATTGTCGATGACGTTAAAGATGCCGGTATATATCAGGCATACTGGGACGGCAGGGATGATAATGGAACACCGGCTGCCAGCGGCATTTATTTCTACCGCCTGAAGACCGATGACCAGAAATTTACCAAGAAAATGATTCTGCTCAAGTAAGCCAAATCCCTATCATGTGCCGTCAGGAACCCCTTCCTGACGGGCTCACACTGTCGGGTGACGTAACCCGACGGCATATATTCAAAGCATGGGTGCCCCATCCCCGTTGGGCCGATATTCGGCACAAAAGGGGTGGGATTTTCTTAATATAAAAGACAATCTATAATTCCACGATCCCACCGCTGGCGCAGTGGGGCACCCCCAAATAGTTATTCAATAAATCTCTGTCATGTGCGGTCAGGAACCCCTTCCTGACGGGCTCACACTGTCGGGTTAGGGAACCCGACGGCACAATGTTGAGAGCAACCATAGTCAACCCCGGAAGTACAGCCATGCACCCCACGAACCTGCCATCGCCGGCGAATGAATTTGTCGGCGGCACCCGAATTTAAACAGCCTTGGCCGAATACTCCTCTTCCAGCTTTTCGACCAGTTTCAGGAAATCCTCATGTGTACCTGCACCCATATCATCATGCTCGAAATTCCGAAACTTCTCCATCAGCTTGTCATGCTGTTCTTTGCTTAACTTCTGATTTGCCATGGCAAACAGAATATTATCTTCTTTGTAAATATGATCCCGCAGAAGATTTATATACTCTCCGGCATGCTGCGCAAATTTGACTGCCGCGCTGTCTTTATTTTTGTCATATTCATCGGCGGCCGCAGCCATCTCGGCAATCAGCTTCCGTCCCATAACATGCTCGGCCAGCATTGCACCAATCGGGCCGCCCTCACTCGGGAAGCCGGACTCTTCCAACTCCTTAAAAAGAATCTTCTCCTCCTTGCCATGATGGCAGGAGTCGGCGAACACCTTAAAGAAGCTGACTATTTCCTTTAGATGCTCTCCCTTGACCTCCTCATTGGCCGCAAGCTTATCGCATACTGCCGAGGTAATATCGAGCATCTTTTTTATAACTTTATGCTCATTTGTCAATATGTCTGTGGGTCTCATATTGGACCTCCTTTTCATTCGTTCTCAATCTATCTGTTAAAGTACCTTTTTTCCGCGAAATCCAGATACCTCTGGCCATGAAGACAAATATCAACACGGCTCCGCTTATAAAGACGATATCCGGTATAATCCTTATGATGCTCAAGGTTCTGATAACCGGGCCGGAGGCTATCTCGGGGCTTCTGGCGAACCATGTCCCAAATTTGACCGCATAGTAAAACTGATAGAAACCTGACGGTACCAGGCTCAGGAAAGTCATCGCCAGAAGTCCGCCGTTCAGGGTCCAGAAACTCCACTTCAACAATCTGTCCGACCAGGCATGACGGGAAATAATATGCCTGACCGAGAAGAGCATCAATGCAATCGCCAGAAATCCGTAAACGCCGAATAAAGCCGTATGGGCATGTATTGGGGTAGTATTAATTCCCTGCGCATAATAGAGTACTATGGGCGGGTTGATTAGGAACCCAAACACTCCGGCGCCCAGCATATTCCAGAAGGCGACTGCGATAAAGAACAAAACCGGCCATTTATAGGCATAATTCTTTCCGCCTTTCTTGATTATATCCAGATTGTGAACCGCCTCAAATCCCAGAAGGGTCAGGGGCACGATTTCCAGTGCGGAAAATACTGCTCCCAACGCCATAACCGGTGTGGGCGTACCGGTCCAGTACAGGTGATGAAAGGTCCCGATAATCCCGCTTCCAAGATACAGAAATATGCCAAAATATATGGTCAGAAGCGCAAACCGTTTACTTACTGCTCCAATCCTCGAGAGTATAAAGGCCAGTACTACTGTGGCAAAGACCTCGAAAAAGCCCTCTACCCATAGGTGCACAACCCACCAGCGCCAATACTCCGCATCGGAAATATGGCTGCCGCTTCCGTACATCAATCCCGCCATATAAAAAAGCGGTATACTTACGGAACTGTACAGGAGCATATGGGTCAGGCCACCGGGATCTTTCTCCCCTTTTATAGCCGGAAGGATCGCTCGCAGGACCAGAACAAGCCAGACCGCCATACCCGCTATCAGCAGGAGCTGCCAGAGCCGTCCCAGCTCAATGTATTCGTAGCCCTGGTGCCCGAAAATAAATCCTTCTCCACCGAACTTGCCCTGTACCGAGAGCCACGATCCGGCCAGAGTCCCGAGCACAACTATGACAACCGCAACGAATAATGTTTTGGTAAGCGGTGACTGCATTTTGGGCTCCCGGCCGACATACGGCCCGATAAAAAGACCGGTCGCCAGAAAACATGTCGCGATCCAGAAAATTGCCAATTGTATATGCCAGGTGCGCAATGCAGCATAGGGCAGGATATCTCCAATCGGTACACCCAGAAAATGCGTGCCTTCAATCGTGAAATGTCCGGTCACGGAACCCAGAATCGCCTGAATCGCAAAGAGCGCCATGGCCACTATGAAATACGGCAGGGTCGCCCGTTGACTTGCAGTCGGATTGGGTTCATCGAATTTCGTGATAAGCTCAGTGTCGTAATCATCGTCGCGCATATATTTCAAGTAGACGAATATCACAACCGCAATTGCGAAGATCAGGACTATTACACTGACAATCGACCAGATCAATGCGCCCGGTATGGCTTTGTTGCCGACTAATGGATCGTAGGGCCAGTTGCTGGTGTAGCTGAGGTCCTGATTGGGGCGCTCTGCCACTGCCGCCCAGGCCAGCCAGGCAAAAAAGCTGCTGACCACATGACCTTCATCCCGGGTAGTTACAATTCCCGATTGAAGTCCCATGCGCTCATTGCCGTTTTTGAAAAGATCCGTGTAGTAATTTTTGAGAACTCCAAACGCCTCCGCCTGATATTCTGTGAATTGAAGCGTTCCGGTTTGGGGATCATAGCGGTTGGTCCTGAGTTCATCCTGAACCTTATCGCGCAACACGCCGCTCTCAACCACCGCCGATGAATCGAGTTTCTGAGTAGCGTATTGCGAGGCTTCGGCCACCGACATCCCGTTGTGCCGTCCAGCAATGTACATCCCCATGCGATGCAAATAATCCGCAGACCAGTCCGGAGCCAGATATGAACCATGCCCCCAGATCGTACCGATATGCTGTCCGCCGCGGCTGAAATAATAGTTCTGTCCGGCGATCACATCATCGGAATTAAATACAGTCGATCCATCCGGGGCGGTCACCTTCTCGGGTATGGGCGGCTTCTCACGGTTGATTATGTATCCGCCGAATATTAAAACTCCAAAGGTCAGAACCAGGAGAAATAATAATACCGCCCTGACTTTAGGATTATTCATCATACCTCCAGTTTTTTCAATACATCCGGGTTCTTGATTTTCACTTTTTTGATTGATGTGTTCTCAAGCATTCTTTCGAATCTCTCAGCAATCGGCACCCACTGTTTATGCAGACTGCATGACCCATCGCATTCCTGCAACCCCAGAAAACACCGCTTCAAGTCATCGAGATTCATGAACAGTCCGGCAATTTCTTTCAGGCTGATACTGTTCGGATCATGTTCGAGGATAAATCCGCCATTGGTGCCGCGAATCGATTTTAAATATCCCTCCTGCACCAGACGGTTCATGATCTTGGACAAAAAGTTCTGCGGAATATCCATCTGCTCGGATATAGTCCGCGAAAGAACCGGGGTGTCGCCGCCGTAATTGGCGATAAATCCCATAGCTTTAATAGCGTACATAGCTGTCTGCGATAGCATACTATATTGCTCCTCTTTTCGTTTCGGCAGCATTATATGACTTCTTCATCCACAAGTCAAGAATTATTTGAAAAAAATCTCTACTTTTCCCTGGTCAGTTGATGAGACTGGTGGGATTATAAATATTGTCTGAAATATTTGATTCTAAAGACCTGCACTAGAGGAAATTGCAGGTCATATGTTTCACACATTTGACCTATTAAAACCGGTATTCAAAACTGCTGGTGATTAGATACAGATTGGTGTTATCGACCTCGAGCTCGTGGCGCTCCCAGTCAACCGATGCCAGGACATAGACAGCGATATGATCAGCGATAGCGGCATCGAAGAGAAGATTGAACTGATAGAGATTATGGTCGGAGAAAATTTCCGAGCTTTCGCCTGAATAAATATGGCGTCCGATCTCGAATGAGATATCCAGCCATAGATTAGTGCCCAGAATATACTCCACACGCGGCTCGATCAGATACTCATAAAAATCCTGGCTGTTGAACTCGGGCTCCTGAGCTGCCAGACGGCGGTATTCAGGAGCTACGGAAAAAGACAGTCTCTCCCCTACCGAGTACCTGAATTCCAGCTTGTTTTTCGAATAGTACTGGTTGAAATAGACGAAATCTTGAACATCATAAGATGAATACTCAAACTGTCCGAAAAATTTTACCCTGAAATCGAAGCTGGGATTGTAGGTCAAGGTCAGCTCGAAATTATTGAGGGAACCATCCTCGATATTATCCTCTTTTTTCGAATCCTTGATATAGAATTCATTGTACAGATATGCCCCGAAACGCCAGCTTGGCGAATAATCGGCTTCGAGCAGGAAGACATGGCGGTTGTATTCCAGACGGGTGGAATCCGAGACTTTCTTTATATCATTGCGGTAACCGGCGCCGACACGGCCGTCGAATCCGAAATCCTTTTCGATCATAAAATTCAGCTTGTTGTAATTATAGTTGTAAAAATAGCCGCTGGGATTGTCGTAGCGGGTGAACTCGAAAGAGTTCTTGATCCGAATATAAAAATCTCTTCCCAAGTGCGGTCGGGCTATGGCATAGGTTGTATTGGTGATATAATCATTATTCAGGCTCTCCTCGCCCTTGCGGTCAAGATTGCGGAGATTGAAATAGTTTATCAGCTTGAAAATACCGGCGTACAGGCGGACATCCAGATTGCTTTTAAAAGATTCCGACGAGCCCGAGGTGCGGTTGTAGAGCTCCAGATTTACAAGATCGGAGAACTTGTGCCCGTATTGTATTTTCCCGAATACGCTCAGCTCATTGGCGGCATCGATCGAACGTTTGAGCGCATCCAGCGAATCCGGATTGACAGACAAAGTATCCTCGGTCAAAAGAAAAAAGTCGCTGGAAATATATTCGTATTCTGTGCCGGCCGATATTTGAAGATCGCCTGCGGAAACTGGGGATATAAATATGAGGCCT
>CAZBZV010000060.1:0-23196 GCA_964496505.1 uncultured Ignavibacteria bacterium | reverse complement strand
CGGCAGATGCGGAAAGCATCGCCGGATATAAAAGCGCGGGGGTGAAAAATCGAAGCAGGTATTTCATTAAACTTCAGCTAATTTATCCTTCAGATAATCGATCACCTTGACCGGTGTGGGATCGACCTCATTTAGAAGCGCCAGGTAGAGGCTCGTAAAATCTCCAAATTGTATAAGCGAAAATATCCGTGCCAGAAGATTCGGGCCGGAGGATTCATATTCGAGCGCTTCAACTCCCTTTTCCCTGATAATGTCGGCCACTATTTTCATCCTGATCGAGACACGATCATGATCGGCCTTGTCCTTCAGGATCACGGTATAGAGCTTGTCCTTAAACGGTTCCATGTCGCCCCACCCGACCAGCTCATTATGATTGAACTCGGGAAAGAAATTGAAAAAGGAGAGCTGTTTGGCATTCTCGCAAATCTGTCCCTTGAACCTTACCGCCACAGCATCTACATAATCCTGGCCGCCGTAGATAAGCGGGAATTTTCCATGCATTTTCTCGGCGGTCTGCATTGCAATATTATCTTCATTATCAAGCGTAAAACTCTTCACATTTTCCTGCATGAAAGAAATGGAGGCTTCAATATCGGGATTGACACCCTTGCAAAATCCCATGCGGGAGAGCGCTGTAAGCATCGGTACGAATGAATATCCCAGAGCCGCACGGGGCGGGAAGCCGGGAGGAATTTCAATTACTTTATAGCCATCCGCGAGCGCCTTTTCTTTTAGTTTACCGTTGGAGGTAATCGCCAGAATCAGAGCCCCGCGGCTTTTGGCGTCATCGTAAGCGGACAATGTTTCCTCGGTATTGCCGGAATAGCTGGATATTATGCAAAGCGAGAACTGGCTGACATATTCCGGGACTTTATAATGGCGGCAGATATACATGGGCAGGCCCAGTTGATATGCAAGATATGTTCGCACCAGGTCACCGCCGATAGCAGAACCGCCCAGACCGCAAACTACTATATTTTTTATTACATTTGGATCGACAGCGGGAAGCTCGGCGGCTTTGCCGATCTCCCATCCCTCTTTGAACTGCGAGGGAAATTTCACAATCTTTTCGTACATTCCCTGTGAATCGTACGTATCCTTTAAGCTTGCAAAATCAGGCATTTTTTAGTTCTCCCTTTTTATTCAAAGAATTATTAAGGTTACTCTCCTTAAAATCCTTAATTAATGTCTCCAGGATTTCCTTCTCAGTCTTCAATTTCAATATCTTTTGAGAAAATTTAAGCGCTTCCTCAAAACCGATTTTCGGCAATATTCCCTTAACAACCGGAATCGAAGCCGGGTTCATCGAAAGTGAATCCACACCCAGTCCTACAAGAAGCTTGGTTGCCAATGGATCACCTGCGATTTCCCCGCATATTCCTACCGTCTTGCCGGCCTTATGCGCCGCCTCTACGGTTCTTTTTATGGAGTGGATTACTGCCGGATGGAGTACCTGAAAATTCTTGGCGACACGTTTATTATTGCGATCCACGGCCATGGTATACTGAGTTAGATCGTTGGTGCCGATCGAGAAGAAATCGACCTCCTCAGCCAGGTAATCGGCAATCATAACCGCCGCCGGTGTCTCTATCATAATGCCGAATTTTATATCCTCATCAAAGGCCGCCTTCTCATCGTGCAGGTCTTTCTTTATTTTTTTTAGAAGTTTTTTAGCCTTTTGCACCTCATCCAGGGTAGTGATAAGAGGCAGCATAATGCTGACATTTTTCAAGGTCGAGGCTTTGAGCATCGCCCTCAACTGGGCCTCGAAAATCGGCACAACATCGAGAGAAAAGCGAATTGCACGCCATCCCAGGGCGGGATTGATCTCGAATTCGGACTTGAAATAATCTGTAAGCTTGTCTCCGCCCAAATCAAATGTCCTCAGGATCACATTTTGCGGCGCGAATTTCTTGGCTATATCATAGTATACTTCAGTCTGATCAGCTTCCGAGGGGAAGTTGGCCCGCTTCAAATACAGAAACTCGGTTCGATAAAGGCCGATTCCCACATGCTCGTGAGCCAGAATTTTGTCCAGAGAGGTCGGCAAATCCAGATTTGCCATGATTTCCACGTGATGCGAATCGTGTGTGGAGGACGGCAGCTCGTGGATTTGTTCGAAACGCTTGAATCTTGCCTCGCGCCTGGCTTGAGAAATCTGCTGGTATTCATTCCACTCGTCATCTCCCGGATTGACTATCACGATCCCCTTGTTGCCGTCAACAACGATTCTGCTGCCCGAGGGTATCTGCTTGAGATTAGCCCTCACAGCCACAACTGCAGGAATTCCCAGCGACTTGGCAAAAAGCCCCATGTGCGAGGTCGGTCCGCCCCTCTCGGTCACGAAGCCGGTAACATTGAGGTTCGGCATCTCAAGTATCTCGCCGGGGTTGAAATATGAGGCAAACAATATCGCAGGTTCTGAGAAACCGGTTAATTCCTTGTGACGTTCTCCCAGCAAGTGCTTCAGAATATGATTCGAGACAGTCTCGATATCCGCAACCATCTCACGCATATACGGATCCTTTGAACGGGAGAGCATCTCGATATTGTCATTAACAGACGAGGTGAAAGCATAGATTGCCGAATATTGCATGCATTCGATTTTGTCGATAACCTGATTTTGGAATTCCGGATCGGCAACGATCAGAATCTGGGCATCAAGCACACCTGTCAAATCGGTGCTTTCGGAATCGGCAGCCTGCGTCTTGATATGCTCCATATCATGGCTGGTCTGCTCGAATGCACGCTTGACCTTGTCGATTTCCTGCGGAACGGCCTCCTCTAAAACGATTTCCTCTTTATATTCCGGAAATCCGGAGATATGCAAAAAGGCCTTCCCGCAGGCAATACCCGGAGATACGCCTATACCGTCAAGCTCTTCTCTTTCGGCCGAATGTTTATTCATCGTCATAGACTTCCTGGAAGTCGCTGCTCAATAATTTAGAGAGCGTTTCCACCGCCTCTTTTTCGTCGGGCCCCTGAGCTGAAACAACTACGGTGGAGTCAAACTCAGCCGCCAGCATCATAACACCCATAATGGACTTGCCGTTAACCTTCAAACCATCTTTTTCAAGGTAGATATCGGATTTGAAGAAGGCGGCTGTTTTCACGAGTTGGGCCGACGGCCGCGCATGTAAGCCGTATTTATTAACTATTTTTACTTCTTTGCTTTGCAACTTGCTATTATAAACACTTTAGAACTGTTTTACAAACATTTTTCCGGATAACTGACGGACCAGACCGTTGAGTTCGAGCTCGAGCAGAGTTTCAAGAGCCGCTGCCACAGGCATATCAGCCTGCTTGACTATCTTGTCTAATTGTATCGGTTGATTGCTTAAAATATCATAGATTTTTTTCTGTACACCCTCAAGCTTTGGAGCCAACCTGTTCTCCCGCAAAGGAATGGAGGGCGGCACCAGGAATTTCAATTCCTCAAGTATATCCTCTGCCGAGGTTACCAGCTTTGCACCTTCCCGGATGATACGATTTGTGCCCCTTGATGTTCGGGAATTGATATTACCCGGCACCGCAAAGACTTCCCGTCCCTGATCGAGGGCATGCTGGGCGGTCAGAAGCGCTCCCGATTTTTCCCCGGCCTCAACCACCAGAACTCCCAGACTCAAGCCGGAAATAATGCGATTGCGGCGCGGAAAATACTTCGGCTCCGGCTTCTCTTTCAGGAAGAACTCGGAAATGGCGCAGCCGTTTAAGACCAGACTGCGATAAAGCGTTTTATTTTCAGGGGGATAAATAGTATCGATACCACAGCCAAAAACCGCAGCGGTCAGACCGCCCTTTTCGATAGCAGTCTTGTGTGCTATTGTATCAATTCCGCGGGCAAAGCCGGAAACAATAGTAAATCCGGCCTCAATTAATTCCCTGACCAATTTTTCAGCCATCATCCTGCCATATGTAGAGGCGCTCCTTGGGCCGACAACCGCAAGACAGGGCCTTTCCAGACAGTCTAAATCGCCGTCATAGTAGATAAAGGGCGGCGGGTCATAGATTTCTTTTAGCGCTCTGGGATAATCTTCCGATTCCAGAACCGCCAGCTTATAGGGCGACTTTTCCAGCAGCTCGAGCTGCTTTTCGGCCCTTTCAAAATCAGCCTCTTTTGCAATCGCAGAGGCCAGCTTGGGACTTATGGAGGGCAGATCGCCAAATCCTGATGGGGCGGCATCGAAAACCGCATCAGGGGATTTGAATTTCCCCAGAAGTTTGCGAATCGTGACCGGTCCGACCTTCGGCACAGTTGCCAGTGCCAGCCAGGCCAGTCTTTTATCATCATTCAAACCCATTTTCCTTCTTCTCTTCCACCTTGTACCTCAGAATTGCGGTTCTCAATTCATCAAGGCCGACCCTCTCTTTAGCGCTGATGAAAATATAACCTTCGCCAAGTTCCGCTTTCCAGAGCGCTATCATCTCCTCATCCCAGAGATCAATTTTATTTATACAAACGATACTGGGCTTGGTTGGAAGACGCCAATTATATTGCTCCAACTCCTGTTTTAACACATTATAGTCCTCAAGAAAATCATTTTTCTCGCCATCGAGAAGATACAGAAGAACTGAGGTGCGCTCAATATGGCGCAAAAATTGGAACCCCAGGCCCTTACCCCTGCTGGCACCGTCTATTATGCCCGGTATATCGGCCATCCGGATTTTCTCGAATTCACTTATATTTACTATCCCTATGTTCGGATTTAAGGTCGTAAACGGGTATTCGGCGATTTTGGGTTTGGCTTCAGACATCGCCTTTAAAAGGCTGGATTTCCCGGCGTTGGGATATCCAACCAGTCCGACATCTGCAATCAGCTTAAGCTCCAGCCTGAGACGATAACTCTCTCCCGGCCTGCCGAAATCGGCACGTCTTGGCGACTGATTGGTGGGCGATTTGAAATGTGTGTTGCCCCTTCCGCCAATACCCCCTTTGGCCGCCTTATACTTTTCACCATCTTCAACCAAATCCGCCAGCAATTCACTGCTTTCGGCGTTGAATACCATAGTCCCCGGCGGCACACGCACAGTAACATCTTTGCCGTCCTCGCCGCTCTTATTGCCACCCTTTCCCGGCTGACCGTTTGTGGCCTTGTAGCTCTTGCGGTATTTGAGATCCATCAGCGTATTCAGATTGCTGTCGACCTGAATAAAGACCGAACCGCCTTTACCTCCATCACCGCCGTCCGGACCGCCCTTGGGAACGAATTTCTCCCGACGGAATGAAACGCATCCGGGACCTCCATGGCCGCTTTGGACTTCGATTTCTACAAGGTCAACAAACATCTCAGGACATTTCAAGGATTTCCATCAAGCTGTCCCGCAGTGTGAGCTTCTCGAGATCACGCTTGAATTTTCCCTGATAGGTAATTGAAATTGCACCGGTTTCTTCCGAGACAACCAGGCATACAGCGTCGGACTCCTCGGTAACGCCGATTGCGGCCTTGTGTCTCATGCCAAACAGATTTGCATAGCGGGGATTCTGAGTCATTGGAAGAACACATGCGGCGGCCAGCAACTTCTCATTTCTGATAATTACCGCGCCGTCATGTAATGGTGTATATGGTGTAAATATTGTCGTTAACAGATCGGAGGAGACCTCGGCCGAGATCTGCCTTCCGGTGGCAATTATATTTTTCAGCCCGACCTGCCGTTCGAGGACGATAAGTCCGCCGTAACGAAGCTCAGAAAGACGAATCGCGCCCTTGACGACCTCATCTATGGCATGCTCCGATTCACTTTTCACGAAGCGCCGCATAAAACGGGTATGGCCGATCTGGGCCAGACCGCCGCGGATTTCAGGCTGGAAAACGACTACCAGCACAATAAAACCGACCGTGGCCAGATTGGAGAAAAGCCATTTCATGCCCTCGAGCTGAAACCAGTAGGCCAGAAAGGCTACGATGAAGATAAACACAAGCCCGATCATCATTTGCGCCGAACGAGTACCCTTCACAAGCTCCAGCAGCTTGAATATGATAAAAGCCACCACGAAGACATCGAGAAGGTCTATTATTGTGAAATCCAGAAACTGGTAGCTGAGTATTTCCATAATTTTATCCGGTTAAAACAGTATAATATTACTATTTTTGGCAAATTGCAAGCAAACTTGGAAGCCAGATATAATTTATCGTGAAATATTGATGTTCAGGAAGGCCCAGAGCGCTTTTTTAGTCGAGAGGACATCATGCACCCGCACAAAATTGGCGCCGTTCCCAACCGCAGCGCAGGCCACCACCAGAGATTGCTCCAGACGCTCAGTCTCGGGATATTTGTTATCGATGGAAAGGAAGCGTTTGCGGGAAGCACCTACAAGGAGCGGCAAACTGAATTTCTGGAATTCGCCGAGATTTCTTATCAATTCAAAATTGTGAGCATAGGTTTTACCGAAGCCAATGCCCGGATCGAGGATTAGCTTATTTCTGGTCAGCCCGGCATCTTCTGCAATCCTGATACTTTCTTGGAAATAGTCACTAATCTCACCAATCAGGTCATCATATTGCGGCTTTTTCTGCATTGTTTTGGGTTTGCCCTTGATATGCATTATCACCACAGGCACATTGCGTGATGAAGCCAGAGCGGCCATTTTGTCATCTCCGCGCAGTCCGGTTACATCGTTAATCATTGACGCTCCCGCATCGAGAGCCTTTTCGGCCACTTCCGCCTTGCAGGTATCAATCGAAATCGGGATTTTTAATTCTGGTGCAACCGCTTCAATTACGGGAATCACCCGCTCAAGCTCTTCCTCCGCACTAACTGGATCAGAACCGGGTCGAGTGGATTCACCGCCGATATCGATGATATCGGCGCCCTCCTGCTGCATGCGCAGGACATGATCGATCGCTTTATCGCGGGAAAAAAAATTCCCGCCATCTGAAAAGGAATCCGGAGTAACATTCAGGATTCCCATAACATAGGGACGGGAAAAATCGAAATTTATTTTTCCGATATCAATCGGACTGAAATTCGGCTTCATCAATTCTATGTTTTGGAGGGAGTAGTCATCTCCTCCAGTTCTTCGCCTTTTATTATCTTTTCGAGGTCATCGCCGTCCAGAAGCTCACGTTCCAGAAGAGCCTCAGCGATCTTATGCAATTCATCGATTTTGTGTTCCAGAAGCTCCATGGCCTTGTTCTCGGCATCGTCAACTATCTTTCGCACTTCGATATCTATCTGACGGGCTGTCTCCTCGGAATAATTTCTGTCGCGAACTATATCGCGTCCCAGGAAAACCTCGTTATCTTTCTTGCCGAATGTAAGCGCGCCCAGTGACTCGGACATGCCCCAGTCGCACACCATCTTGCGCGACAATTCGGTAGCACGGGCAAGATCGTTGCCCGCGCCGGTGGAAAGATGGTCGAAAACCAGTCTTTCGGCCACACGTCCGCCCATGAAGACAATCAGCATAGCCTCCAGATAGTCCTTTGTGTAGGTGCGCTTTTCATCAACCGGGAGCGATGAGGTTTGTCCCAGAGACATACCGCGGGGAATAATGGTGACTTTATACACGGGATCGGCCTTGGGCAAAAGTTTACCGAGCAGCGCATGCCCTGCCTCATGGTAGGCCGTGGTCTTTTTCTCCTCTTCGGTAATCACCAGTGAACGCCGTTCGGTACCGAGTATAACCTTATCTTTGGCATCCTCCATATCGTTCATATAAACCTTATCATGCCCGCGTCGTGCCGCCAGAAGCGCCGCCTCGTTTACCATATTGGCAATATCCGCTCCAGACAATCCGGGAGTGGCTCGTGCCAGAATTTCCAAATCAACATCATCGGACAGATTGACCTTTCTGACGTGAACCTCGAGTATGCCCTCACGTCCTTTGACATCAGGCTGATCGACCACGATTCGACGGTCGAAACGGCCGGGACGCAGAAGTGCCGGATCAAGCACATCGGGACGGTTCGTGGCAGCGATCAGGATCACGCCGTCATTGGCATCAAAACCGTCCATCTCAACCAAAAGCTGATTTAAGGTCTGTTCGCGCTCATCATGACCGCCTCCCAGACCTGCGCCGCGATGACGTCCTACGGCATCGATCTCATCTATAAAAATAATACAGGGCGCATTCTTCTTGCCCTGATCGAAAAGGTCACGGACACGCGAGGCGCCCACGCCCACGAACATCTCCACAAAATCCGATCCGGACATGGAGAAAAACGGAACGCCCGCTTCTCCTGCCACAGCTCTGGCAAGCAGGGTTTTTCCTGTTCCGGGGGAGCCCAAAAGCAGTGCGCCCTTTGGAATTTTTCCGCCCAGCTTCTGGAATTTTCCCGGCTCTTTGAGAAATTCAATGATTTCTTCAAGTTCCTCTTTGGCTTCATCGCATCCGGCCACATCGGCAAAGGTCACCTTGGGTCCGGCGTCTGAAGCCAGACGCGCCTTGCTTTTACCGAATGAGAAAAGCCCCTTGGGACCGCCTGACTGCATCTGACGCATCATAAAGAAGAAGAACAGGATCAAAAGAATCCAGGGCGCCGAACCGATCAGGATCGTGATCCAGCCCCAGTCATCTATTTTGGCCTTGATTACAACATCTTTCTCGAGTAGAAGCTTAACCTCTTCGTAAGATTTCACAGGCACAATGGTCGTAAAGCGCTGAAACTGCTTGGTCGTACCTCGTACGGTGCCGGAATAGGGCTGCCTGAACTTGCCCTCGATTTCCTTCTCGGACATAACGACTTCCTGAATGTTATCATTCCTGAGCTGCTTGATATACTGGCTGTAGTCAAGTTCGATAACATCACCGCCGCCTGTGGAGAGCATCTTAAAGGCAAAGATGAATACTATGATAATGATTGCCCAGAAGAAGAGGGTGCGTCCGCTTTTCTTCCAGTTGAACTCATCTTTGCGATCTTCACCCGAGGGTCTCTTCTTGTCAACCGGCTTGCGAGGCGGCCTGTCGTCATTATCGTCATCTGAAAAATATTTTCTAAAATTCTCGTTCAATCTTTATCCTTTCTCGTTCCTGTAAGCTATGAACGGAAGGCCGCGAAACATGCCGGCATCATCCAGGCCATAACCCACTACAAAGCGATTCGGAATCTCAAAACCGATATATCTTATATCAAGTTCAATCTCTCTGCGTTCTGTCTTATCCAGAAGTGTTACAATCTCAAGCGAATTCGGTTTCCTCATTAAAAGATTGTGATAGATATAATTCAATGTCTTTCCGCTGTCAACTATATCTTCCACGATTATAACATCTTCCCCTGATATATTTCGGCTCAAATCCAGAATTAGCTTAACATTTCCCGATTCATGCGGGTCATCATCATAGCTCGATACCATCATGAAATCAATCTCATGCTCTATATCCAGATCCCTCGTCAGATCAGCCAGGAAAACGAAAGATCCTTTCAATATTCCAATTAAGATCGGCTTTTTTCCGGAATAATCCCGATTTATCCGATCCGCCATCTCCGAGACCCTGTTTCTAATCTCGGTCTCACTCAACATTTGCGTCAATTTCGCAATATTATTTGCCATTTTTAACAACTTTTTCGGCCCAAAGTTTCACGGGCTTCCTGCTTGAATTATCGAGTTTAAAAAGCTCCGAAATCTCATAACCGATTACCCAGGCAATCTCCCCATTGCATACCAACAATGGAGTTTCCGGTCTGAAGGCACGGGGGATTTTGCGATCTGTGAAGAAATCACTCAATTTCTTTGCATCCTTCATACCAAGCGGCTGAAAATAATCGCCCTCCCTGAACTGTCTGATCTTCATTTCACCCCGGAGCTTATCAAAATCGAGAAATACACTGTAATTGTTCTTCGAATGTTTTACCTCAGAGGTTTTGCTCCCTAATTCCGAATTTAACACTATATTGAAAGTATGCAACATGCTTTTTCCGGGAATTGTGACCGTTTCAGGTTCGATTTTTGGCTGCGGTTTGAATACGATCAGACTTTCAGCAGCTTTTTCGATCATCAGTTTCCCGCCCAGATCGGCACGGGTGCCGGTCGATCTGTCTATCACATCCAACGCAGAGTCGATTAAATCGAAAGCTGTGATTCCGCGAATATCCCCAATCAGTCTTTGGATTGAGCTTTTGAGTATATAACGCTTAATAATTTTGTCGAGACTGATAAATCTATCGAGAGGTATAACAATATTATTTTGCAGGGTATATTGAGCATAGCGATCGATAAAATTCCCTGCATAACTCTCAAAATACTCTGAAGCTTCGGAGGCCATTCTGGAGAGCCTTGCCAGCGAGTCATAAACTCCGGGATTGATCTCATCAGTGATCATCGGCAGGATGATATTCCTGATTCTGTTTCTGGTATAATCGCTCTGCAGATTGGAGGCATCGATTCTGTATGCGATTTGGTTCTCATCGAGATATTCGAGAATATCCGATTTCCTGATATTCAAAAGCGGCCTTATAATTCTGCCGGATTTTGCCGGCATCCCGGAAAGGCCGGCAAGCCCACATCCCCGAAATATATTGGCAAGGATTGTTTCGATATTATCGTCCAGAGTATGTCCCAGGGCGATTTTGTTGCAGTTATATTTATCCGCAATCTCCTCATAAAATTGCATACGGCTTTTTCTTGCCTCAGCCTGGATATTACCCGGGGATTCTTTCAGCCCTGAGAGATCGGCGGTTTTAACCTCTAAAGGCAGACCAAGCCTTTCCGCGAACTCATGGCAGAATTTTTCATCCAGCACGGAATCCTCTCCTCGGAGTTTATAGTTGACATGAGCAAGATACAGTTCAAGCGATTTCTCCTGTTTCAGGGAATACAGAATATGCGCCAGATACACCGAATCCGGCCCTCCGGAAAGGCCGATTACGATTTTGTCGCCATCCTGAAGCAGCTCGTACATGAAATCTTTCATAATACCAGTCATACTTACCTATATTAATAGCTGTTTGATTCATTTACAATTCAAATATTTAGCTTGATAAAATTGGTCTCAATGATATAATTCTGATCATGAGCACGATTATACTTGCATCAAGCGGAGGTATATGGAAAAGTCCTCTAATCTTAGCTCTCATAGCATTCGATCTTTTCCTCTTACTCCTGCTCGCTTTGTCTTCCCCCTTTTATGCAATTGCATTTGTGATTGTAATTGCATCCATGGCTCTAATATACATTCCGAGGATGGGTTATATTTACTTCCTAATGTTATGGCTGCCCTTTGAAAGTCTGATTATTTCAGATGAGGGCCCGTATGAATTCTATCGCCTGACATTGTTAGTACTGCTTTTGGCTCTGGCCTGGACAAAGTATCTGCTTTCCTCAAAAAAGATTGCTTTTCCAAACAGGCAGATTTTTATTCCAATCACAGCCATTTATATCTGGTCGGTTTTTTCAACGATATTCTCACCGTACCCGATTCCATCTCTCCTGGCATTTCTTCGAATGGTTACATATCTGGCAATGTTTGTGCTGGTTTATAATCTAATACGATCCGAGAAGGATCTTCGGCACATTATTATCGCAGCCTTCATAGTATTACTGCCGACAATGCTCACCGCGATCTATCAATGGTTTACCGGAGGGGGAATCAGAACTTCCGGCTTCTTTAAAAATCCTAATACTCTCAGTATGTATGCTGTTTATGCTGTTGCCCTGGCATTTATGCTTTGGAAGGAGTGGCAGCGATCGTCCAAAAATACGATATTATTCATACTGCTTTTCGGTATAGCGCTCTTCGCCTTACTGGCTGGGGGTGCCCGCGCCAGCCTTCTTTCATTTCTGGCCCTGGTTATTATCTACCTGTTTTATGCCAAACATTATAAGCTGATGACAGCCGTTATACTGATTCTATTGACCGCGGGATATGCGGTCTATCAACAGAGCGCAGCATTGATGGATCAGGCCCAGGCTTTGCGCCTTTATTCCGGCTCAACGGGTAGAACCCTTCTCTGGGCAAACGCTTTGCCTATGATATTGGATTACCCGATTTTTGGAGTTGGATATGGGGCTGTGGGCAAGGTTTTGCAGCCTTATGTTCAGGCAACTCATCCAATCATCGGATATCATCTGAGGGGTATCGTCGAATTCGGTTTGCTGCACAACGGATTTTTGCAAAAGGCTGCGGAGCTCGGCCTGATCGGTATGGGCATCTATATTTGGATAAACATCAGCTACATGAAATACCTTAGAGATAGAATATACACCGCCGTCAGTCCATTTGTCGCAAATGTGTGTCTGGCAGGTCTGGCCTTTATGTTTTCCAGAATGGCATTCTCGCTTTTCGAGAGCGCTGAGCAATATGGGCCGCTAACAACTCAGGCTGGAATGTTAGTAATTCTCACGGGGATATTAAAAGTGGCGGATATTGACAAATCCGCCACTAAAAAAGAATCAAAAATGATAAATCTTCGCTAAATATACTCTCATAAATCATTTTCATCCGCCAAAGCGGATTCCGGCGCGAATCTGGAGGCCCTTTAACTCCACATTAATTGCCTCGTCGACCGGGAAGGCAAATTCATCGACCTGCATTTCACCCTTCTGAACAAAATAGAATGCGCTGCCATAAAGCTTGAGGCTGCCAGCTCCAAATTCTATTCCAACTCCACCCTGAAATCCGATCTTGCCGTCGATATCGTATTCCTCATCGCCTGCCGAAACATCCCAGAGAGTATAATTAACTCCTCCGCCGACATACATCAGAGGGCTGAAATAGAATTTGCCGTTCACATATAATGGATGTCCCTTGGTCTCGAATTCGACATCATCCTCTGTCTCGCTTTTTGAGAGATATGTAAATCCGGCCTCGATTCCCAGGGGCGACATGGGCGGCTTGAACATAACATCTCCACCGATTCCATAGATTGTCTCATAATCCTCAGATTCATAGGAAAATCCACCGGACTCAAATTCGCCCTTGAGCCATGATCCGCAGCCATGAACTCCAAAGGACACTCCCTGTGCCAAAAGCGGACTCGAAAGAAGCAAAAGTATAACAACCACTCTGATCATAATTCCTCCCCGATTTATAAAACAAAAGTTATTTATTTTCTAAAATTCAAGCTTGTTTCTGAACTCATCAACCAGAGCATCGATTTTAACCCTGCTCTGCTCCATGCTGTCGCGTTCGCGTACAGTCACGGTATTATCTTCCTTGGTCTGACCGTCAACGGTAATGCAATACGGTGTGCCGGCCTCATCCTGACGCCGGTAACGCCGCCCCACCGCACCGCCGTCATCATAGAAACACTTGTAATGCTTTTTCAGATTGTGGAATATATCCAGAGCTATTTCCGGCATACCCTCTTTCTTTACCAGAGGAAACACTCCCACTTTTACAGGGGCGAGTTTGGGATTGATTTTCAAAACGACACGATTCTCTCCCTTGACCTCTTCTTCATTGTAGGCATCCAGTAGAATTACCAGAATCGTGCGGTCACATCCGGCCGAGGTCTCGATTATATAGGGCAAATAGCGCTCATTATTGGGCTGATCATAGTAGCGAAGATCTTTGCCGCTGGTCTCCTGATGATGCGAGAGATCGTAATCAGTTCGGTTATGAATACCCTCCAGCTCCTTAATCCCGAATGGAAATTCATATTCGATATCCACCGCCCGTTTGGCGTAATGCGCCAGATCGTTGGGACCATGTTCCGACAGGTGCAGTTTGTCGGGATTGATTCCAAGGTCGTGATAAAATTTCAAACGTTCATCGCGCCAGTACTCGAACCATTTCTCGTCTTCGGAAGGATGGATAAAGTACTGCATCTCCATCTGCTCGAACTCACGCGTGCGGAAGATAAAATTCTTGGTCGTGATCTCATTTCTGAAGGCCTTGCCGATCTGGGCAATCCCGAAAGGTATTTTCTGTCGTGACGGTTTCTGGACATTATGAAAGTTCACATAAATACCCTGAGCGGTTTCCGGCCGCATATAGATAACCGCCGATTGATCCTCAACCGGCCCCATGAAGGTCTTGAACATCAGGTTGAAATTTCGCGCCTCGGTTAATTCACCGCCGCATTCCAGCGGCGACTTGGAGGGCTTTTTAGGGCAGGTTTCGGTCTCCAGGCTGTCGGCACGGAAACGTGTGCCGCAGGTCTTGCAGTCCACCATCGGATCTGTAAACGAGGTCAGATGCCCGGAGGCCTCCCAAACTTTGGGATGCATCAGTATGGATGCATCGACTCCCTCGATATCGTCGCGTTTCATGGTCATCGACTTCCACCAGAAGTCCTTCAGATTCCGTTTCAGTTCCGCGCCCAGAGGGCCGTAATCCCAGCAGGATTCCAGACCGCCGTAGATTTCTGATGAAGGGAATATATATCCGCGCCGTTTGCAAAGGCTGATTAGCTTTTCCATTGGACCTGATTCTCTTCTCGCCACATGGCCTCCCGTTCAATAGTTTGCAAGTTTCGAAAGAAAATTAAGCGAGTTAAAACTGGGTTTACCGTCAGTATGATAACTCAAAAATGAAAACAAAAGATCCTTTATTACAGCATTCTGCTTTTCAGTAAAGGTCAGACCCTTCAGCTTATCGATATCGGCTTCTCGCGCCTTTCTTATAGCATTGACTATTCCGCGGTCCAGCTTGAAATAGCTGTTTTCCGATGATGCCATTTCTTTTGAGACCACTCCGCCCTGTTCTACGGAGAATAGGATTTCCTCTTCTTCTTCAATCGGTTTGCCGGATTTAACGCATTGGTCAAACTGCGGTGAAAGGCCGATCAAGTCGAGTGACTTGAGCAGAAAGACCAGAAAGAAGAATTCAAGTTTTTTGGGTGCGGCATAGTTGAGCATATAGAACGTGCCCGAAACGAGTCTATACATATTCTCCTGCTCTTCACCTGGATAGGCAATATTCTTGAGCGCTTCCACCACAGCCGAGGCATAGCTTAGCCTGCGGATATCACCGGAAAGATCATTGTTGGAACGCTTCTGCTCAACCTGCGAAATCACCCCCAGGCTTTCATCATTTTTGCGATAGTATAATAGCTCAACCTCGCTGAAGGGTTCCAGTTTGCCGACCATAGATGAGCCCGGCTTGCGAGCGCCCTTGGCCAGAAGAGTGGAACGTCCTTCGCTCTGCATGAAGCATTCGACCATGAGAGATGACTCTCCTGAGCGGTCTCGTTTGAGGATTATTGCATCTGATCTATGAAGGGTCATTTTGCTGGTACTGTTTGGATGGAAGTTTTATGATTATCTCGCCCGGCTTGATCATCCAGTATTTTTCGCGGGCCAGCTTTTCTATATACAAGGGATTCGAAAGCTGATGGACCTGCCATTCCAGATTGGTAAGGTCAGCCGAAAGCATCTGTATCTTATCCTCGAGCAAGCGCTTTTTTTGATGCATGCGGATTAATTCGAGTGTGCCAAACGGCCCAACCGCCAGCTTTACCGCCACCACCACCGCAACCACCAGAATCAGCGCCTTAATCAACCCGCGCCGTTTTTTGGTGCCCTCGAGTTTGAGGCGCCGGATGAAATTTCCCGGCGCAAAATCCACACCCTGGTATTTACTCTTTTTCTTTCTGCTCATAAATTCAAATTATAAAAGGCATTTTTGCCGGCATATTGTGCCGAATCTCCCAGCTCCTCTTCGATTCTCAGAAGCTGATTGTATTTGCAGATACGGTCTGTCCTGCAGAGCGATCCGGTTTTGATCTGCCCGGCCTGAGTTGCCACAACAACATCCGAGATTGTCGTATCCTCGGTCTCACCGCTTCTATGAGATACTATGGCGGTAAAATTATTTTTCTGGGCCATTTCGATAGTCGCCAGAGTCTCCGACAGACTGCCGATCTGATTGAGCTTAATCAGAATAGAATTAGCAGCTTTCTTCTCGATTCCGGTTATCAAACGCTTTGGATTGGTCACAAACAGATCATCGCCCACAATCTGGACCTTATCGCCAAGAGCTTTCGTCATTTCCACAAATCCGTCCCAGTCATCCTCAGCCAAACCGTCCTCGATTGAAATAATCGGGAATTCTTTGCAGAGGTCAGAGTAAAACTCGACCATTTCCGGAGAGGAAAGCTTCCGGCCTTCACCTGCCAGATCATAGACCTTCTTTTTCGCATCGAAAAATTCCGTGGCGGCAGGATCGAGCGCATACAGAATCTGATCTCCCGGCTTGTAACCGGCTTTTTCGACCGCAGTGGTGATTACTTCCAGAGCTTCACGGTTGGTCTTGAGATTGGGGGCAAATCCGCCCTCATCGCCGACCGAGGTAGCCATGCCCTTGGACGACAGCACCTTTTTTAGACTCTGAAAAATTTCCGAGCCCCATCTGAGGCCTTCCCTGAATGATGATGCGCCTACCGGCATAATCATGAATTCCTGCAGGTCGACTGTGTTGTCGGCATGCTTGCCGCCGTTTAGAATATTCATCATCGGAACCGGCAGTATATTGGCATTTGCGCCGCCTATATACCGATAAAGCGGTAATCCGCACAGCTCGGCGGCAGCTTTGCAAACCGCCAGCGAGACGCCCAGGATAGCATTAGCGCCGAGATTCTTCTTGCCATCCGAGCCGTCCAGTTCCAGCATAAATTCATCGATCATCTTCTGCTCGGTGGCCGGGATGCCCTCTTTCACAAGCGCGGGTCCGATCTTTTCATTCACATTCTCGACCGCCTTTAAAACACCCTTGCCATTGTAGCGCTTTTTATCGCCATCACGAAGCTCAAGCGCTTCATATGCACCGGTTGATGCCCCCGAGGGCACCGCTGCACGTCCGAAGGAGCCGTCATCAAGATAACATTCCACCTCAACTGTGGGATTGCCCCTCGAATCCAGTATTTCACGACCAATAATCATTAAAATAAGTGACATTATATTCTCCTTAAATTAGTAATTCAACAGGAACGGAAATTAAGAACGGCGGGGCCAGAAATCAACATAAAAATGAATTACAATAGTTGCAAACGTTTACGCACCAGCCATTCGATTGATAATAGCGCAAGTATTATAATCAGCACCCAGAGATTGCCCGCGATTCGGGTTTCGTAGGATTCGGTTCGAAAGCGGGGTACGGTGCTCAAATCCTCGGAAATATCCTCGAAATTTTCGATATTATAGGTTTTGCCGCCTGCGGCCTGGCTGATCTTCTGCATCATATCCGGCGGCAGAAAGAGCGTTTCCTCTTCCAAGGAAAATCCCTCGACTTTGAATTTGTCGCTAATTTCTTTTAAGACTTTGTCTTCCCAAACCACTCTTCCGTCGATAAGATAATCGCCTGACGGCAGCAGTCCCAGATCGGCGCTGAATCGCCCCGGCGATTCCTGTATCATCGAAACGATCAGGCTGTCATCGCTGCCAACCGGTTTCACCACGACATTGACTATGCTGTTTTCAAGCGGACTGTAGTTCTCGTCCAGAACAGTGGCCGAAAGCCCGACACGTTCACCGCTCTTATAGATCGATTGATCCGAGGCCAGCCTGATTCGCTCGATATCCTCCTCTGTGGTAAGCCAGTTGATTGAATTTGTGATGATTTGACGATATGCGAAATCATCTTCGCCATAACCTGCACTCAGGAATCCAAGCTTCCAGACAGGTCCTGCGGCAAATGTCAGCACCTTGCCCTGTCCGAATTTATGATAGAAAATCAGCGGAAGGGGATCGTTATTATAATCGCGTTCGGGATGAACCGCCAGTATTTGGGCATTGGGCTTAATTTCCGACAGAAGAAGATGCTCTTCCATAGGCGGAAGCGACTGCCAGAGGACCGTATTTTCACGGGAATCTTCCACCAGTCGGGTAATCGGATGGATTTTGCCTTCCTCGGTCAGTTTTAGATGAAATGAAAAATCATTATAATATCTATCCTCAAAGCGCGGGGCAAAGGACATCACAGACTGACGCGCCTCCGAAGGATACTGTCCGCGTGTATTGTTTCCCAGAAAGAACCAGAGCGAGCCGCCGTTATCCCTGATATAGGAATTGAACATATCCAAATTCGAGCCTATAAACCTGCTTTTGCAGTTGATAAGAGCCACAATGTCATATTGATTAAGCGAATCCTGGGTGGCGGGAAATCCCTGATCGGGAAGCCGTCCCCCCGCTTCGTTAACCGCCAGATCAATTTCATAATCGGGCGATGACGATACTACTCTTTTTAAGAATGTCACTTCCCAGTTGAGTTTATTTGCGGTCAAAAGCACCCGTTTTTTGGACTTGAGCACTTTTATACTCAGGTTGCGGCTGTTATTATCGGTGAGCTCTTCATCCGGCTGTATCGGCAGATTGATATTGAAATTTTTGACTCCCGGCTCATGAGGTGTAATTTCGACTTCGAATCTCTGGCGCTCTCCCTTGCCGAGAATTTCGATGTTTTTACGGGCCAGGTCCCGCCCCTCGGAGCTCACAGTTATGGGGAGACTCGATTTCTCGAATCCGCGGCCTTCAAGTTCGATGTTCAGCTTGAACGGTTTGTCGGCGTAGGCAACCGGCTCATGGTCTATGTCGACTATGCGTATGTCCCGGCTGATTCTTTGAGGACCCAGGTCGACAGAATAAACCGGTACACCCGCCCGGCGTCCCGCGGCAATCGGATCAGAGCCGAAATTCGACAGGCCGTCGGAGGCCACAACTATTCCGGCCAGATTTTTGTCCTTGAAATTCTCGGTGATATAATGGATAGCATCACCCAGAGAGGTCTGCCTGCCCTCGAAATCGAGATTATTGGAAGGCTCGAGGGTATCGGAAAAGGTATAAAATTCCGCCTTGCTTTCCTGAGGGAGTAAATTGGTGAAATCCCCGTTGATGAAATCCCGCAGAAATTCCGATTTTTCCTCGAAGTTTTCTACCGTCTTAACGCTTGTGCTGTTATCCGCCAGGAAAACCACCACCGGATCGTCCTTCTTCTTGACATCCACAGACAATACCGGCTCAGCCAGGCAGAAGATCACGAAGAAAAGTGCAAGGTATCGGATAATACCCAAAGGGATTCTAACTCTTTTGGAGAAAGGCGGATTTGTTTTGCGATATAACAGGACTGCCAGCCCGAGGTATATTATAAGGCCTGCTATGGCGGGCAGGAGCCATGAGTTATTAAATGCAAACGATATTTTGTCCAGACCAAACATTAATTTATTGTACTGATAATCCAGTGGATAGTTTGCGGCTAATTGTCACGATTGATAGTAAATTGTATGAGGTTTTCAAGCGATTCGCGGTAGCTGGATTTGGGAAATTCGGATATGAACTCCAGGGCATCTTTTCCGAAATGAGCCGCCTGCCTGCGCGCATATTCGATTCCGCCGTTATTGTTAATGAAATCCAGGATCGTATTTAAACTCTCTTCATTAAGGCCGTTATTGAGAGTGCCCATGATTTTTTCGGATTCATCCCCGGCCCCCTCACGAAGCGAGTATATTAAGGGCAATGTCACCTTGCCCTGCAGCAGATCGAGCCCGATACCCTTGCCGGTTTTGGAGCTGTCGCCCACGAAATCGAGTATATCGTCAGCAATCTGGAAAGCCTTACCCAGGCTTTCCCCGAACATACCGAATTGATTGATTCTCTTCGTTTCTTCATTTATAAGTATCGCACAGGATGCGGAAGATACCGAGAAAAGTGCGGCGGTTTTATCGCGGATGATGTTGTAATAAGCATCCTCATTGAGTTCCCAGTTGAAGGTCTCCTCGATCTGTCGCAGTTCGCCGAATGAGACTTTTTCGGTGGCATAGGAAACTCTGCGAACCAGCTCGGAGGATTGTGTTTCCACCAGCAGACGGAACGCCTTGGCGAAAAAGTAATCACCCATTAGAACCGAGACCAGATTATTCCACTTGTAGTTGACAGTCTCCTGACCGCGGCGGGTATCGGACTCATCCACGACATCATCATGCAGAAGAGTGGCGGTATGAATTAGCTCGATTGCCAGCGCAGCCTCGACCATCCGGGCATGCTCCAGACCAGCCGTTCTGGAGATCAGAAATGCTATCGCGGGTCTTATGCGCTTGCCTTTTTTGCGCAGTAAGTGCTTGACAACGCTCGAGATAAGGTCCGACTCAGCCTTCAGGAATTCATCCGTAAGAACATCGAACTTCTCGAGGTCTGCCTCCACCGGCTGCAAAAGCTCTTTTAAATCGCCTCTATCCATATCTTAGCTTAGGATAATATTAAATATTTGTTTTAAGTCAATCAATTTCGACCTATTCCCACTCAATTGTTGCCGGCGGTTTTGATGAAACATCGTAAACCACCCGGTTAATTCCCTTGATCTTATTGACGATCGTGGATGAAACATGTTCCAGGAGATCGTCGGGCAGACGTGACCAGTCGGCAGTCATGCCATCTGTAGAGCTAACCGCCCTCAAGGCAAGGACATTTTCGTAAGTCCGCTCATCCCCCATAACTCCCACGGCCTGAACGGGAAGGAGCACACAAAAGGCCTGCCAGACCTTGTCGTAATAGTTGAAATCGCGAAGGCTCTGGATGAAAATATAATCTGCCTCGCGAACCAATTCCAGACGCTCCGGGGTGATTTCTCCCAATATCCGTACTGCCAAACCGGGGCCGGGAAAGGGATGACGCATAAGTAAATCACGATTCAAGCCCAGTTTCTCTCCCAGGGCTCTGACCTCATCCTTAAAAAGCTCACGTAGCGGCTCGATCAGCTTTAAATCCATCTTCTCCGGCAAACCGCCAACATTATGATGCGACTTGATCGTAGCCGAAGGTCCCTTGAAGGAAACCGACTCGATTACATCGGGATACAAAGTACCCTGGGCCAAAAAGTCGATTTCGCCCAGCTCCTTGGCTTTCTCATCAAAAACCTCTATGAAAGTCCGTCCGATAATCTTTCTTTTCTCCTCCGGGTCGATTACACCTTGTAGACGTGATAGAAAAGTCTCCGAGGCATCAACCGCCCGTATATCGACATTCAAATCAGCCAGCTCCTTTATAACCGCAGTATCCTCATCTTTGCGCAGAAGGCCGTTATTGACGAATACAGCAACCAGATTCTTTCCGATCGCCCTTGAAAGAAGGAGCGCGCAGACCGACGAGTCAACCCCACCTGAAACAGCACATAAAACACGGCTGTTCCCGGCGGTCTCCCTGATTCGTGCCACAGATTCTTCGATAAACGATTCCATTGTCCAGTCGCCGGAAGCATTGCAGATATTAAACAGAAAATTCGAAAGTATCTGTTTGCCGTTCTGGGTATGATAGACTTCGGGATGAAATTGCAGGCCGTATATCTTCTTATCCTGATTGGCTATGGCCGAATGCTCCACCTGCGAGGTTTTGCCGATATTGATAAATCCGGGAGGAAGCCTGTCCAGATGATCGCCATGACTCATCCAGACCCGTGAGGGCTCCTCGATACCCTCAAATAAAAGAGATTTTTCCGTAAGCGTTAACATGGCCGGACCGTATTCCCGTGAACGCGAGCGCTGGAGTTCCCCTCCCAGCTCCTTGCCGATCACCTGCAAGCCGTAGCATATCCCCAGAATCGGCAGACCCATTTTCAAATACTCGGGATCGCAAAAATAGGCATCCTCGGCCAGCACCGAGGCCGGGCCGCCGGATAGAATCAGGCCCTTCAGATTTTTACCGCGCGCCTCCTCAATCGGGAAATTATAGGGTACAATTTCACAGTAAACATTCAGTTCCCTGACCTTGCGTGCAATAAGCTGCGTGTATTGCGAGCCGAAATCCAGTATAAGTATCTCTTCTATCATCTCTCTTTTAGCTTTTAATTATTATTGTATCTTTCTTCCAGTTATCATCATCCAAATCGGGATAATCGATATTATAATGAAGACCCCGCGACTCCCTGCGTGTTTGAGCACATTCTATAATCAACTCCGCCACAGTTGCCAGGTTCCGTAATTCGATCAGATCGTACGATAGAGGGAAATCCTGCCAGAGATCGGAGATATCGTTTTCGATAATCTCGAGCCTTCTTCTTGCCCATGTAAGACGCTTGTTGGAACGCACGACGCCGACATAATTCGACATAACCTGCTTGATATCGAGCATCAGATGCGCGATAAGAATCCGCTCTTCCTCGGAGACATGTATCTTACCAGCCATTACACGGTCGAATTCCGAGATCAATTTATTTTTGGCTTTCCTGGTAACCAATTTTTTGGAAGCGGATTTGGCTGCAATTTCGGCAAATACCACAGCCTCCAAAAGTGAATTCGAGGCCAGACGGTTTCCGCCATGCATACCGGTATGTGCTGCCTCACCCACGACATAGAGATTATCGATACTGCTGCGTCCCTCGGTATCCGTGTCGATCCCTCCGCACATATAATGGGCGGCCGGGACTACCGGTATCCAGTCAACCGCGATATCAATTCCGATATTTTTCAGCCTGCCGTATATATTGGGAAAACGCTGCCTTATGAAGCTCTCTTTCAGATGTGTCAAATCCAGAAATACACACGGGTCGCCAGAGAGTTTTATTTCACGGTCGATTGCGCGGGCGACAACATCACGCGTGGCCAGCTCCATACGGTTATCATAATTTTTCATGAAGCGTTTACCGCTCTTAAGCCTGAGCCTTCCGCCCTCGCCGCGCACTGCCTCGGAAATCAAAAAGCCCTCACCCTCGGGATGGAATAACGCCGTAGGATGAAACTGCATGAATTCCAGGTTGACGATTGTGGCTCCGGCACGATAGGCCATAGCCACCCCATCGCCGGTGGCAATTTTGGGATTTGTCGTATGCAGATAAACCTGGCCTATGCCACCTGTGGCAATCAATGTTATCGAGGCCATCAGCTTGTACACCCTAATCCCGCGTACATCAAAAATCCAGGCGCCAAAACACTGGCGACGGCCGTTTAGATTTTTGTAGATTAAATCGATGGCTATATGATTGTCGAGAATAGTGATATTCTCGTTTTCCTTTACAGCTCTGACAAGACGGTTTTCGATTTCCCGGCCGGTGTAATCGGCGGCATGAACCACGCGCTTTTCCGAATGGCCGCCCTCCCTGCCCAGATCGAGCTTCTCCATCTTTTTGTTGCGGTTGGATTTGTAACTGAAACGCACTCCCAGATCTATAAGACTTTTAATAGCATCCGGCCCGGATTCGACCACCATCCTGACCACATTCTCATCGCAAAGGCCGGCCCCGGCTTTGATGGTATCCTCGATATGCTTTTCGAAAGAATCCGCGCTGTCGATCACCGAGGCTATTCCGCCCTGGGCGTAGTTGGTATTGCTCTCGGTCTCCTTCTTCTTGGTTACAATCGCAACCTTACCGTGCTCGGCCATACGTAAAGCAAA
>CAZBZV010000059.1:0-23297 GCA_964496505.1 uncultured Ignavibacteria bacterium | reverse complement strand
ATCCTCTTCCAGAAATTCCAGTGTATCCAGAAGGGCCGGAACAGGTATGGCCGAGGTATTGCCGGTCTTGCCTTCCAACTGCTCACGGGTGCTGACCACCAGCGCACGCGGAACAATGCCGATCTCGCTTAAGATGTATCTTCCCAGATGTGTCACCAGGCCGTGGTCGATACCCACAGGGCATTGCAGACTGCATCTGCGGCAGGCGGTACAGTTCCAGAATGATTCAGCCATTTCGTTGACCTTCTCATCGGTTAGCCCTTTGCTTCCCAGAACCCGTCCGCGAAGCATGCCGCCTACTGTGAAATGACGGCGGTAGACGCTTAAGAGCAGTTCCGAGCGATAACAGGGGATGTCCTTGGGATCGCGTGTCGCCTGGTAAACCTGGCATTCGGTGGCACAGCGCGAACATTTGGCGCTGCTCCTGACATACTGATCGAGCACGAATCCATAATTCGTGTTTTTCAATATGGCTGCGAAGGCCTCCAGAAACTTCTGCGCTCTCTCATTCACTTCCGGATCTTCGATATGATACCGGACATCGAGCTTCTGCTTCTCCAGTACCTCCGGCTTGCGCTGAGTTTTGAACGCGCGTTGTCGTTCTTCTTCTGTGATTGGTTTGATCATCGCATCCTCATCTATCGTTGTTTGTTCACTTTTTTCCAGTTAGTTTTATTCTCAAAAATCGCTTCATGCCCCTTGATCGGAATATTGAAAATCGGCAAAGGAGCCAAATCCTTCTCCGGATTCTCGAGGATCCAGGGATCGAGCAGATTTATATTGAAATCTTTGCATATTTTTAGCACCTGATCCTGAGCCGCATGCACATATACGGCCGCATCAAAATTCTCCGAGATCGACCGCAATTCCATAATCTCCTTCTCCCAGTAGAAGACATGCCCGGCGCAGCAGACTGCAACGCGGATCGGTTTGTTGCAGCGAGGGCATTTAAGGCTGGCGACTATATCGACCGGGAAGTCGGATTCATCATTTTCGATCGTAAAACCGTTGTTTGCCAAATATTCCCGTGTCATTTCCACCAGTTCTCCCAGCTCGAACAGGCAGGGAGCCTCTTTTTTCTCTTCAGCTTTGCCCGAGGACTTAATCCCGCCCTTCAGAAAATGCTTCAAAGAGATTTCTACTTTACCGGTTAAATCCTTATATACCTTAAGATTTTCAGCTTCCAGCATGTCTTTGTAAAACGATCTTATTCCGTTGCATAAAAGCGCTTCCACACCAGCATCCTTCAAAAGACGCAAACGTGCAATAGGGCCGCTGCGGTCGCAGTTTATGAACTCCTTTGAGACCACCTTGCCTTTTTCAAGCAGACAGATTTGGAATCTCTTGGCTGCCTCAAAACAGGGAGCAATCTCATCCTTATATGTTGCAATAGCCAGTTTCATATCCAATAGAGTATATATATGCGAAACATGTGCCAAAATTCACAAATTAGTTAATGGCTTGAAATACAACAATATAATATTATTTCCATTATTTTCTATGTTGCATCATTAATTATATGCAACATATTGTTGCATGTTCCAAGTTGCATACTGCAACAATTTTATCATCTGGTGGAATAAGCAATACCGGACAATAATAATCGTGATTCTGCTTGACAATAACGGACATCATTAGTATTGTATTGTCATACCGCTATTATCAGTAGCTGAGATTGATAAATTATAATCTGATTTTTATATGAATGCTCCTTAGTGGGAGGAGTACTGCATTTTCGCACATGTCGTAAATAATTGTTATTTAATCAAATAAGGATAGGAGCGTGAACTATGATCAAATGCCGGAGCATTATTGGACTAATCGCCACATCAATTCTTTTCATTCTCATAAGCGTGCCGGCCAGGGGAACCGAACATCAAGTAGACATCGGAAATTTCTATTTTTCGCCTGAAAAAACCACGGTTGCTCCGGGTGATACCGTAACCTGGACGCTTGTAGAGGGTACCCATACGACAACCTCCGATGCCGCCTCGCCCAAGGCATGGGATTCGGGCACGATGAATTCTCCCGGCCAGACATTTTCGGTGGTATTCGAGGCCTCCGACGGTCCCGGGCCATTTCCGTACCTCTGTACTTTTCATGCAGCTACGATGATCGATACGATTTTTATAGAGGAAACATGTGATGCCGCTGGGGATATCAATAATGATGGCGAAGTGTTGACATCGCAGGATTTCACCTTAATGAACGATTTCTTGAACGGTGAGGCGCCCTTGCCGGACAGCCTTTTTCAGGCTGACTTCAACGGTGACTGCGTGGTAAATCAGGATGATCTGCAGCTGTTCGAGATGTATTTTTCCGTCGGCCTGTCGGTCTTCGATCCCTACGGCGGTTATCCTGTTCAGACCTGCTGCGATCCTGACTTTGATGTCCCGCCGGATACAATCACGATATTCGGTCTGGAACATATCTCCACCGGAATAGCCAGCCTGGATTCCTCGGGTGGACAGCTAATCCTGTCCAATGTCGGGCCGTCCGGTCTTGACGGATATGATGCCGATCTTGCTGATAACGATGTCTGTCGTGTCCGGAGTGTACTTCCACCGGATGATTCCCTTCCGCCCGGAACTACCGACAGTACCAGGATTTATGTTGATGGTGATGGGGTGGATGAGACCTTCGGATGGGATTATATCAAGACCAAGAACCCCGATGGTACTTACACCTTTACACTTCAGTTCAATCCCGATCTGGCGAGCGGCGCGTCCATTCGATATGAACTCAGGCTTGACGGCAAAAAGCAGGAGGATGACAGCAGTCTTCTGGAAGAAAGATTTTCATTCAAGCCCGAGCGGGTTGAGGGGAAGGCGAATGGAGATCCGTTAGATTGTGACGATACTCATGGAATCCTAAAGCCGGAAGCCGCTCCAATGATCTCATCAAGCTGGGACGGTTCGATGCAGGTAACGGTGCAGGGTAAGGAGCCTGTGACGGCGGATCAGATTATAATTATTCTGGTAAATAGTTCCGGTGAATATACGAATTTGAAACGAGAAGCCAGAAGGGGCAGAAATCCCCAAACCGGAAAAGAAATTAAGATTGCGGCTAAAAACGCAGTAAACGGTATAAACGATCCTTTGGAGGGTTTTACTCATATATCCAGTGGACTCGCCACCTTTTCGCCAACGACCGGAGGAGACTCGCTTATCGTCAAGAATATCAGCTCTTCCGGACTGGACGGTTTCACCTCAGTCCTCGGCCGTTGCAAGGGCGGTCAGATTAGATGGATGGCTCCGGAAGCGATTACCAATAGAACTTATTCCAGTTTTTATGGTGATAGATCGTCCGAGCAGGATGTTTACTTCGGCAGCATAAATTCCGAGTGGTTTGTCGACAGCGGTCATATACGGGTTGATTTCAGTCTGCTTGGCGATACAATTTATGATACAAAAATATATATGTCCGGCGCAACCAGTAATCCGCTTTACGAATCCGACACTAAAACCGGAAGCAATGTGCTTTATTCCCCAGGTGATAAGGGGCCGGGTGAGGAACCATTTATAGGGCATGTTATTAAAATCGGAAAGGCCTCATTTTCCGTGCAGTTCAGAGACCCGGTGGATATCGATCTAAGAGATGGTTCCGGAGTACATACGGGAGACCGTATTGAGTTCCTGGTCCAGAATAACCAATCCGACCTTGAATTTTTGAGAAGGGCCAGGTGCCTGTTTGCCGACAGAGATTCGATTATCATTACCGATGTCGGCGCCTTTGTTTTCGGGGATGATCTTTTAAGCGGTGTCGGGCAGGCAGAAATCAGCACTCTGGGTGATTCTGTTACTTTAGGTAATATCGGATCTTCGGGCAATGACGGTTTGCAGGTGCATTGGGAGGAGGATCCTGACGGCTCCTGTCCGGAATGCCCGCAGTCCGTTGATTTTGTGTGGATGCAGTTGGATGGTCCCATGCTGCCGGTAGGCGCTTCGATTGCATGTCCGGCGCGCGGGAAAGTCAGCGGAATATCGGAGCAGTTGATAGGAACCGGTTATGCCGAGAAGACCGTTGCCGGCTGGCAAATATCAGCCGATTTCTCGCCTATCGGTGCGACCTCGCAAACAATTATGCTTTTCGCCAATGGGAGTTTGATTGACAGCATACCCGGCCATACCGGGCCTGCGGCAATAGCCTCTCTGCCGCCGGAGGACTGGCACTGGGAGAACGAGACCCATGCCAAGGATCCGATGATCAATCATCCCGGTGGATGCACAGGTACCTGGAAGGAGCTTGTGGATATAACCATACTGGGCAAGAACTCAGGACAGGCGGTCAGTGCCGATGCGGTTAAGATCGTGCCCGAGAATCATACCATGGATAGCGAGTACTTCAGCTCGGTGGAATTACTATTGAGCGATATACCGCAGATAACATTTACCGACATCTCGACTCCTCCGTCTTACCTGTGCGGTGATGCCAACTCCGATTCAAGTGTAAATGTCAGCGATGCTGTGCAGATCATAAATTACGTATTCATCGGCGGCGCCGCGCCCGCTCCGCTGGCGTCCGGCGATGCCAATTGCGATAGCAATGTTAATGTCTCGGATGCTGTCTGGGTCATTAATTATGTCTTCATCGGGGGTAACGTGCCGTGCGATACGGACGGCGATGATATCCCCGACTGTTAGTAAGGTGCTCTTTTCAACTCCAAAGCCCGTCCCTATAATAGGACGGGCTTTTTATTATTCCGGCTCCCTGGACAATTCCAGCTTGCCGCTGATTATATGAATCTTATCCGGGCATGGCCCGTATGTGTTTTTTCCCGGCATTGTAATCGTGCTGTCAAGAGCGGCTGTAATATTTGCTCTTCCGTTGGGATCAACAGAATATTTGCCATCCATGTTTAATGTAATAATCCCGCCCAATATTGTTTCCTGTGTGTCCTGAGTATCCTCGTGAGTCGTTGTTTTTCCCAGGCAGACCTCATGACTCTGGCTGAACCTGTTTATCAGCACCTCTCCTTTACAGGGTGAATTAACTAAGATGGCAAGCTTTAGCTTGAGTTCATCCTGTCCCTTACCCGTCATCACGTCCCGCATTTGCTCTTTCAGTTTTTCCAATTTTCCAACATCTGTGCCTGCCGCCTGCATTTGCGCCGTCAATTCCTGTATCCTGGCCTGCTGGTCGAAAATATCTCTTAAAATCGTTATTGAGATATTTTCGATGGGGCATGAGGCCATGCCCTTCTCACCGGATCTTCTAATACTCCAGTTGCCGGGGCTCCTCCTTTTGGGGTCTTTGGTACAGATCGTCACCGGAGGCTGGGCTCGATAATTGGAGTTCTCGCTCTTGACACATAGAAGGCTGCCAAATGTTTGAAGTTTATCAATGGGGGCCACCGCGGCAGCATTCTTCTCAAGCCCTATTTCTCTCATCAGTAGATCGACTTCAGCCGTCTGTGTATTGAAAATATGTTCGCTCCAGGAGACCCAGTCATTTTCCTCACTGGGGCCGATTTCGCAATTTGAAGTTATGCTTTCTTTCAAGGTCAGGTGACCGCTCCAGACCCAGGTTGTATCAATCACCTTTTTAATGATGAGCAAATCCTTCCTGAAACGGTAGCCCTCGATCGGATTTTCCAGCGGACTCTGATATTTATCATTAACCCGGCCGCCATCATAAACCGCCGAGATATCCATAGGGCAGCATTTTTTGTGCAGTACGGTTTTATTTATTTCATATTCTCCGTTTTCATCCGCCTCGGTCGTCCATTCCTTTTTATCATGCGGGTCTTTAATAGTGACCAATGCCCCTGGTGCCGGGCGAATATCGTCACCTTCTTTTACTTTCACTTTTCCGTAGACGGTGCCGAAGAAATTTTCGATATATTTTTTGGCTTCCTCAAGTTTATGTCTTTCTGAAAGCTCCAGGTACCATGACTGGCCTTTGTCGGTGTTCGGCTGACGATAAGGCAGGATACATAAAGCATCGATCAAATATTCGTTCATCAGGTCAGTTGCCTCAATTCTCTCTCCCCACAACTCGAATGATTCGCAAACATCCCTGATTCTTTCGCACCAGGCCAGCGCGCTGTCAGACTCTGGAATCGGTTCACCGGGGACCGTGGTACGATATGCGCTGCGTGGAAGGCACTTGGAATCATAATCCATATTCGGCTCATAGTAGTTGCCCTCGGCGTCCTGCTGATGTCCATGTGCTTTCTCACGGCCGTGATAGATTCCAAGGTAGCCCTTTTCAACATCGAGAGTGGCAGTACGTATGAGGCACCTGACCGCCTCGCGTATTATGTCCGAGTCAAAACCATTGGCTACCGCACTTTGAAATAACGGCATTCCAAAACTATTCGAGCGATGGACAAGCTCGGGCCATTGCTCATAAATCGTCTGATTGCCGATAGAGGTTTCGCTGGTTAGAAATCTTTCTTTTGCTTTCTCCAGGGTTAGATTTCCGGATTTCACCGCTGTTTCCAATTCGTCCAAAAAGCGTTCGCCATAGTATGGATTGCCTTCAACTTCCGCCAGTTGCGCCAGCTCCTTTGCACGGGCGACATCCTTTCCCTTCTGATCGAGAATACTCAGGTATTCTTCAAGCGTTACTTTCGGATCTTTTGGATCGAACCATTTATTGTGGATTGATTGTCCGAGATTATAAAGTTCCGATTCAAAATCTGTGGCTCCTGAAATGCCGGTCAAAAGACAGACTGCAAGCGCAATCCTAAAAATCTGCTTCCACATTCCCATTATACATTCCTTGCCAATAGGTGAATGGACAGGGTTTTGCTAAAGCTCATCCGGCTGCCTGCAACTTATCCGCAAGTTGCCCTGCGTAAGGATCAAATCTACGGTCTTCATTTTTTGTGAGGCAGGATATTTCCAAACTTTGGTTTCGCCGTTTTTCAGCACGAATTCAACAGACTCGATCTCATCGGTATAACTGCCGCGAAAGGCCTTGAAACTTCCTTCGGTGTCTGAATTATCCTGGTTGTCGGCTGTGATTGTAAGCACAAAATTCTTTTCCGGGTCGGCAGTAAAACCCTTGCCGACTGTGCCATACTTTTTCTCCCATTGAAGGAAGCAATCGACAGCATATTCATCTTCAGCAAAACTGGCAGCCTCCTGTTCAACTGTACAAAAGATCTCGCCTTTCTTGACTTCCAATTTGACTGATTCCAATCCTTTCGATTCTTCATATGGTTTTTTTGAGGAAGCTTTTGTTTTCAGGACAATCTTTTTCGGGGGTAAGGCTTTTTCATTCTTTGTTGCAATGATATCGCATTCTGATTCACCTTTACTCATATTACTGATTTTGACGGTAGCCTCCATTGATGGATTCAGTGATATCCTCACATTCTCGCCGGCTTTATAATGCCGCCCCCAGGGAGCCTCGAATGCAATCTCCGGCTCATTTACTTTTTCCTGCGTCTCTCCCTTTTCTGACTTCAGGTCCGTGTTCTGCATCGGGGCATCCTGTCCGATAAGGATCGTTGAGAATATAATAAGTGTGCCAATTATAAGATAGCACATCCCTTTGTTGATTAATCTTCTGGACATTTTAAATCCTCCCAAAAATTGTGTACCATTACGCTTGTGTTCAAAAACAATTTTAGAATATTGTTAATATTTTTACAAGCAATACTTGACAAAATATTCAACAATTGGGGTTAATGCGATCCCTGTAATAAGGATTATATTTGAGGGAGATGGTGGGTAATTATTCTATCCCGTATTTTTTCATCTTACGCCAGAGGGTGGTGCGATCGATTCCGAGGATTTCGGCGGCTTTCTTGCGGCTGCCCTGGCATTCCCTGAGTGTATCGCGTATCAAGGCTTCCTCGCTGTCGTCGGCCGCAACAGATCTGCTGACCCTGCCAGCCTGTTCCTGCTGAGAGAGCTCGCCGGCCGCCTCGAGAACTTCCGAGGGCAGATTAGAGAGCTGTATAATCCGTTCGCGTGTAACCGCAAAGCAGTACTCGATTATATTCTCGAGCTCGCGGACATTACCGTTGTATTCATGCTTCATCAGTATCTCCATCACTTTGGGGGAGACGCCGATGATATTCTTGCCCTTTTTGGCATTGAAGTTGGAGATAAAATGATCCACCAGATAGGGAATATCCTCGCGCCGTTTGGACAGAGGCGGGAGTTCGAATTTTACCACTGCCAGACGGAAGTAGAGATCGTCACGGAACTTGCCCTGCGAGATCAGCTCCTTCAAGTCCTGATTAGTAGCTGCCACTATTCTGATATCCGCCTTTACCGGTGTGGTTGATCCCAGCGGCTCGTACTCTCTTTCCTGAATCAGCCTGAGCAGTTTGACCTGTGTGGACTGCGGAAGCTCGCCGACCTCATCCAGAAATACAGTCCCGCCGTCAGCCGCCGCCAGCTTGCCGTCCTTGTCCTTCTTGGCATCGGTAAAAGCGCCCTTGACATATCCAAAAAGCTCCGACTCGAAAAGCTGGGGAGGAAGGGTGCCGCAGTTGATGACCACATACGGTTCATCCTTGCGCGGACTCAGATTATGAACTGCCCTCGCAAAAAGCTCCTTGCCCGAACCCGAGGCCCCCTGGAAGAGCACAGTACTTTCCGACTCGGCCACATCGGGAAGAATCGCGAAGATCTTGTGCATGATCGGGCTTTTGGAGATAATATCCTCGAAGGAGTAGCTCTTCTCCAGTTCCTTGCGCAGGTTTTCGATAGTGGAGAGATCGCGGAAAGTCTCCACCGCACCCAGGACATTGCCGTCATCATCGCGCAATACCGCAGTGGAAATACTGATCGGCACAGTGCGCCCCTCGGCGTCTATTATCCTGACCGGCTGATCGATAGCCACGTTGCCGGTCTGCATAGTCTTCTCGAGCTGGCATCCGGTCTCGCATATATCCGAATGGAAGACCTCGTAGCATTTCTTGCCGATTGCCTTCTCCTCGGGGATGCCGGTGATCCTCTCGGCCGCATGGTTGAAGCTGGTGATGCGGCGCTGATTGTCGACCGTAAAGACGCCATCGGCAATCGATTCCAGGATTACCTTAAAGAACTTCAGATCTTTTAACTTCTTCTCTGCCATCTTTAATTATACGTGCATAAAAGGTATCTTTTAAGATAAAGTCTAAATTCGGTAAAGCAACAAAAATGGGGAGAGGAATTACCAAGTGCCATCGGGTTCCCCAAACCGACGGGCAACCGCCGGGAATGGGTTCCCGGCGGCACGTGTCCTTTATGTGCGGTCAGGAACCCTTTCCTGACCTCTTCTGCCTTTTTTTCGAATGCTGGAAATAATGATTGACAATGAATGACACCCAAATATTATTATGAAGATATCATTGTATTTAAATAGGAAAGTACAACCGCCGGGAAGGGGTTCCCGGCGGCACAAAACACTTTAATCTGTGCGGTCAGGAACCCTTTCCTGACGGCTAATAAATGGTTTTTTTAGTAAAGAGGAACGCATTATTATGAGAAGCACATTTATAGGAATTTTGTTATTGCTACTGCTGATTCCAGCGATAAACATTTCATGTGGCAAGACAGTTGGTCTTTGTCCTCCAAATCAGTTTTTTTCTGGCCAATCGTACTGTCTTGGTGATAAGGTGGACGCGCTTGAAAAAGATGCATCCATTGTCTTCTCAACATCAACGGGTTTGTACCATAAAGATCAATTTGATAACAAATACTTTGACCAAATTATATTTTACTATCATGGCCTCCGAAAAACAGTTAAGGCCATTGTCTTTAAATATGATCTGGCTAAGGCTGAAGGGAGTATTGATGTTGATTCGATAGCAATAGTTTTAATAGATATATTAGAAACAAAATTTGGTGATTCATACCGGATATTGGAACGGCCATCTCGAGAAATTTCGGATGGTGTCAAAACTCCTGAATTGCCGATTTTAATGTGGCCTATTGAAGGTGGGGGATATATAACTCTCGAATATCCATCATCTGAAATCTATTCCAAATTTGAGGATAATTCAAAACATAGGCATTTGAAATGGATGGACATATACCTTGAATTTAGTGAAAGTCTGGATAAAGATGTTAGGAAATATCATCAATCAACGCAATTTACAAGACATTCTCTGGGTCTTGAGTAAAATTTAGCTGTCAATTTTCCGCCGGGAAGGTGTTCCCGGCGGCACGTGTCCTTTATGTGCGGTCAGGAATCTCTTTCCTGACGGCTCAACTGAAATAGGCAGAACCACTCCGCTTCGCTCCGGGTTCTGCCCTACAAATAATTCTAGATTGGCATTATTCTTCATTCGTGCTGGGCGTACCTCCCGGTGCGCACAGTAATTTCGCGGCGCACGGGGACGTACGCCGCGCACAACATACTAAAATTATATGTCTATTCCGAATTTATCGCTTTGCCGATTTCGACGCCGTATTCGTAGCACTGGTCCAGGACCTCGTTGGTGGGGACATACTTTGTGCTGAGGCCCTCCCCGATGATATCGAACTTGAGATCGTCCATATATTCTTTCAGAATCTTGGTCGCCTTGTCCGACCAGCCGTACGATCCAAACGCTCCGCCGATTTTATTCTTTGGACGCAGACCCTTCATATAGGTCAGGAAACCGCCCATGCCGGGAAGGATGTTGTTGTTCATGACCGGTGAGCCCAGGATAACCGCGCGTGAGTCCAACGCTTCGGTGATTGCATCACTTCTATGATTAAAGCGCAAGTCCAGAACCTGCACCGAAACATCCTGCGAGGCGATACCCTTGCCGATAGCACGCGCCATCATCTTGGTCGAGCCCCACATCGTGTCGTAAACCACTACGGCCTTTTTATCAGCCCTGCCCGAGCTCCATTTATCATAGAGCTCGATTATCTTATCGACATCCTTGCGCCAGATCAGGCCGTGATCGACCGCGATCATATCGATCTTGAGATCGTTCTCCTTGAGCTTCTTCAAAAACTTCTGCGCCGGGGTGGCGAAGGGCATGAAGATATTGGCATAGTACTTGGCCGACTGCCAATGAAGTTCGCCCTGATCGACCTGGTCATCAAAACGTTCACTGGTGGCCCAGTGCTGTCCGAAGATATCGTTGGAGATTAAAAGATTGTCCTCGGGAATATAGCTGACCATGCTCTCCGGCCAGTGCATCATCTTAGAATCGAAAAACTGAATAGTCTTTTCGCCCAATTCAATCGAATCGCCTTCTTTGATAACCTCGAACGGCCAGCTTTCGTCATGGAAATGCCGGATCAAAGCGTCTTTACATTTAGCGGTACAAAATATCTTTTCCGGTTTAACTATCTTTAATATATCCGGAAGCGACCCGGAATGATCCATCTCTGCATGATTGACCACGATATAATCGATCTTTGCGGGATCGGTTACCTGGCTGATATTTGCTAGGAGGTCCTTTTGAAGTTCGACTTTGACAGTGTCGAAAAGAACTGTCTTTTTATCCACCACAAGATAGGCATTGTAGCTGGTGCCTTTTTCGGTGGAGTAGCCGTGGAAGTCGCGAAGGTCCCAGTCGACCGCCCCCACCCAGTGTATGTTCTTTTTTATCTCAAACGGTTTCATGTTATCTCCATATATGTTTCTGCATCATTGGATTTTTATTGTGCACGGATTATGTCTTCGTGCTCCGCGTTCTGATGGGTGACCCAATCTTCAGATTGGGTTCCTTTTAGTTTCCATTTTCCCAAGCTAAAGCTTGGGGCAGCCTGATTTTCTATTAAACCTGTCATTCTGAGCGTAGCGAAGAATCTGTTTGATTAGAGAAAGATTCTTCGGTCACTTCGTTCCCTCATAATGACATAACAATAAAGCCACAATGTGCCGCACAATTATCCTAATTCTCGGTGAAGACCAACTCGTCGTATTCGGTTTCGAAACGGAGCTTGTGCTTGGCCTCCTCCTGAGCAAGGGCAAAGAGCATTTCCCGGATTGCCGGATCATCGGCCTGCTCAGCCAGAGAATTGTACAGTTTAAATGCGTTCTTTTCGGCCTTCATGGCGAGAATCAGGGCGTCCTGAAAATCCAGGTTAGGAGTCAGCTCGACTAATTCCAGATGATCTCCGATTTTCAAATCGAGAATTTTCTTCTCTGACTTTTGCAAAGTCTTGCCTTCTTTGGCGGCAAGGAGCTTAGCCTTGTGGCCTTTTTCCTCCTGGGCGAACTTCTCGAACATCTCCTTGATATGCGGCTTGTCCATCCTGCCCGCAAGATCGGTATAAAATTCGGCCGCCTCTTCTTCCTTGCCTATTGCAAAATCCAGTATTTCATCTACAGAGTTGAAGTTCATATTGACCTCGATATTTTATTAGTTGCTGTCGTTTTAAAACGGGGAGAAACCGCCCGCTGACCAGTAGTCCTCTTTCAATTGCTGCTGCTGTTCCCAGAGAGCATTGTAATGGCCGGTTTCCCAGTCCGCCAGTTCCTTATAGAACTTTTTGACGTCGGGATAGCTGGTTTGCTCAGCCTGCTCTTTATAGAACCTGATCGCATCCAGCTCAAGCTGCACTCCGATCGAAAGCGCACTCATCTCGATATGCGCATCCTTGATACGCGATTTCAGCTTGTCCGAAAAGATCGGAGAGATTCCGGTCAGATCCTTCCTGGGACCGAGCGAAAGACTCGAATCAGGCTTGCCGGTTTTCAGAATAGAATCGTACTGCTGGCGCAGGAAATTCATATGATCCAGCTCTTCACGCGCCAGTGTTTCGAAAACCTCTGTGCCCTTTTCATCTTCGGTGCTTCCCGCAGCCATCATATAAAAGCTGTAGCCGTCACGTTCGGCCGAGATAGCTTTTAGGAGGCCGTCGGTTAATTTCTTGTGTTCATCAGCCATAATAAATTCCCATAATTATGATTTCAAACGAGCTATGAAAGTATTATTCGATCGGCGATTCCATGGAGAATTCCTGGAAATCGAAGAAATAGCCGGTATTATTGAGATAGTCGATCTCAGCCTGTACGATAGCCTTGTGGCCCTCCTCGATTTTCATGAAATGCTCGAACATTTTGCCCTCCTCGCCAATCTCATCGACCATACGCTGGTAGAAGTTCGAGGTCTCGGTTTCCAGTTCCAGGGCTTTGCGCAGCATCTCCATCTCAGAGCCGTAGTCCGATCTGGACATTTCTTTATCAAGCTTCTTAACGCCTTCCTCAATCGCCTTTTTTGAGGGTACAATCGTATCCAGCTTTTCGGTGGTAATTTTACCGGTCTTCTGCCATTCCTGAAGCCTGCTCTGCAGGTAGTCGATATGCCCCTGTTCCTCCTCGCCCAGAACCTTAAAAATGCGCTTGCCGGTATCATCAGAGGCATTCTCGGCAGCGTTAACATAGGCATCACGCACTTTAGTCTCGTATTCGAGCGCCATTTTGATTGCTTCTTCAAGTGTCATATTATCCTCCGGATTCATTTCCGTTTCTGTCATCGATACTGGAAAAAAGAGGGCATCCATCTGACTTGTCGATGAATGCCCTTCATAGAATTATCAATACAAATCAAACCCCGGCTTATTCACCGCCGCCAGTGCCTCGTCCGCCCAACTCGCGGTCGAGCATAAACAGGCCCGGCTTGCTGTCGCCGACTGTTTCCAGCCTGTCGACTATTTCCTTGGCAGAGGCTTCTTCCTCAACCTGCTCATCGACATACCAGTTCAAGAATGATCTGGTGGCATGGTCTTTTTCATCATTGGCCAGATCGACCAGCTTGTGAATCAGGCCGGTAACCTTCTTCTCGTGCTCAAGGGCTTCCTGGAAGACCTCGAGGGGTGAACCCCACTCGGTCTTGGGGCCGTCGATAGCCTTCAGTTCGACTTTGGCATCACGGTCGAAGACATAGCCGTAAAACTTCATGGCATGTGCGACCTCTTCCTGAGCCTGGGCCTTCATCCAGGTTGCCATACCCGGGAAGTTGATATCCTCGAAATAAGCCGCCATTGAAAGATACAGGTAAGCCGAATACAATTCGGCGTTAATCTGATCGTTGATGGCGTTTTTCATATTGTCACTTAACATTTTCGTTTCCTTTCCCAAATAACCCTTTGTTCAGTCATTAAATCATATCAATGACAAAACAAAACTGAATTCATGATGTTTCCAAAATCCAGAAGGGATTTCCCTTTTTTTTGGGGATTTTTATATCCCGATTATATATTAAAAATATCCGCAGATTAAGAACCGTACGGATACATATTTTTCTTGATCACCTCAAGATCCTGCAAGAGCGAGTTGTGCTTGTTCTCATCCTTCAGGAGGTAATGCAGGAAGTATTCCGGCACCACCAATTTGCGGCCCTTCAGGCCCTCCAGGGACTTCTCGGCCATCTCGATTGTTTTCTCTTCGATACGGATATGGTTTTCCACCTCCGACCAGACTTTTTCGAGATCTTCCGGTGTAATTGCAATACTCTCTTCGGTAAGTGAGCGGGAGATGAATTCCTGTACCCGATGATGCATCTGGGAATCATGTTGAATGATTTCCATGACCATGCGGATCAGCGGATTATCGGTTTTTTCGATGATTTTGCCGGTTGACGATACAGCTGAATCCTCGATCGCCTGCCAGCGCTTCATATTCTTGACGATTTCTTCCATCAATTCCTTGGTGGACATCTTTTCCTCCTAAAAATAGTTATGATTTATTGTCTTCTCTCTTCAATCCCTTTTACTTCAATAGAGCGGGTATTTTTCTCTACCCCGAACAGGGAATTCTTACAAAATAGCTGTGAAATATATCACATAAATCCCCAAAAATCAAGGCCGGAAAAGCCCGCTATTTTCGATTTCAAAGTTGATATATTTGCAATCCCTCCAAATTAGTAAAGATTCTATTTTTGGTAGAACAGGATAATTGGCAAATGGTTCAAAGCTGTATGATAAATTATGTTCAAAAATAACCGCCGCGCTAAAATCCGGATTTTTCTAATTTGGTCAATTCCGGGATTTCTTATATATTGTGTCGAAAGAGAAATAATTCACAGGGAGGATCGATGGGTAAGCCCAAGATTTCCGGCCTCGAGCCGAAGCATCTGGAACTCGAACCAAAGACCTATTACTGGTGCGCCTGCGGGCATTCGAAAAATCAGCCGTTTTGTGACGGCGCGCATAATGACAGCGGCACCGGCATCACACCGGTGAAATTCGATATTACCGAGAAGAAAGAATACTGGATGTGTATGTGCAAACACACCGGCAACCCGCCGTACTGCGACGGCATGCACTGCGAGCTGGAGGAGTACAAGGAGAAAAAGGAGTAGGTTTTTTTGGAATTGCAGGAAATCTGATTCTTATATAAAAGACCGCCGTATGATTAAACAGCGGCCTTGATATGTTTGAAATTTTTTACTATTCCGCGGCGGGCCTGACCGGAGATTTGCCGCCCTTGATCTCGGTTTCTATCGAGCCGAGACGCTCATGGATGCTGAAAAATACGATCCAGATCTCGCAGGTAACGCGCCACATGATATTGCCGAAGACCAGAGTGATAATCCCGGCAAAGATGCTCAACAGAGTACCGCCATAATTGCTTCCCCCGAATAACAGATAGATGCCCCAGAGCGTGATAAGAATTGCCCCGATAATGTAGATTGTCTTTATCAGCGATAAGCTGATCATGCTTTTGAATGAAAAATAATCCTGAGATGTCATATACCTCTCCTGTCCTGAAGTGAGTTAGGTTTTTATATTCAGAAAAAATTTACAGGTTCAATCGCAAGGTTCATTCAGGTCCTGAGTCTTTACAAACGGGATTGCGAACTGACAAAACAATATAAAAATGTGCTTATAGCTTATTCAACCCGGAATCCAGATCTTCCAGAAGATCATCGATATTTTCTATTCCCACAGAGATTCGTATCAATGAATCTTTAATACCGGTTTTCTCGCGCTCCTCGGGCGGGATTGAGGAATGGGTCATGAGCGCCGGAAGCTCTACAAGCGACTCCACACATCCCAGCGACTCGGCCAGCGTGAATAGCTTCAGCCCCTCCACAAATCCGCGCGCCCCGTTCAAATCGGATTTAAGCTCGAATGACACCATACCGCCATACCCGCTCATCTGTTTTTTGGCCAGTTGATGCTGGGGATGGCTTTCCAGTCCGGGATAGATCACCCGTTCAACTTTGTCGTGCGCCTCCAGATGCTTCGCTATTGCCAGGGCGTTTTGCTGATGACGTTCCATACGCAAGGATAATGTTTTGGTTCCGCGCAGAATCATATAGCTGTCGAAGGGCGAAAGTATCGCGCCGGCCGCATTCTGGTTGAAACGGATTTTCTCGTCGACATGCTCATCCGAGGTAATCACCGCCCCGCCCACAGAATCCGAGTGGCCGTTTAGATACTTAGTCGTGCTGTGCACCACCAGGTCGGCGCCCAGTTCCAGCGGAAGTTGGAAGTACGGGGTCATAAAGGTATTGTCCACCGCCAGAAATATCTTTTTATCCCAGGCTATCGAGGCAATACTTCTTATGTCGCATAATTTCAGGAGCGGATTGGTTGGTGTTTCCAGCCAGATCAGGCGTGTGTTGTCCTTCACCGCTTTGGCGATATTTTCGACCTTGCGTGCATCGACATAGCTGATATCGATATTATAATTCTTATTAAAAAGCTGTGTGAAAAGACGGCGTGTACCGCCGTACAGATCGTCGAACGCGATCATATGATCCCCGGCCTTCAAAAGGCTCAGAAGCACAGTGGTTGTGGCGGCGAGTCCCGATGCGAACGCTGTGCAGTACTTTCCGTTTTCCAGAGATGCCAGACGTTTTTCCAGGGCGTTGCGGGTCGGGTTCGAGGATCGCGAATACTCGTATCCTTTAGGTGGTTCATCGATTTTGTTTCTTGCGAAGGTCGAGGTTAAGTGAAGTGGTGAGACAACATCCCCGCTGCCTCCCTCGGATAGATTGGGTTCCTCGCCGATATGCAGAGCTTTGGTTTCGAATTTCATCGCAGGTCTCCATTTAAAAAGCCGTGTTCGCGCATCCAGTTGTCGTTATAGATTTTGCTCAGGTAACGGGAGCCGTGATCGGGTAAGATCGTGATAATATTCTGCCCCGGTTTGGCCATCTCCTCGGCAACTTTCAATGCCGCCCAGACCGCGCTTCCCGACGATCCCCCGGCAAACAGGCCCTCCTCTCGAGCCAGTTTACGGGTTGTTATAAACGAATCCTTGTCGGTAACCCGGATTATGTCATCGATCAAATCGAAGTCAATAGCCTTGACCAGGTAGTCCTCGCCGATACCCTCGACTTTGTAGACATGGGGCTGACCGATATCGCCGGTCTTGAAAAAATTGTAGAAGACCGAGCCCTCGGGATCGACAGCGATGACTTTTATATTCGGATTTTTTTCCTTCAGGAATTTGGCGGCGCCGCTCAGGGTCCCGCCGGTGCCGACTCCGGCCACGAAGTAATCGATATTGCCGTCGGTCTGATCCCAGATTTCCGGACCGGTTGTATTGTAATGTGCTTCTATATTTTTGGGATTGTTGTACTGGTCGGGATAGTATGAATTCGGTGTCTCCTCGGCAATTCTTCTGGCCACGCTGTAGTAGCTCTCCGGCGACTCCGCGGGAACATCGGTACGCGTCACGATAACCTCCGCGCCGTAGGCACGCATCAGGTTGATCTTTTCCTCGCTCATCTTATCCGGAATTGTGATAATACATCGGTACCCCTTGACCGCCGCAATCATTGCCAGCGCCGAGCCGGTGTTGCCGGAGGAGTTCTCCACAATCGTGCCGCCCGGCTTCAAAAGCCCGCGCTTCTCGGCATCTTCGATAATATATGCCGCCATACGGTCCTTGACCGATCCGGTGGCATTGTAGTATTCAAGCTTGGCCAGGATATTTACGCCCGAGCCGTTGACCATCGATTTCAGGCGCACCAGAGGGGTCTGGCCGATCATTTTCAGGGGGTCTTCCGAGACTTTCATCATGTCACCTCACAACTTCCGGTTTCATTGCCGCTGAGAGAATAATTCTATCTAATCAGGACTATAATTATCGTATATTTCAGTATAACGCAAATAGTTTCTTTAAGTGCCGCAAAATTTGCAAAAAGATGCATAAATGATCTACATTTGCGATGTTTTAAATATGGTCAGGCCAACCGATCGCAGGCTAAATTTCCAGGGCACGCGGAAGCAACCGATTGGCCTGCATGCATCTGGCTGTTGCTGAAAAAGCCTTTCAGTAATTCTACGTACTATAAGAGTGCAAATTGTCTGCCGGGAGGTGGCGGGGAGGGTAGTTGATTAGGTTAAATTAAGTTTAAGATTAAAATTTCCAGTTTTCAATTTGTATCAAATCTATAAAGCCAAAACACGGGATTTTATAATGATTGCACACATTTGGTATTTTGGGCCGTTGTTCAGTTCCTCCTTTTTCATAGGTAATTACAGGTGTTTTTCTTATTTTCGCTAAGGCTATGACGAATGGATCACCACTTGATTTGCCGGAACGCTCATCCACAAGCTTTGGAAAGGCGGTCATTATTTCTGACACTGCCTTTTGAAAGTCGTCGTCCAATTCAATAAAGATATCTTCATTATTTTTAATCCATTTATGAAGATCATCATCCTTCCTCCTAATTTCGAGCAATACTTCTTTGGGTGCTATTATTCTTTTATTTTTTATCAGGGATTCCAGCTCATTCCAGATTCCTGGAAATGAATCTATTGGATAATATCTCTGCCATGATTCGATAAAGGCGCTTGTATCAAGGCAATATATCTTATGCTTTACCATACTTCCTTTTCAATTGTTGGCAGGTACTTGGTCTTCACACCCAAATAATCATTGATATTTGAAGTGGTGATTAGATTTTGATAATATGCATCCAGAACCAATCTAATGAATAGGTGTCCATAACCAACAATTGGTTTTTTATATTGCTCTATGAAACCTTTTCTCTTTTTCTTCACCGACTTCCACTCTTCAGATAACCTTTCTCTCAATTGCGTATAAAATCCCCTTGGAGCTTTTTCAAGTGTTACCAAACGTCGTGCGATTACTTCTCGACTTACATTATATATTTTTGAAAGAGCCGCAACTTCAGAAATTTCCCAATCTTCCTTAAAGTCAATTTCCCATAAAATATCTTGGTTTAAAAAGTGCGATTTCGGAACTAAAAAAGAAGCTGCAAATCTATTGCAGAATGCTTCGGTTCTTGCATTTTCAGATATATCATTTTGTTTTTCGAATAAATCACAAACACCTTGGCCTTTTAATAATAAATGAGCTAATTCGTGGAAAACAGTAAAGATTCGCTTTGTATAAGTGCTTTTGCTGTTAATAACAATAACAGGAAATTTTTTATTATAAATTGAGAATCCGGACATCAGCTCTTCAGAAACACCACTTGCCTGAAAAACAAGAACATCTAAAGCTTCCAAAGCGCGTTTCCAGTTATTTAAAGCTTTCCAGTTGTGTTTCCAAGTGATCTGCCTTTCGATTGACACACCTAGAAGATTTCTTATTCTATCTGCCAAATTGTCCACATCGACATTTATATTTGTGCTAATTGAGAATTCTCTTATTGAGTAGGAGATTTCATTTGCGATATCAATAGCTTGATCCCTTTTTAGTTGAGCGTTTCTTATGGCGAACATTAGCTCTGGGCTTTCTGATATATCAGGTGTATCTGGCAGTTTTCTATAATCATGTAAAACTTGAAAGTCCTTTGGTACTTTTGGCAAGTAGAATGCAGCGAGAGGTCGTTTATAAATCCTTGCCAGATTCCTTAGCTGATTGACAGTAGGGTGTTTATTGCCATTCTCCCAGTCAATAATCTTCTGGGAGTGAACGCGCATCTTTTTGGCCACAACTTCAATTTTGAAACCAGCTGATGTTCTACCCCATTTAAGGAGTTCAGATTTTACAATTGCATATATCCGTTTTGCCATAACTAAAAAGCCTTATGTTATGTCTATATGTATTTTAAGAAAGCACTTTTTGTTTTATATGCAAATATTTTTGCAAAGAATTTGGAATCAGATGAAGACGGTTCGCCATCCGCTCGGCATAGCAGTGGGCGCATCCGGCGCTGATCTTTTTACATCCGGTGACCGGATTCCATGTCGATTCAGTCCATTCTATTTTGGAAAGCTGCGCCATTAAACCTCAATGAAAGTGTCAATTCAATTCTACATATAATATTATAATGGATTTTACACAACCTGTAAATCATTTTTTGGCCTTAGAATCGGAACAATTTTTCGCAAAATTCCTTGCTATCAGGTAGTGCAATTTCCCGAATTTTTATTATATTAGTGCACTTTCGACGGCCTTTGCTGAACTGCCGAGTTTCTATCGGCACAACACTGAACATTGTAAATGCCCGCTTTTAACGGGATCAGGATAAGGGTGATCTAATATGAGAACTGTAATTCTTAAAGACGCTTACGATACGCTGGTAAAACGGATTGAAAAGATAAAAAAGGATATACGTCTGAATTCAAAGGAAATCGGCCGGGCCGCGGAACTGGGCGACCTTTCGGAAAATGCCGAATATGACGCCGCCAAGGAAAAGCAGTCGGAACTTTTCAGCACCTTGAACAATCTCGAATCATACCTTAAGGCTCGGCTTATAGAGGAAAAAGATATCAACACCGAGGTGGCATCATTCGGCACAAATGTCAAGCTCTTCGATATGGAGACCGGCAAAGTCGTTTCCTATGTTATCGCCGGGCCGGTTGAATTCGAGCTGGAAATCTATCCCTCGATAGTGACCTTCACTGCGCCTCTGGGAAAGGGTTTGATTGGGAAGAAAAAGGGAGAGCTGGCAAAAATAGAACTTCCCAAACATACCGCCGAATATCTGGTCCTTGATATCCAGCCGGCGACTAAATCCGATGAGCAAATGTCTCCCGAGCTTCTGATCCTGGGACATATTGGACATGATGTCATTCATGTCGACGATAAGGAAGAGGGGAAGTTTCATGGCGGGCCGGCCTTTCATACCGCAGTCGCGGCCTCCTGCTTTTCTGACAGAGCCGCAATCATAAGCGCACTTGGAAAGAACGATTCCAGGTTGCATGATGCCGCAAAGGCGTTGGAATGTTTTACAGGTGGAATTAGACTGGCTGATGATTATAAATCACCCGAATTAAAACTCTACCATCCCTCCGATCCTAAAAAGAAAAGCGCTGACTGGAGCAAGAATGATGAGATAACTTTAGATGGTGTTAGTTTAGCAGGAGATATTCCTCCCGATTACTATAAAGCGAAATACCTGCATATAGCGGCCGCCCCTCCGGATCAGCAGCTTAAGTGGATAGACGATATCAAAGCTGAGGGCAAATTCGAGGGCACGCTCTCGGTCGATATCTCCGAAAGGTTCGTGGGCGAGGATGACGACACCCTGATAAAAGTACTCGAGCAGTGCGAGTTTGTTTTTGCGGGCGAAAAGGGCTTCAAGCTGATGGATAAGATCGATATCGAGGAGAAGGTGATTGTCCTGCGGAAAAATGACGGCGGCACGGAGTTATGGATTGACGGTGAGTTGCAGCTTGATGAGAAAGCCCCTGAAAAAGCGAGTATCGACACCACCGGTTACAGCGGTGTTCTGGCAGGTGCGTTTCTGGCATTGGTTTCACTGGGAGTAGTTGAGGAAACCGCCTTCGAAGTCGCCTCACGAGTTGCCGGGATGTCGCTCGATGACTTCGGCGTCGAACATCTCCTGGATTTGAAGGCGGAGTGATTGGTGGTATTGCTGAAATTAAAAAAGCGGAGGAGGTAGGATTCGAACCCACGGTACCTTGCGGTACAACGGTTTTCAAGACCGCCGCTTTCGACCACTCAGCCACTCCTCCGGCTTTGTCGCAGACCGACAATTTAAATCCTTATCGGCACTTTGTCAATTCCATTTAAGATAATACAATCTGGCGCAAATAATTTGCATTGCTATCAATCATGGAGCATGGGAATTGTTTGTTTTGAAAGCAAGCGATTGCCTTGATTTATCCGAAATTAAACCGGTTTATGTGCAAGCAGTTTTTTGACAAAAACTATAAACAAACCGGTTAAAAGAAGATTCAGGGCCAATGAAAGCATCGCCACCGTGACCATCAAACCGCCGATTCCATAGGAGAGAGAGATAATCAGCACACCCGCTCCGACCTCACCTCTCGGCCACATACCGATACATATCGCCAGGCGCTCCCGCCATGTCGATTCCTTCTTGTAAACGAACAGCGGAAACATCTTGCCCAGGTTAGCCAGAAGGGTTATGAAAAGCACATGAATAGCAATAGTTCCCCAGCCGGTCGAGCTGCCGCCGTCTCCGTTTCCAAGCACCTGAGAAATAGGCGGCATTGTCAGGCCGACCAACAGCATAAATATCCCGGATACCCAGGTTGCTACTTTCTGCTCGTTAGGCGCCTCGGGACCTTCCTGATGGCCGTTACGGGTGTCATCGCTGTGCGGATCATGTCCCTTGGGACGGGCCAGCATACATCCCAGCACAAAAGCCGGAAGAAGGATCTCGATATGTACCGACACTACCTCGTCCATAAGTTTGCTGGTGAGGTAGACAATCTCGGTTATAGCGGTTAGCCCGGCGGAGTAAGCCATAACCCAGGGCCATGTAATCGGCAGTTTGACTTTATGCATATATTTCCAGGCCAGCCATAGAAGACCGAACATTATTATTACTACAACACCCAACTGCCATTTAAGTCCGACGATAAGCATTTTGAGCGGGATCATCAAAAGTACCGTATCCAGATCATCAAAAATTGCCAGCACCCGAATTTTGCGGAAAGCCCAGGTGGCCGAAAGTCCCGCCGCCGCCAGCATGGAAAACAAAATGCCCGCTGATGTGGGCGCGGCGAAACGGCTGGCCAGAAGAGATTCTTTCCAGGCGTCGAAACTGCCCCAGGCCTCGGGAGGTGTGAGGATAAATACGAAGTAGGCTGCCGAGAATATCCATGGAAACGCTGCTGCAGTTGCCGCCACGCCATAGTCGACAGCGTAGCTTTTGAGACGGTTGCGGTCGATCTCGAATTCATAGCCGACATGGATCATTATAAATCCGAGACAAAAGACTGTCAAAAGCCGGATTATATATTTGGTCGGACCGTATATGTTCTCTCCCAGTTCCCCCATATACTGGGAAATAAACAGCCCTGCGATCAGCAGTATGGAATATATGAGAACTTTTTTCAAACCATCTCCCTTTTATCTAGCCCATAAACATTTCATATTATGCTACCGTTCCAAAAATCGACGGAAATCGAAATGCCCTGTATCGAATTATATATTCTCCACATTCTATAAGCAACAAAAAAAGGCCGGCTGTAAAGCCGGCGGTAATGTCCAGAGAAATGTGTAAAAAGGTGTATCCATTATAATCTCAAGCGGCC
>CAZBZV010000058.1:0-24105 GCA_964496505.1 uncultured Ignavibacteria bacterium | reverse complement strand
GACTGTTACCTATGTGCCCGGTTTAATGTGTTACCTATGTGTCCGGTTCATACCGCTGTATCCCACCTGAAAGGTGGGTTTAATTCGATATGCCTGCTATGTTTGATTTTGAAGAATGCATCCGGCTGCATGGAGTGCCGCCGTGAACCCTTTCCCGGCGGTTATTCTATTGCCAATTAGATATTAGGTCAAAACTCTGTGAGTTTTGACACGATTTTCGGGTAGGGAAGAATCCGAAGCGAGGCGGAAGCCGAGCGGAGTGATTCTGCCTATCTATATTTCAGAATCAAGATAGTCAGAACCACTCCGTTTCACTCCGGGTTCTGACCTACTCGTCTAAATATCGTGCTGGGCGTACCTCCCGGTGTGCCCAGTTGACGCGGAGCACGAGGACGTACTCCGCGCACGATCTACATTTTTAGCATATCTTTGCTTCAGGATTAAGATAGTAAGCTAATATAAATATAGCAGGATGACGGACTAAACCCACATTATCATGTGTGATACCTCATGCGCCAAATAGAAACATTGCAGGATGTCGGCTTATAATCCTTATTCACCGGCGGCCGGCTCAACCGTAATCTCATAATTTTTCTGGCTGAGATCATCTTCATAGAAATGAAAAAGGTAGTTTCCCGGCTCGTCAATCGTGTACGAAAAGCTTCTGTTGATACGTGAGGTGTAATTAGTGCAGGATACTCCTCGTTGATAAACCATGGGTGTAACGAATATCTCGCCGTTGATCTCCTCGATATCATAGCGTGCAAACATGTAGCAGGGGAAACCCGCATCGAGAGTCAGCCGGAAAAACATCTCCTCCCCGGCAACTCTGTCTGCCGGCAATACGACCGAATACGTCATTACCTTTTGCAGAATCAAATCATCATCGCCCGTATCGACAATTCTGGTCTCGTTGCATGTCAGTGTAAATGCAAAGACCATGCTTAAAAATAGCACGAATATAATTGATTTCTTCATATCAATATCCAATTCTATGAGGCTGTTGTACTATATATTAGTCTCCATTATATTAACCCTTATTCTATAAAATTGTTTGAAAAATAGTAAGGATATTTGGGCGGATTTTTATAGAAAAGGCCTTAGCAAAAGTCTATTGTGACTTTCTTATTGCAACCATATTGCTGCCGCGGAATGGTATCGGGTCGGAGAAATGATAATCCTCGAAGCGCTGTTTGATTTCATCCAGAGCCCATTTACGCACATAGAACATATGCTTTCCGCCCTGCTCCCAGACCGAGGACAATAAAAAGACGCCGTTTTCCTTGAGGCATCTTTTGATGTTGTCCATGGCAAAATCCAGTTTCTCGTCATTGACTATATGTTCCAGCACCTCGATCATGATAATCAGATCGTAACTGCCCTCATGTTTTTCAGATGTGATGTCCTTCTTTATGAATTCAAAATCGGGAAATCTTTCTCTGTGCTTTTCAAAATAATGATCAGTAATATCAAGTCCGGTATATGCCTTCACGCCCTGTCTTTGCAGGATATCTGCATAAAATCCGGTGCCGCAGCCGATATCGAGCACGCCGGCTTTTTCGAAATCGATATTCAGCCCATTACAGACATCGCAGAAAATCTTTTCATCTCGAGCATATTCCTCGATATTCTCGCGGTCCGATTTGCCCTCGTCACCCACTCCCTTTAGAGAGTCGCCGTATTTGGAAAGACGATCCTCCCAGTAGCGGGCGGCATCATAGTCATCCCCTTTACCATACTTGCGGGGACCGATAAATTTCTTGAATATCACCCTGCGGATAAATCCAAACGGGTTTTTTACGAATCTGGCCAATATATCAGACATAGATATTACAAATTATGATTTCAGTTTGCCGCAGACCTTCTCGACCGCTTCCAGAATTTCACCCCGCTTCACGACCTCGGTCAGCTTCTTGATATCATTATAGAGCGGACGATCTTCATCGACAAAATAGAAATATTTCCTGATAACATCGTAGGCCGCTCTGGTCGCAGGCGAAAGCTTTAACGGTTTGCGGAAATCCGCCGCCTGCGCCGCACACAGAAATTCGATCGCCAGCACACCGTTGGCATTTTCGATTATGTCCCGGCATTTGATAGCCGAGGTCATACCCATCGAAACGAAATCCTCCTGATCGGCAGCGGCCGGGATCGATCCGGTTGCGCCTGGATGGGAAAGAATGCGGTTTTCGTTTACCAGCGCTCCGGCGGTGTACTGCGCCAGCATCATACCGGAATACATCCCCGCGCCTTTGGTCAAAAAGGCCGGAAGACCCGACGACAGATGCGGATTTGTCAGGCGGTTTGTCCTTCTTTCGGACAGGACTGATATTGTGGTAATCGTCATCCCCATAAATTCGGTTGCAAATGCTATCGGCGAGCCCTGGAAATTCGCGCCGGATATCACAGTATCCTCTTCCGGGAAAAAGATCGGATTATCGGAGACGCCGTTAAGTTCGGTTTCGATCAGATGTCGTACGAATTCCATCGTATCCTTGCCGGTACCCACCGCCTGCGGTGTGCTCCTGAGTGAGTAGGCGTCCTGCACTTTCTTGCCCTTCTGCGCCAGCATCTCGCTTTCATTTGTCAGATTCCGAATATTTTCCGCGCAGGTTATCGCTCCCTTGTGACCACGCACTCTGTGCAAACGGTCATCGTAGCCGGACATATTGGCATTCAGAACTTCCAGCACCATAGCCGCGGCTATCTCGGACTGCTTCAGCCAGCGGTCGGCGTCATACCACTGTAAACAGGACATACCGGTAATTACGTTGGAGCCGTTAATAGTTGCCAAACCGTCACGAGCCTGATAGGTAATAGTCTCGATTCCGGCCCGTTTCATCGCCTCCGCTCCGGGCAGGCGCTCGCCCTCATAAAATGCTTCGCCCTCGCCCATCGGCACCAGCGCCATCTGTCCCATAGGGGAGAGGTCGCCCGAGGCTCCCACAGAGCCTTTCTGGCACATTACCGGAGTAACGCCCTTGTTCAGCATTGCAGCCAGCGTTTCGACCACTTTCAGCCTGAGCGCCGAATGGCCGTTGCAATGAACGTTGATCCTGCTCAAAATCGCGGCGCGTGTGTCCTCGATCGAGGCCGGATCACCGATTCCGGCGGCATGACTGTATATTAAGTATTTCTGAAATTTCTCCACCTGGTCCGGCGTAAGCACTACCTCGGAAAGCTCTCCGATTCCGGTGTTGACGCCATACATAATTGCGTTTTCGCGCAGCTTCTTTTCCACCAGTTCACGGCAGACTTCAATTCTCTTGATTGCGTCGGGGGAAAGCTCAATCTTTTCCCGGTTGCGGGCGACTTCGAGAACATTTTCGATTGATAGATTATCGCCATTTATTACAACTGACATTCGTACCTCCACAAAATCATCTATATTAAATAGGGTAATTTAGACTGTAATGCCCGAAAGTCAAGCGCAATCAGTAATAGGGATAATCAATCTATTTTGCGGGATATTTTTATTAATCAGCAGTCGCAGGGCGCGGGGCCGTCGATGAAAATATAATTTATAATCCAGATCGCATCACTCACATTAATATCGCCGTCGCAGTTAACCTCGCCCGCTTCAAGCGGATCGGGGGGAGAGCCTCCCAGAAAGATGTAGTTTATAATCCAGACCACATCGCTGACATTAACAAGTCCGTCATTATTGGCATCCCCGCATGTATAAGGCGTATCGGTTACCGTGATGCTTATCCAGGTATCATCGCTATTGGGCGGAATAGAGGAATCGGTGACCTTCAGCATGAAGTTAAATTCCGATTTGTAGGTGGGATAGCCTTCCAGATAAGCTGAATCCTCGGTGTGCAGGGCTACCCCGTAAGGCAGTTGCCCGGCTATACGCTCCCAGGTGTAAGGCGGCGTACCTCCAATTGCATCCAGCTTGAGATAGTAGTACTCGCCCAGATATGCCGTGTCCACCGCTTTTGTGATCGAACCCATGGTGAACTCGGTTTCGGCGACTGTGCTCAAAATCCATTGATCGGGATCCAATTTAACAGAATCGGCGGGTGCAGGAATATCAATCATAAATGTCTGTGAAGCGGAATTATTGAAGACCGAAACAGTTGTATCCTGAGAGCCATAAAATATCTGCACTCTGATCGGCATTGTAAACAGAGGATAATTATGGGGGTCATCCATCTGTACCTGGTTTACCTGCAGTCCCAGTTGATCGGTACCTTTTTCTGAGTCGTAAAGATTCACCCAGCCATACTCATAATGAGGATTGCCGGGCTGATATATCCATTGATTGAAGAACCAGTCCAGCGACGAGCCGTACACTGCTTCGGCGTGCGCCTGGAAATCGGGCGTTGTAGCCCAGGCGTATCTCAACTCGGGATCGGATTGATAATTCTGGAGAATTTCAAAAATGGCGGAGTCACCTACCACCCCTCGAAGCATATGCAGCACCCGAGAGCCCTTATTATAGCTGGTCGTTCCATTGAAAATCTGATCGTTATCCAAATCCTCAACATAAACCGAACCGGCATTCAGGCAGCCCTGGGATTGTATATAATCATGATAGAAATCAATGCCGTTAAGATATTCGTAGTAGAGCGCTTCTGAATAAGTGGCAAAACCCTCATTGAGCCAGACGTCATGGAAATTCTTACACGTAATTAAATTGCCCCACCAATGATGCGCCATCTCGTGAATAATCGTCCATTCATTAGCCAATGCCGGAATAAGCACTGTCATGGTCTGGTTTTCCATGCCCCAGAGATCATAAAACGAATTGCCGTATTTTTCTTCAACAAACGGATACAGGCCGAAAATCTCCGAAAAGATATCAAGCCCGGGAATCGTATAGGTGAGATAATTATTAACACCCTGGGAATATCCATCATAAGCATACACAACCACTGGCATGGTGTCTCCAGGGGCATACTCCCATTGCTGTTCATATAAATCCTGATATGCCGTCACAAAATGTATGACATAAGTTGTAATCGGATATCTTGTCTTCCAGTGCGTCGTTGCGGTGCCGTCTCCGTTGTTGGTAATAGACTGCAAAAGCCCGTTGGCTGAGGTCGTCATGCCATCGGGATGAGTAACCAGAAGATCAACGCTGTCGGCCTTGTCAAAGGGGAAGTCCTTGCATGGATACCAGTTTCTCGATCCGAACGGTTCGCATTCGGTCTGGCAAATCTGCCCGGTATATTGAGCGGCATAGCTTAATCCACCGCCTACGCCCGAATGAGGCGTGCCGCTGAAAATCGGGTAGCCGTGATACTGCACCGTGATCTGAAAAGTCTGGCCGCTGTCAATCGGTTCGGGAAGATAAACAGTAAAAAGTTCGCCGTTATGGAGGTGCGATGCCGGAACTCCATTGGCGATAACATTGTCTTTGATATAATTCTCTTTGAATGTCAGGTCGATTACTGACAGACCGTCCTCGAGAGCTGTTCCGGTAATTGTAACTTCGGAATGGATGTCCTTTACCGCAAAATCCAGCATGATATCTATGCGATAATGGCCGACATCATATTTTAGCATATTCGTTGTCGGTGCAGACAGACCAAAAGCCCTGTTGATGTTGAATCTGGTCTGCCAGGCTGAGTCAGCATCTTTTATCGTATAGGGAGGAAGCTGTTCCTTTGCTTCCAGCAATTCCAGAAGAGCGCTGTCCTTTGTCCGGAATGATCTGTCATCCCTGCCGTTGGATTCGACATTCGCCGGCAAATTTATGCCAAGGCTCAATGCCAAAAGCCCGATCAAAATCCTGATTTTCCCCGTCAAATCATACTCCGTTGTATATTTGCTGCAGAAAGCCTCTTTTTATAATCACACCTCACAGGGAGGCGGGCCGCCAATAAAGATATAGTTAATTAAATAAACCGCATCTGAGACATTCACGGCATCATCGCAATTGGGATCACCCATGATAAACGGATCTGGAGGATCTCCGCCGATGAAGATATAATTGATGATTACTATCGCATCTGAAACATTTATATCACCATCGCCGTTGCAGTCGCCTCTGATCTGAGGCTGAGAAGTGTCGATTATCAATAGAAACGGACTCGACTGATAATCACTTTCATGTCCCTCAGAATTGACTGCCTTAACATGCCAGAACAGGAAACCTTCGGGTAAGGGATTCTGTGGAATATGCGTAGTATCGCTGATACCGCTTTCGGATGTAATAATATTATTGAACTGCTGATCTGTGGCGGTCTGGAATGTATAATTTCCTCCCGCGCCCGCAGTCGAGCTCCATGTGAATATCGGCTGTGTATTGGAGGTGGTCGTACCGCTTGATGGACTTATTAGCTGAGGTATGTCTGGCGCATCTCCCTCGAGGACTACTATGCGCAATGTAATAGTATCTGCATTCGGAGGTGTGTCGCTGTCAGTTAACTCAAGAGAAAATACGAAATCCGAGGCCCAGGTTGGCTCACCCTGCAAATAAGCGGTAGATTCATTATGAAATGCCAGTCCGTATGGAAACTGGCCGGAAATCTTGGTCCAGTTGTAGGGCGGTACACCCGCCACTGAGGAATACTCTGCATAATAGGGCTGGCCGATGTAGGCGGTATCTATCTCCTTGCCGGCCAGGATGCTCATGCTGAATTCGGGATTGTATTCAACCGTCCTGAGGATTTTTTCATCCTTGTCGACCCACATGGAATCAACCGGGTTGGGCACATCGATCTCCCAAACCTGCCCGCGCTGGCTGTTGAAAACAGTAAAAGCGGTATCCCATCCACCCGCGAATACCTTCATATCCACAGGCATCTGGAAAACCGCCCCCTCCTGAGTTTGACTCAGGAGCAGAAAGGCGTTATAACCGCCGTTTTCAGTATCTTCCTCTTCCATGTATGAGTAACGATAGTTCGGATTGCCCGGGAGGTAAACCCACTGGTTGAAGAACCATGACAGGTCTGAACCGTAGACCTCCTCGCAGGCCATTTCCAGATCATCGGTAGTGGCGCCGCCCCATGCCAGGAGCGGATGATTGAAGTAGTTGTCTGTCGCTTCCAAAAAGAGTGAATCGCCCAGCACCATGTGCAGCATATATACCACCCACGATCCCTTGTCGTAAACCGTGGCGTTATCGAACATATCGTCATTGACGATATCTTCCACATATGGTGTGCCCACATCAAGACGCTTCTGGCCGTTCAGCCAGTCCTTGTAATAAGTTTCACCGTAATGATATTTGAAGTACAATGCTTCTGAATATGATGCGAATCCCTCATTGAGCCACATATGATGGAAGTTTTCGCAGGTAACTTTGTCGCCCGCCCATTGATGGCCAAGCTCGTGGGCGATAACATATTCGCTATTGAAATTCGGGGATATAGAGGTCAGGGTCTGATGTTCCATGGCCCCGCCCCAGCCGTAATGATTATGACCATACTTCTCATCAATGAATGGATAAAGAGTGAAGTAATAGGAAAGCGCCTCCAGCGAGGGCTTGGTGAAAGTTCTCATATAATATGTGGAATAATAACCGCTGCTTGCGGGCACGCCGTTGTAAGAGTAGTTGTAGATCGGCATTGTCTCGCCAGCTTCATATTCCCAGGAATCAGTGTATAGATTATAGTCCGCGCATCCGATCTGCACCAGATAGGTTGCAATCGGATAGGATTCATGCCAGTGAGTAGTGTAGGTGCCATCACCGTTATTGGTCGAACTTCTCATCACCCCATTGGATACAAGAGTCTTGCTCGAGGGATGAGTTATGATTATATCGACAGAATCGGGCTTATCGTAGGGATGATCCTTGCAGGGCCACCAGAGTCTTGCGCCCCAGGGTTCGCAATTGGTATAGGCGATATCCATACCCCAGTCGCTGTAAAAATTCAAACCGTCAGTGCCATCAAAACCAGGCGTGCCGCCGTAGTCGATTTTAATCGTAAACTGTTCCCCGGTATTGAATTGCTGGCCCAAGTATATTGTCAGAATATCATTTGTATGGTTATAGTTGCTGATGTTGTTTCCGTTCAACTCAACGCTGTAGACATTAAGAAGATCCGTGAGATTAAAGTCGACAGCATCGACACCTTCATAAATCGCCTTGATCTTCGATTCGGAATATCCGTCAATCGTTTCGGTTGAGAAGTTAAGCTCGAAATTGATCTCATAATAAAGCATGTCGACTTTGATCTGATTTGCAGTCGGAGTCGGATTAAGCGCAAGTTTTGCGAATTTATAGTCGTTTAATGCCTTGGCGGTTTTTTGCTTGCAGGCATGCCTTTCCTGCCGATTCTCGAGCATCTCCTGCCATTCGGCTTCAGTCGGTTGGGGCAGAGTGCCCTTGTAAGTTTGAAGAATATCAGCGTTCAGCGGCGGGCTCATAAGTGTAAAACAGACAATAAGAAAGGGGGGAATTAGCTTCTTTATTCTCGAGTACATGACTCCTCCAGGGCTGAAAAAATATTCGGGACTCTTATATTAATTTTAATATGTTCAGGACTTTGCTCTTTGTGTTTTGAAAAGTATTTCTATCCATTTTGATAAGCACAACATCCTCTCTTGCCTTTATACTGTCGGCGAATGGATGCGCTTTATAAATAATTGTGCCCACAAGCGTTTGATTGGAATTCAGAAGCTCACCTATTATTCCCCTGAATTTATGAGAGAAAAGCTCCATTTTTCCGATCTCATCGATAATAACGCACGGGCTATTCAGTATGTTCAATTTTTCTTTTTCGAGCAGCGACTCAAACTCTTCCAGATCAACGCCGTACGAGCCGACTCTGTGTTTCGATTTGAATCCCTTTCGGGCCAGTACCCCCGAGCCTCCATCCAGAAATTCGATCCGAAATCCCTCCCGTTTTCCGTCTTTTCGAATCTCCTCGGTATAAAAACCGGCGGCATCGGGCGCCATTTGTTCGGCAATTTGCTTAATCAATGTAGTCTTTCCGCAGCCCGGAGGGCCCGTTAACATTATATTATTGGACATCCATCTTTCCGAAAGCAGGCGATAGGTATAAAGTGAGCCAATTACCGACTATATCATTCCAATTTAAATTTACTGAAAATCCCGATTTTGTCAAGAAATGATGCTATCGGTAAAGGCAAGCATGAAATTCTGCGCCCTCTGGAATCCTCCCTTAAAAGCCCCGGAATTTTGGGAGTTTGCGCCCTGACCGATTATAGAATTTAAATCTCCCGCCGATAATAAGATAGACTGAGAGCTTTTTCATCGGAGATAAAAATGCAACTGGAATCCTTGCTGGAAAAATTTGGTTCCCTCGAGAACAAGCTCATCGATCTCGAAGTACAGCTTGATGCCAAAAATAATGAGCTGTACGAAATGGCGCGTGTGGGAGCCATGATTACCTCGATTCTCGATCTCGACGGTATCCTGTCGGCCATGATCGAGATGTCTTTGCGCCTTCTGCATGCCGAGGTCGGATGTATTCTGATATGGGAGAGCGATGAGCAGGAGCCCCAGACCAGAATTTCTTATGGTGTTGACTATAATCTGGTCAGGATGATGAAGCTGGAAGGCGAGATTGATATCGCTCAGTGGACGAAAAAAACGGGCGAGACCGTAATTATAAATGATTTTCCTCCTGAAACAAACATTCCCGCCGAGGTCAATGCTGTTATTTCCGCCCCTCTGACAGCACGTGAGGAGACAATCGGCGTCCTGGTGGCGGTTAACAAAACTGATGATGACGGTTTCAATAATGAAGACAAAAAGCTGCTTGAGATGCTGGTCAGTTTTGCAACCGTTGCAATCGAAAACTCAAAGCTGATGGAAGAACGGCTGATCCGTCAGAAACTCGAAAACGAGCTGGCGCTGGCCAAGACTGTGCAAAATGCGCTGCTGCCTTCAGATGAATTCGAGTTCAAAGGCGCAAACATCAGCCATATCTACTACCCCGCCGGACAGGTGGGCGGCGACTATTATGATGTTATCCCGATTTCCGAGCATAAATTTATAGTGATCGTAGGGGATGTTTCCAACAAAGGTGTGCCCGCGGCTCTGGTAATGACCGCCGTAAGGTCGGTTGTGCGCCATGAGGTCAGAAACAATATGGACATCGCCCGCATAGTGGATAACATAAATCAGACCCTGTGCCGGGATGTCATGCGTACCGATAACATGTTTATAAGCCTCGTAATCGCCCTGGTTGATCTGGCTAAGATGGAAGCTACTTATTGCAATGCCGGACATCTTCCGCCCCTTTATTTCAATCCGAAAAATCTGGAGATTTCTCAGCTCAAAACCGGCGGTATGATCCTGGGGCAGTTTGACGAAGCACGGTATACTGCCGAGACAATAAAACTTAAGCCGGAAGATCGCATACTCTGTTTTACTGACGGTATAACCGAGAGCATGGACCGAGAAGAGAAACTGTACGGCAGGGAAGGGCTTCTGGAATTCACCAACCGCAACATGGATTTGGATGATAACAGCTTTTTGAAGGAATTGAAGAAGGAAGTAGATAATTTTTCAAAGGATGCCGGTCCGGGGCAGTTCGATGATATGACCAGCGTGTTAATCAGGATTACTTGATGATAGATACATCGAATGAAAGAATCAGTATTTCCATTCCCAACCGAATGGAAAACATTAAATGGCTTTACCCCGTGTGCGAAAGCATTTTGGAAAAGCTGCCTGTTTCCGAAAAGGAACGCCATATGATCCTGGTGGCGCTTTCCGAGGGTTTCACCAATGCATTTCAGCACGGCAATCAAAAAAATCCGCAAACCGAAATCAAGCTAACCTTTTATCCCGGTGAAAAATCACTCAAAATTTTGATTGAGGATGAGGGGATTTTGCCGATAGATAAAAATATAAACAAAGCATCGGATCATATCGATCCAGAGGGAATTAGCGGAAGGGGGCTGCTTCTGATGCGTGAGCTTGTTGACGAAGCATATTATGAAAGTAATTCCAGGGGAGTAAACATCTTAACATTGATAAGCAATTTCGAGAAAAAAGATAAAAAGGTTCATTCCTTTTAGGAGATTAGTTATGGATATCACAGTCAAAGCAGAAGAGGCCTTTCATGTTTTCCATCTTAAGGGACGTCTGGATTTGACCAGCTCTTCCGAACTCAAAGAAAAAGTGAAAGAGCATCTAGAGCAGGGCAAGGTCAATATCCTTTTAAACATGGCACAGGTGGATTTTATAAACAGTTCGGGACTGGGTACGCTGGTATCGACGCTCAAGGAGGTGCGTACCGCCAATGGCAGGATCGCGCTTTGTTCCCTGGCGCCTTACGTTCAGGAGATTTTTGAGATAACTCAGTTATCACACATTTTCGATATTTTCCCGGGCGAAAAAGAAGCCTTCACGGCATTCGGACAGAAAAAGGCAGCGCATACAAGCTGAGGAGCTAACTATGGAAAAGATCGATCCACATCAGGAGCAACTTCTTGTATGGCTGAGCAGCGAGGATTTTGATCAGCGCGAAGCAGCCTGCCTTCAGCTTCGCAATTATGACAATGACACCTCACGCGCCGCTCTTGTAGCTGCCATTGAGGATCCCAATAAAGGCATTCGCGAACTGGCGGCCGAAGGTTTGCTTTCTCTTGGTGGTGAACGTACAGCCCTTTTCCTGGGTGATCTTTTGGAGCACGAGGACATCTCGATCCGAAATCTTGCTGCGGAAACTATTGCCAGACTCGGCTCATGCAGTATCGATCCGATGGTCGAAAAGGCTTCCGATGCCGATAAGGATGTCCGCAAATTTGCAATCGATATCCTGGGCCAGATCGGAGATGCCGCAGCCCTTAACACGGTTAGACGTGCTCTTGACGATGAGAATCCCAATGTGGTTTGCTCGGCCGCTGAGGCCCTGGGGCAGTTCGGCAGTCCTGAGGTGGTCGAAGATCTGGTTAGAATTTTGAATGAAAACGAGGATGCCCGCCTGCAGGCGGCCGAGGCGCTCGGCAAAATCGGCGACCAGACCGCTTTTGATGCTCTCGTAAATGCGCTTGGCAGCGATGACCCGGTGGTGGTCTTTTCGGTAATAGATGCTATGGGAAACATGCAAAATCCTGAAGCGGGGCCGTATCTCAAAAAGCTTCTGCCCAAATCCGATGATGCTTTAAAAGAGGCTATAATTAGCGCTCTCATAAAGATCGCAAAACATTCCGATCGTGGAATTCTGGAAGACCTTCCGGTAAAGCAGCTTCAGGATTGTCTTTTCAATGTTCTCGAAGGAGATAACAACGAAAACAAGATATTCGCCCTGGAGGAACTTGAGCACTGGGAGGGTCCCTCGGTCGTGGAAAAGATACTCAGGGCCCTGGATGATTCTGATGAGGATGTCAGAAATAAGGCCAAGGATGTACTCAAATCCAGCGCGATATCATCAACCGAAAAAATTTCTCAGGCGCTTTTAAACGGCAGTGATGAGTATATCTGCAACATTCTGGAGACCATAGCCGCTTCGGGAAATTCCCGCTTCGTTCATGACGTCATGAAACTCGTATATCACGACAGTCCCGAGGTGCGCGAAGAGGTCGCCTGGACTCTCGGCAAAATCGGCGATCGCAATATTATCAAGGCGCTCTTTGCTCTGGCGGAAGACGATATAGGCCATGTGCGCAGCGCCGCAATTAAATCCATCGGCTGGGTCGGGGATGACCGAGATGTGAATAAGCTTCTGCAATGGCTTGACGATCAGTATATTGACGTCCGCGAGGCCTGTCTGGGCGCGCTGGTTCTAATTGGAGGGCAGCAGGTCATCGATCATTTCCGCAATGACTTGAATCATCCCGAAATAGAACGCCAGAAAATGGCCGCCACTGCCCTGGGATGGATCGGCGAAAAAGAAGTCGTGGAGCCCCTGATAACAGCCCTGAATCATCCCGAATGGGAGGTAAGGCGCTCGGCTGTCGAATCCCTGGGACGTATAGCCGACAAACGTGCTGTCGATCCGCTAAAGGTCATCTTAAATGATGATAACGCCCAGGTCAGAAAAGCGGCCATCGATGCTGTGGTCAGCCTCGAGAGCAGGGATGCGCTTAACTCCATAGCTATGCTTCTGGAGGATCAGGATAGATGGGTCAGGTTCCATGCTATTAATGTGATCGGTACTATCGGGGACCATTCTATTACGGACCGGATACTGAATCTGCTCTCCGATGAAGATGATATAATCCGTGTAGCGGCTGCCAAGGCGCTCTCGGGCCTTAAGGATGAAAGATCCCTGGCGGTCCTAAAAAATATAGTTAATGATTCCAATCAGGATGTTGCCGAGGCAGCATCTCAGGCGCTTGCCGCCCTGGAAGGGAGAGTCTGATGCCGCGGTTATTGGTTGTTGATGATGAGCTTTTGATCCGTGATTTGCTGTATGATTTTTTTACTTCGCGCAATTACGATATCATACTTGCCGAATCGGCCTCGAAGGCTCTTGATATTCTGGGGGCTGAGGAGATTGATCTTATCCTGACCGATCTCAAAATGCCCGATATGGACGGGCTGGAAATGCTTAAGAGGGCTAACACGAAGGAAAATGGACCGCCGGTTATTATCATGACCGGATTTCCTTCACTCGAATCGGCTATTGAGGCCCTGCGGCTGAAAGTGGCCGATTACATCGTGAAACCGTTCAACATCAACCGTCTCTTCGAGTGTATCGAGGCGGTATTGGAAGAGAATGCCCCAGTTGTGCAATAGGAGAATTTATGTCAACCGAAAAAGTATTGGTTGTTGATGATGAGCTTTTCGTGAGAGAACTTCTGGATGAGTACTTCACCAAGCTCAAGTTTACTGTCGATGTGGCGGAGTCGGGGGAGGCGGCCCTGGAAATGGTGAGTGAAAACCGCTATAATGTGGCTCTGATCGATCTCAAGATGACCGGATTGGACGGCCTGCAGACCCTGCGGCAAATCCGTGATTTGGATTCGGATATCGTCGTGGTTCTGATGACCGGCTATCCCACGGTGGAATCCTCCATCGACGCTTTAAGGGCCGGCGCTTTCGATTATATAGTCAAACCCTTCCGCTTGAATGAACTTAAGGATATCGTAACCGCAGCTATAAAGGAATACGATTTTCGCAGGGAAATATCCCTGCTGAAGGAGAAAGTCAGGATGCTGGAGGAATCAATCAAAGGGGAGTCGTCTCTTTCCTCGCGAGATGAAGATCGGGCAGAAGGTCGTCCGGCACGATCCAAAATGACAAAAAGAAAAGCAGTTACTTAAAAATCCCTGATCGGGCCGCAAAACGGCCGGAGTGCGGGATAACCCTTTAACATAAATTCAAAAGGGAGTGAATGGGAAGACGATCAGCCATGCGGCAGGTGCTCTTCCCGGGGGTTATGTATGTTATCTGAAGCAACAACACAGCCAAAACTGCAGCATGATGAGTTCATCGCCATCCGCGATTACATCTATGAGAAGGCCGGCATATGGTTTGCAGAGAATAAGAAATATCTTATCGAAAGCCGTCTTTCCAAGCGCATGGGTGAACTCGGCATTGCCAGTTACAAGGACTACTTCTACCGGGTCAAATACGATTCCACGCAGAAGGAATTCGAGGCCCTGATGAATGTGGTAACGACGAACGAGACCTCCTTTTTCAGAAATCCTCCGCAACTGAAAGCCTTTTCCGACGAGGTTCTGCCCCTGGTTATGAAACAGAAAGCTGAGGCCGGGAACGGAAACAAGAAGATTAAAATCTGGTCGGCTGGATGTTCCACCGGCGAAGAGCCTTATACGATAGGCATTATCCTGCTGGAGGCAATGAAATCGCATCCCGGATGGCGGGTGGAAATCCTCGCCAATGATATCTCCCAGAATGTGCTCTACGCGGCGCGCAAGGGAGTGTACCAGGAAGTCACTCTGAGAACAACCGATCCCAAAATTATCGATCGTTACTTCATCAAGGAAGGTAAATTCTTCCGCATTAAGGATGAGGTGAAACGTATCGTCAAATTCAACCATGTCAATCTGAACGACACCCGTCAGGTATCATCCATCTCCGACTGCGATATGATTTTCTGCCGCAATGTGATGATTTATTTTTCTGATGAGATCAAGAAATCCCTGGTCAAGCAGTTCTACAAAAGTCTGCGGCCGGGAGGGTACCTATTTATAGGGCATTCGGAAAGCCTGCATGGTATTTCAAAATCATTTAAGCTGGAGTATTTGAAAAATGCTCTGGTATACAAAAAAGAGGCGGCTGCCACTGAAATGGCGGCCAAGGCAAGAACTAAGGTTGCTGATTCACATACCAATACCATGGATACTCTGGCAAAAATCAGGCAGCTTTTGGAGAAGAAGTAAATCCTTAAAGAGGTGAATATATATGAAGCAGACAATAATGATTGTTGACGATTCACCCACCGTGTTGAAATTCGTGAGTTATAGCCTTAAGAATTCGGGGTTTAAAGTGATGACGGCTATAGATGGTATGGATGCCCTGGAGAAACTTTCCAGCAACGAGTCCAAGGTTGATATGGTAATTACCGATCTTAACATGCCCAATATGGACGGATATGAATTGATATCGACTTTGAGGCGTAACGAACAGTTTTCCGAAACTCCCATAATCATCCTCTCATCGGAGGAGGATGAGGCGGATAAAGAAAAGGGTACCGATGCGGGTGCGGATTCATATCTCACCAAGCCGTTTAAATCATCGGTGCTATTATACGAAGTAAGCAAATTTCTATCATGATTTGGATCGTCATCTCTTCTTAATTGAAGGAGGAAGCAGTGCAAAATCTCAAGATTCTGGCGGTCGATGATTCACCGACTATGCGCCGTATCATCATTAATACCCTCAAGCGTGCGGGTTTTAATGATGTGGTCGAGGCTACGGATGGTAAGGACGCGCTGGCAAAAATGAAGGTCGAGGATTTCAATTTCATCATAACCGACTGGAATATGCCGGAAATGGACGGACTGACATTCGTGAACAATGTGCGTTCCAGTAAGGAATTCGAATCCTTGCCCATCCTGATGGTAACCACGAGGTCGGTCAAGGATGATATCGTACAGGCCATGAAAGCAGGCGTCAACAGCTATATAGTAAAACCTTTCACGCCCGATACTCTTAAAGATAAAATTATGCAGGTTCTGCAGGCTACATAGCGATGGAGGATAAGATGGAAGACACCAAAGATTTAGTAAGCAAAATACAGGCAGAGCTGCAGGGCTTGACAACCTCCATTACGGATGTTGTGCAGACCTTCAAAAAGATGCAGGAGCCCATTGCCGAATCGAGGCAGAAAGTTCCCGAGGCCACCGTGCAGCTTGAAAAAATCACAGAGCAGACCGCCGAGGCAACACATCAAATGATCGACCGGGTCGAAAATATCACCAAAATAACCGATGAGATCGTGCAGGAAATCGGAGTGCTGCGCAAGACTCTGCCGGCAACGTATTTCAAGAACAGATCGAAGATACGCGATACTGTGAACGGCATTGAGGAAAGGGCTCAGCAGAACCTCGATGATGCCTTCGTTATCCTGAATGCTCTGCAGTTTCAGGATATAACCTCGCAGCAGGTACAGCATGCCTCAACCCTGATGGAGGAGATCGAGGACCGTCTGCATCATCTTCTTGATGTGTTCGAGGGCAAAGAGGGAATCGAACAACTGCAGTCGTTCATAAAGCAGCGGGTTTTTGATCCCAATGCCAGCTTCGGGGATTCGAGTGAAACACAGGACGATATCGATTCACTTATCGCCGAAATGGAGAAAAGTAAGGTGAAAAAGTGATGAACGGATTGCCTGATACAAAGCAAAAGGAGGTCTGATGTCGGACGCTGTTGCTGAATTAGATGAGATGCAGGCTATTATAGAGGAGTTTCTGATTGAATCCGACGAGCTGGTTGCAAAACTCGATTCGGATCTGGTAACTCTTGAGAAGGAACCGGATAACCTTGATCTTCTAAACGAAATATTCCGGTCAGCCCATACAATCAAGGGCACATCCGGATTCCTCGGTTTTAACGACCTGATGAGCTTTACTCATGCAATGGAGGATGTGCTTAACCGCCTGCGCAAGGGTGAAATCAAGGTAACACCGGAAACGATCGATGTCCTGCTTGAGTCAATAGATATTATCAAAGCGATTATTGAGGATATCAAAGAGGGCCGCGATACCAGCACCGATTTCAAGCCGGTTATTGACAAGCTCCGGGCTATCGAACAGGGGGAATCGGCAGAGTCTGCCAAGCCTTCAAAACCGAAGGCGAAGTCCGGCAAAAAGAAATCCTCCGCAAAAAAAGGCAAGTCGAAAAAGAAAGCCAAGGAACATCCGGAGGAAGAACCCGCTGACAAGCCTGAATTCGAAGCGAAAGAAGCTCCGGCCGAGACTGGAGAGCAAAAGCCTGAAAAGCAGGAGGAACAGAAGGCGGCTCAGAAAAAGGAGTTTTTTGACCGTAAGAAAACCGAGCAGACTATCAGGGTCGATGTCAATCGTCTCGACAACCTCATGAATATGGTCGGTGAACTTGTTCTGGGAAGAAACTCATTGATGCAGCTCTCCGGCAAGATTAATCAAAAATGGGAAGGGGATGAGGTTGCCGGTAAGGTCAATCAAACCGCTACACAGATCAACTTTATCACCACCGAAGTCCAGATGGCGGTGATGAAGATGCGCATGCTTCCCATAGGAAACGCCTTCAATAAATTTCCGCGCCTGGTTCGCGATCTCTCGCGCGATATGAATAAAAAGATCAATCTCAATATCTCCGGAGAAGAGACCGAACTGGATAAAACCGTGATCGAGGAGATCGGCGATCCTCTCGTTCATCTGATTAGAAATTCATGCGATCACGGTGTCGAAACGCCCGAGGAGCGAGCGGCCGAGGGCAAGCCCGAAACCGGCAATGTATGGCTTAAGGCTGGACAGGAAGGCTCCAATATAATAATCGAGATTGCCGATGACGGAAGAGGTCTCGATACCGAGGCTCTGGCAAAAAAAGCAATCGAAAAAGGCCTGACCACCGAGGAAGAAATATCGGGTATGTCAGACGCCGATATACAGCAGTTCATCTTCGCTCCCGGATTTTCGACCGCTAAAAAGATTTCCGATGTTTCCGGCCGTGGTGTCGGTATGGATGTAGTCCGCACCAATATCGAAAAGTTGGGCGGTATTATCGAGATCGAGTCGGAAAAGGGAAGAGGCACCAAGATTGATGTCAAACTCCCGCTCACGCTTGCCATTATTCAGGGACTCATGGTGAAATCCGGGGAGGATATTCTGATCATTCCCCTCGCCTCTGTTCTGGAAACGGTTAAGATCAACAAAGAAGATATCTATTATGTTAATAAGCAGGAAGTTATCAAGCTTCGCGACACTGTCCTTCCAATTGTAGATTTAAACAGCGTTCTGGGCTTACCGGACGACACCGAAAAGAACAAAAAGGAATATGTTGTCGTGGTCGGTCTGGCCGAAAAGCGTCTGGGCCTGATTGTCTCCGATCTTCTGGGACAGGAAGAGGTCGTAATCAAGACACTGGGCGCTTACCTGGGCAATACTCCCGGTATTTCGGGCGCGACTATTCTGGGCGATGGACGTATTCGACTCATAATAGATATACTTGGCCTGTTTGGATTAGCCAAGAAACAATAGGAATAAGATAATGGTGATGAAAGGCTCTCAGATCAGGGTACTGGTTGTTGACGATTCCGCATTTATGCGCAAGGCGATAACGCTTATGCTGGAATCGGACCCCAATATTCAAGTCATTGGCACCGCCCGCAATGGAGTTGAGGGTGTCGAAAAGGTCGAGGAACTCAAACCCGATCTTGTTACGATGGATATCGAGATGCCTCAGATGGACGGTTTGACCGCCCTGAGGAAAATCATGAATGCCCATCCGGTGCCGGTTATGATGGTCAGTTCGCTGACCAGCGACGGCGCTAAGGCCACTCTCGATGCTCTTGAACTGGGCGCAGTGGACTTTATTCCCAAGCAGCTTTCCTATGTCTCCCTTGATATTGTCAAGATCAAGGAGACGCTTATTCAAAAAATCTGGGCTATTCACAACCGCCGGAGAACTTTGATGGCAAACTACAGCCTGCGGCGCAAGCCCGGACTCAGGCCGGCTTCCAAATCCGCAGCAGCCCCGGCCCGGCCTTTATCGGGCAGCTACTCCCGCAAAGATGTCGACATAGTCGCAATCGGCACCTCAACCGGCGGACCGCCTGCACTCCAGCAGGTTATACCGAACCTTCCGAAAGATATGCCGGTTGGCGTGGTTGTCGTACAACATATGCCTCCGAATTTCACCAAATCGCTGGCGCAGAGACTCGATGGTATCAGCGCTCTGCATGTAAAGGAGGCCGAGCATGGCGAACCTGTCAGCGCGGGCCTGGCCTATATCTCTCCCGGCGACAGACATTTGACCGTAAGAAGGTGGGGCTCGAAAACCGAGATTGCACTCAGCGACAAGCCCGCAGATGCGCTTCATATCCCCTCGGTCGATGTTATGATGGAATCTGTTGCCGATATTTATCGGGGACGTTCGCTGGGAGTCATTATGACAGGCATGGGTTCCGACGGCGTAAAGGGCCTTTCTAAAATAAAAAGCCTGGGAGGCAAAATAATCGCCCAGAATGAGAACTCCTGCGTTGTCTACGGCATGCCGCGTGCGGCTGTGGAGGCGGGAATCACAGACAAAATTGTCTCCGTAGAAAGCATTGCGCGAGAAATTATGACCTTTTTTTAATAGTTTTTATTGCGATCTGCAATTACATACGTATATTTTTTCACATGGACGATAAGAAATCTAAGAGAGGGCATAATCCTGATATTTCCAGACTTTCTGAATTGAGTGATTCATTCTCGAATTTTGACGGATTGATTGAAAAACTCAATTCATCCTACCAAAATCTCGAAACTCAGTTCGAGTCGATGAATAAAGCGCTCGAGGAAACCAACTACAGGCTTCGTCAGGCGCTGATTGAAAATCAGAAAGCTCAGAATTTTCTGGAGATGCTGACCGAAGCGGTACCATCCGGGATTGTCGTATACAATCTGGAAGGCGAGATTACCATGCTCAACAGGGCCGCCTGCCAGCTTCTCAGGACCGATCAGCAGACAGCAGCTATTCACGGGCTGGAATTCGCTGATGACAGTGACCCCGAGCTTTCCGCGATGAAGACAATTGAAACCAGATCGCCCATAATTTCCGAAGAAAAACTGATTACTCTGAATACAGGGGAAAGGTTGACAGTCTCGCTATCGACAGCTCTGCTTTATGACGAGTATGATCAGATCTCGGGCGCTCTGGAGCTCTATCACGACATTTCCAAAATTCGTCAGCTTGAAGATGAGGTTACCAAGGTCAAAACTTTGGCCGCTCTGGGTGAAATGGCCGCGACCGTGGCGCATGAAGTGCGCAATCCCCTGGGCGGAATTCTCGGTTTTGCAGCTCTATTGCGCAAAGATTTCGACGATGACGATCCCCGTATCAAAACCGTGGACAAGATAATCAAAGGCGTCGAAAATCTGGATCAATCGGTATCATCACTTCTAAGCTATGCTCAGGAGGTTCATCCCGCTATTAAGCCGGTTAAGCTAAAACCTTTCGTCGATGATGTTGTCGGCAGTTTCCGGATGACCCTGGCTCAGAACGAGGAAGCCTCCAATATCGACGTGCTGATTTCGCCCGAATCTCTGGAATGGAGGTTCGATCCGCAGCATATCAGGCAATGTCTTACTAATTTGCTCTTGAATGCTCATCAGGCACAGGACGGACAGGTTTCGGACATAAGGCTGTCCATTGTTGGCGATGATAAGCTCAATATCTTGATTTCTGATGCCGGAGCCGGTATCAGCGATGAGCACAAGAAAAGGCTTTTCACGCCTTTCTTTACCACCAGGAAATCCGGAACCGGATTGGGACTTGCCACTGTTAAAAAACTGGTACTAATGCATAAAGGTGAGGTTAAAGTAGATTCCGAAATCGGACGGGGGACAGATATTACCCTTGAAATACCTGCCAACTTACATTAAAATGTAATCGAGGTATCCACAAATGAGTAATATGATTTTAGTTGTTGACGACGATAATCTCGTAAATGAATTCATCAATGAAACTCTGACCCGCGCGGGCTATACGGTATACTCCGCCTCCTCTGGTGTCGAGGCCCTGAGTCTGATCGAAGAATACGATTTTGATCTTATTCTTACCGATGTGCGCATGCCGGAGATGGACGGTATTACTCTTTTAACTAAAGTCAAATCGATTGCTCCCGATTCCATTGTGGTGGTGATTACGGCCTACGGTACTGTAAAGAATGCCGTGGATGCCATGAAGAAGGGCGCTTATGATTATATTCTCAAGCCCTTTTCTCCCGATGAGATTGAAATCGTGGTCAAACGTGGTCTGGAGCATCGCATTCTAAGGATGGAGAACAAGGTTCTCAAGGCTCAGATTCGCGATAAATACAGCTTTGATAATATTGTGGGGCAGAACGCAAAACTCCTGGATATATTCGATCTGATCAGGACCGCCGCCAACAGCAAGGCGACAATTCTTCTGACCGGAGAATCCGGAACCGGTAAGGAACTGGTGGCCAAGGCGATTCATTACAACAGTCCCCGCAAGGATCTGCCCTTTATCCGAATCAACTGTGCTGCTCTGCCCGAGAATCTGATCGAATCGGAGCTTTTCGGACATGAAAAGGGCGCCTTTACCGGCGCTATCAAGCAGACCAAAGGGCGCTTCGAGCTTGCCGACGGCGGATCGCTTCTCTTGGACGAGGTCTCGGAGATGGATCTGGGGCTTCAGGCCAAGCTACTGAGAGTACTTCAGGAATCCGAATTCGAGCGCGTTGGCTCCGGCATGTCGGTCAAAGTCGATGTGCGCGTGATTGCCACGTCAAACCGCAATCTAATGGATGAGGTCAAAAAAGGTAATTTTCGTGAGGACTTATTCTACCGCCTCAATGTGATAAATATCGAAGTCCCGCCTTTGAGAGAGCGCAAGGATGATCTTCCGCTCTTGATCGATCATTTCATACAAAAATTCAATGATGAGGATGAACGCCATATTGAAGGTGTCTCGGAAAAGGCCTTGAAGTTCCTGCAGGCCTATCCCTGGCCGGGCAATGTGCGCGAGCTCGAGAACCTGATTCATCGTGCTGTGGTGACTTCCAAAAATTCAGTGGTTACCCATAAGGATTTCCCCTCATATCTGGGGCTTGGACCAAATGCCGAGATGTCGGATATGCTTTCCGAGCCGATTACAATCTCGGAAGGGGAGAAGATACTTATTCTGAAGTCCTTAGAGCGCCATAGCGGCAACCGCACCAAGGCCGCCGATGAGCTTGGAATTACTACCCGCACTCTTCGCAACAAGCTACATGAATACGGCATGACAGAAAATTGATATCATGCAGAAACTTTTCGAAATGACAAAAGAGGAACGCCGCGAGGAAAAGAACCGCGAACTGCCTTGCCGTGATTTCGACTGGGACTGCCTCGCCACTGACGGCGTGGTACCGTTCGGCGACTACCGCAAATGTCAGCTCTATGACCCCGACCGCGGCAAATGCCTGTTTGTCACAAATCAATCTGAATAGGAATACCCTAAAATTGTGCCCTCGGGAATTAATTCCCGAGGGCTATCTTGAATTGGGTGCCCCACTGCGTAAGCGCTGGGATAATTTTTTAACGGCTTTATCCTTATTCCTTCTTCTCTTTGCCGCCTTCGCCCTCAGGCTTGGGGCCTTCCGGACCGGCTGTTGCGCCAACCGGCGCAGGCTTCTCATACCCGTCTGCGATCTGACGAACTTTTTTCATGTGCAGGTACCATTTCAGGCCCAGAATAATGACCTCGGCCCAGAAGTAGGCTATTACTATCGTTACGAAGGCCTGCACTATTCCTGCAACTAATGCAAGCACTCCGCCCTTAAATCCGGATCCGCCCAATACTCCAAACAGGCCAAAGTCAGTGCTATAGGGGGCATACCCTGAAAACCAGAATACAATCAGGCCGCCGATTCCAAGGAAAATCCAGACTACGGCCAGCAGTTCTCCCACCGTCCGCGCCAGCACGGACATAACGGGAATCACCGTAAACTCATTGTCGAAAGCCTCCACATTGAGAACATCACTAGCCCTTATAACCAGTATCTGAAATATGAAGTACAACAGCAGTAGAAAGATAAGCTGGAAGATTATAACACCGATCACTCCGGCCGCATCCTGCCCGCTCACGAAATTCCATGAATCGATCCATTGCACAATCCCGCCGATCACTACAGCTATTGCAATGACCCACATCAGGATAAATATTCCGAATCGCACCGAACGCCCCTCTTCAAGTGCAGTCAGAGCAGGCTTTATGAAAAAGAAGTTGCCCATTTTACCTCCTTGTAAAATGTCCCTTTAGTAAAATTCTATTGTATATTACTTGAAATCTGTACAAATGTTATTGTGTTTTGTCAAGTCTAATTTAGGATAGACTGCCAGTGCTATATTCGCATAACATTCGTAACCGTCGTATTTTGTGATTGCGAAGGCTGTTTTTTTATTTAACTTAAGAGATTATGTCGAAAGAACGAGTTACAGCGCCGGATCGTGCCGCCGGAGAAGAGAATTTTGATGCCACCCTCAGGCCCCAGAAATTCGATGATTTTGTGGGCCAGAAAAAGCTGGTGGATAACCTGAAGGTCTTTATAGAGGCTGCCTCCAATCGTGGCGAGGCCCTCGACCATGTACTTCTCTACGGTCCCCCCGGACTCGGCAAGACAACCCTGGCGCATATAATGGCCAACGAACTGGGCGTGAAGATAAAATCCACCTCCGGGCCGGTACTGGAGCGCGCCGCCGATCTGGCCGGACTCCTGACCAATATGAACCTGCGAGAGGTGATGTTTATTGATGAGATTCATCGACTAAACCGTGTGGTTGAGGAATATCTATATCCAGCTATGGAGGATTTTTCACTTGAGATAATGCTCGATAAAGGACCTTCGGCGCGTTCGGTACAGCTTCCGATCAAGCATTTTACGCTTGTGGGCGCAACCACTCGTGCCGGGCTCCTGACTTCGCCCTTACGGTCGCGTTTCGGGGTTGTGGGACGGCTGGACTATTATGATGTCAAGAGCCTTCAGAAAATTGTCAGGCGCTCTGCCAAAATCCTGGGGGTGAATATAGACGAGGAAGGTTCGTTCGAAATTGCCCGCAGATCGCGGGGCACAC
>CAZBZV010000057.1:0-24182 GCA_964496505.1 uncultured Ignavibacteria bacterium | reverse complement strand
CTGTCACAGGCGAGGACTTTCCCGACAATGATGAGCGCTTTATCTTTTTCGCCAGAGCAGTGCTGGAAGCCGCCCGCGGAATCGACTTCAAACCTGAAATTGTGCATGTAAACGACTGGCAGTCCGGATTGATTCCGGGATTTCTTTCCACGCTTTACAGCGATGATGATTTTTTCAAAGACTGCCGTTCGATTTTTACGATTCACAATATCGGCTATCAGGGACATTTCGAGAAAGAAGCTTTCAGCAAACTGGGTCTGCCCGACAGCCTGTATTCCCCCGGCTCTCACTTCGAGTACTGGGATCATATCAACTTTTTGAAAGTCGGGATCACAACTTGCGACCTCATTACAACAGTCTCGGAAACTTATGCAGAGGAAATCCAGTCCGGTAATGATCTTGGTTTTGGTATGGAAGGAATTTTATTCTACCGCCGTAATGACCTCTTCGGCGTTTTGAACGGCGTCGATTACGATGTCTGGTCCCCTCAGAATGATAGTCTGATTCCGCACACATACTCAGCCGATGATCTGACCGGAAAAGAACTGGATAAGAAGGCGCTTCTCAAAGAGGCCGGCTTGCGAATTAACGGAGATAGAATACCCTTGATTGGAACGATCTCCCGTCTGGCAGACCAGAAGGGCTTCGACCTGATAGAGAAAATTTCCCACCGTTTATTTTCACTCGATATCGCCTTCGTGCTTCTGGGTACCGGGAATGAGAACTACCATATCCTGTTCAGGGAGATGGAGAAGATTTTCCCGGATCGTGTTCGCGCCTTTCTGAAGTTCGACAACCGCCTGGCGCATCTGATCGAGGCCGGATCGGATATGTTTCTGATGCCGTCGCGTTATGAGCCCTGCGGCTTGAACCAGATGTACAGCCTCAAGTACGGCACTGTGCCGATTGTGCGGAAGACCGGAGGTCTGGCGGATACTATCACGGACTTCAGTATGAGTCCTCTGGACGGCAACGGTTTTGTATTCGAAGATTATGATGCTGATAAGCTTCTTGACGCTATCCAGCGCGCGGTGCTGACCTACAAGGATCAGTCCACATGGAAGAAGATCATGAACCGCGGCATGACCGCCGATTTCTCCTGGGATTCCTCGGCCAGGAAATATATCCGTATCTATGAAAGGGCGCTGGAGAAGGAAAAAGTCGTCATATAACCGCATTTGCTGAGAATCACATTTTCCTGTCTTTTATCCAAGATTTATTGTAACTTACATGCTGAACCGACAGTAAAATCGGGGAGTGTTATTGGTCGTGATTTTTCAACTGAAGGAGGATGACTGTGGATAAATATTATTTTTCGGCTATGGCATCACGTATGCGCAGATCTGAAATTCGTGAACTCCTGAAGCTGACACGACAACCGGGTACTATTTCATTCGGCGGCGGACTTCCCGACCCCAATATCTTCCCACGCAAAGCTGTGGAGGAAGCCGCTGTCAGAGCGATTCGTGAGCAGGGCAACCTGGCATTGCAGTACAGCCCCACCGAGGGCGAACCGTTTATGAGGGAAGAGGCGGCAGCCTTTATGACCCGTCTTGGTGATGAAATCTCTCCCGAGGAGATGATTGTGGTATCATCTTCCCAGCAGGCGCTCGATCTTCTGTCGAAGGTCTTTATAGATCCGGGAGATGCTATTATAATCGAACGTCCCAGCTATGTGGGGGCCTTACAGGCGTTTCGTGCGCATGGGGCCGATTTTCACGGCGTGGATATGGATCATGACGGGATAATACCGTCCGAACTGGAAAAGAAGATCAAGGAATTGAAAGATGCCGGGAAGAGGGCAAAATTTCTATATGTGATCCCCGATTTTCAGAATCCCTCCGGAATAAATCTCTCGCTTGAAAGACGCAAAGAGGTAATCGAAATCGCCTCCAAACATGAAATTCTAATAATAGAGGACAGCCCCTACCGCGAGCTTCGTTACGAAGGTGAACTTATTCCCTCCATGCGCTCGCTCGATAAGGAGAAGCGTGTGGTGCAGATGAAGACCTTCTCGAAGATTTTCGTGCCGGGCTTCAGAGTGGGATGGCTGTCGGCGCCGCCCGAGGTTCTGGATAAGCTGGTGATGTGCAAGCAGAGCACCGATCTTTGCACATCAGCCTTTGTATCCATGATAAGCGCTTATCTTTTGAAGGACGGTCATATCGAAAAACAGATCGAGATCAGCAAGGAAGTGTATGTTAAAAAATGCCGGACTATGCTGGGAGCGCTGGAAGAGTATATGCCTAAGCTCGACGGCCTGTCGTGGTCAAAGCCGGAGGGCGGTATGTTTTTGTGGGTGAGTCTGCCGGAATATATGGATACGATGGAGATGATTCACGATGCGGTCGAAGCAAAGGTTGCCTATGTCATCGGTTCGGCTTTCTATACCGATGGCTCTGGCAAGAACACTATGCGTCTGAATTATTCCTATCCCTCCGAGGAGCAGATTGTGGAAGGTATCAAGCGTTTGGCGGGAATTGTTGAGAAGAGAAAGAAGCAAAAGCAGTCAGTGAAAAAATAATGCAAAAAAACGGCAGGCCTTTGAAGGCCTGCCGTTTTATTTTGTCGGATCAGAAGTTAGTACCTCTCGTTATACTCCTCTTCAGGCTCATCGTCATAATCATAGTCGTCGTCATATTCCTCATCGTCCTCGTAATCCTCATCATCCTCGAAATTTTCATCATCACCTTCTTCAAGGAGCTTAATCGCTTCACCTGAATCATCCGGATGTACTCTTAATTCTATCCATTCCGAGGATTCACCGTCGTCGGTCTCGGCATCTCTCAACTCTGCATGAATATCGCATGAAACCAGATATTCTCTGGCCATCTCCGCCTCGGTACGGTCATCGAACTCACGTATTACGACCATTTTTCCGCTATTTTTTCCTTTACTACCCATAATTACCTTCTGTTATAAAGGTTAAAAACTATATGTTAGTTTATCAGGGGAATAATGAAATTATTTAGACTAGTATCTCCTTTAAAAGTGAACATGGCAGGGCTGACGATTCCAGTCAGGGCTCCCACAGCATGCGGAAGCGGCCTCCGGCCTGACCGCAGCAAACCCCGAATTTGGGATCGACCCTATGTTAAATTTATTAGAGGAGTCAGAAATGCAAACAAAAATATTCGGGTTGGGAAAAATATTTTTGCGCGAAAAAACCGCTATTGTTAGAAGCCCGCTATTCCTTGTCCAGCTTATCCTCAGCATCTTTTAGAAGGCGCTGGGCCTCGGCCGCATCCTTGACCCGCACAAGAATGCAGGGTCGACTGGCGCTCATTGTAATCGAGGGGATCATTCCTCCGGCATCGTCGGCTCGGACTATCACATCAATGCCGTGGGCATTTAAATACGATTTCACAAGCTCCGCCTGGGTACGCTCGTTGAAAGTGCGCAGGCAGACAAGCTCATTGCCGTCATCTGTCATTTTGATGTTCCTTTTTACATTAAAAGAGGCGGCTTCCGGATTCGAACCGGAGAATAGAGGTTTTGCAGACCTCCGCCTTACCACTTGGCTAAGCCGCCCTGGGAAAATAAATGGAGCGGGAAACCGGACTCGAACCGGCGACAATCACGTTGGCAACGTGAGGCTCTACCAACTGAGCTATTCCCGCTCGAAAATAATTTGTGCCTGTTTAATATATCGGCGAATTTCGGCTTGTCAACTTATTTTTGGCAATGATTATTATAATCTTATGCCGTCTATATAGTTAATGAAAACAAAATCCGCCCGAATGTTATTACCGCGGAATTTTGAAAAAAATTGGAGCAAATGCGGCTTTGAGACGTTTAAGAATGGTTACCTCATTCGAGTTTCGATGGATGTTTTTAACCATTTAATATATAACAGTTTAAACTTGACTTTGAAGGGAATATAATTAATATCTGTAGATTAATTTAGGCAGATTTAAAATTCAATCAGGATAAAATGAATTATGAGATGGACTCAACTGTTTATACCCACTTTAAGAGAAGACCCCGCCGAGGCGGAATTGATTTCTCATAAGCTACTGATGCGGGCTGGATATATTCACAAGGTCGCGGCCGGGGTTTATAATTACCTGCCGTTGATGCAAAGGGTTTTAAATAAAATCTCGCAGATTGTGCGCGAGGAAATGAATCGCCAGGGCGCAATCGAACTGCTTATGCCGGTACTGGTGCCGGCGGAGCTCTGGCAGGAATCGGGGCGCTGGGATTCATTCGGCAAAGAGCTTATGAAAATGAAAGACCGTCATCAGCACGACCTGATCCTGGGCGGTACTCATGAGGAAGTGGTAACCGATATTGTGCGTAAGACGGTAAAATCATACCGGCAATTGCCGCTGATATTGTACCAGATACAGAATAAATTCCGGGACGAAATCCGGCCCCGTTTCGGCCTGATGCGCGGCCGTGAGTTTATCATGAAAGACGCATATTCATTTGACCGCGATGAGGAAGGGCATAAGATCAGTTACCAGAAGATGGTGGATGCTTATTTTGAAGTCTTCAAGCGATGCGGTCTGGACTCGATCAAAGTTGAGTCGGATACCGGAGCCATGGGCGGACGTCAGGCGCATGAGTTCATGGTAATCGTGGACACAGACGGCGGAGAGGATATTTTGCTTCTCTGCGACAACTGCGATTATGCCACCAATCTGGAAAAGGCCACCTCGATTGCTGAGGAGATTCCACAGGATTCGCATGAAAAGCCGAAAGAAGAGGTGGATACTCCCAATGCCGGTACGGTGGAAGAGGTGACCGCATTCCTGGGTGTAAAGCCGACCCAACTCGTGAAAACTTTGCTTTACAAAGCGGACAACGATTATATCGCAGCGCTTGTCAGGGGGGACCGTGAGCTTAACGAAACAAAGCTGAAGAATTATTTGCAGGCGGTAACTCTGGAGATTTGTGACGGCGCCACGGTGGAACAGTTGACCGGTGCTCCGGTGGGATTCGCCGGGCCTGTCGATATTTCCGGTGTGAAGGTCGTGACCGATCCCGAAGTTATGAAAATGAAGAATTTCGTGGTTGGTGCAAACCAGCACGACAAACATATCGTAAATGCAAATGTGAATCGGGATTTCCATGTCGACGCTGTCGTTGATATCCGGAACGCGGCCGAGGGCGAGACCTGCCCGGCGTGCAGCAAGGGGCACTTGTATTCACGGCGTGGAATTGAGGTTGGAAACACATTTAATCTCGGTACCAAATATTCGGGTTCGATGAATGCCAGTTATCTTGATGAGAAAGGGCAGGACAGGACAATTATAATGGGCTCCTACGGTATCGGCATTACACGTACCGCTCAGGCGGCTGTGGAGAAATTCAACGACGACAAGGGCATAATCTGGCCGCGATCGATAGCGCCCTTTGATGTAATAATCGAGCCTTTGAATTTTGAGGACAAAGCTCAGCAGGAGGCTGCTCTGGAGCTTTATGATAAATGCAAGAAGACCAATATTAATGCGCTCCTTGATGACAGGAATGAGCGTGCCGGTGTGAAGCTCAATGATGCCGATTTAATCGGTGTGCCTTTGAGGATGACAATCGGCGCAAAATCACTGAAGGAAGGTAAAATAGAGTTCAAGGCCAGAAGCGACTCGGAGATGCATCTTGTGGATCAGACTCAGGCGGTCTGGACGGCCGAAGAGATGCTGGCCAAGCTCTAATATTTTTATTGCATTTGGCTGAAAATTGTGTTAGTTTATCAGGTTTTGAGTGGGAAAATCCCACTTTTTTGGTTATAGCATTATGAATCTGGTTGAAGAAAAATTACGAGAACTGGTTACAGAACATGTGGCCGAGGAAGAGTTGACTCTGGTCGATATGACACTGATTCAACAGAGCAGCGGAGCGATTCTGCGTGTTTATGCCGATAAGCTGGGTGGCATTACGGTCGGTGAATGCGCCAGGTTGTCGCGTAAGCTGGAAATGGTTATAGAGAACGAGCAGATTTTCGACAGGCGCTGGATACTTGAGGTGTCGTCTCCCGGGCTGGATCGTCCGCTTAAGACCGAGACCGAATTCGGTCTGAAGGTCGGCGAGAATATCAAGCTGTATTATTCCGATGATGCCGGTAATCCTGCCGAGCTTGAGGGCGAGATTGCCGCCGCTGCCGACAATGTGGTTACTCTTAAAACCGACGAAGGACAATTTGAAATAGATTTGGCGAAGATATCAAAGGGACAAATAATTCTCTGAAGGAGAGGCCGTGAACTACGACATATTAGAAACATTAACCCAGATTGCCAGGGAGAAAAACATAGAACTGGATTATGTGGTTGAAACCCTGGAAAGTGCACTGGTGCAGGCGGCCAAGAAGAAATTTGGCGAGGATCAAAATATTGTTGCCAATGTAGATCGTGCATCGGGGGAAATCAGTGTGCACGTGGTTAAGACAGTTGTCAAAAAAGTAACCAATGATAAAACCGAGGTTTCATTGAAGGAGGCTCAGGAAATCGACGAGTCGGCCGAACCGGGAGATGAGGTTGAGGTTTATATCGGATTCGAGGAATTCGGGCGAAATGCGATTGCACTGGCCAAACAGCTTATGATTCAGAAGGTGCGGGAGGCGGAACGCGAAATTATTTATGAGGAATACAGCCAGAAAATCGGCGAACTTATTTCCGGTTCCGTACAGCAGGTAGACAAGGGCAATATTATCGTAAACCTCGGCCGTACCGAGGGAATCATGCCTATTTCCCAGCAGATATCGCGCGAAAAATACCGCCAGGGCGATAGGATTCGCGCCGTCATTCATGACGTACAGAGAAACCAGCGCGGCCATCAAATTGTACTCTCCCGGACCCAGGAGACATTTCTTCAGCGCTTGTTCGAGCTGGAGGTCCCCGAGATATTTGAACGCATTATCGAGATAAAAGCAATCGCCCGCGAGCCCGGCGAACGTTCCAAGATCGCAGTTAGTTCCGCTGATGACAGGATCGACCCGGTGGGCGCCTGTGTTGGCGTTAAGGGCGTTCGCGTACAGAGCATAGTAAGAGAATTAAACAATGAAAGAATCGACATAATCCAATACCATCCCGATCCGGAGATATTCGTAACCCGGGCGCTTTCACCTGCCAAGGTGGTACGAATCGATACATTCCCGGATGTCGATGAAATGACCGTGGTAGTTGAGGACGAGAAACTTTCGCTGGCGATCGGCCGTCAGGGGCAAAACGCCCGTTTGGCCTCGAAGCTGACCGGCTGGAAAATAAATATTATGTCCGAGAATGAGTTCTCGGCCATGAAGCGTTTCGAAGCCGAAAACTATCTTCCGATTTCGCATCTGCCCGGCCTGGGAGATATCATGATAAACCGTCTCATGGATGCGGGTTTCATGTACGCTCAGGATCTGGTAAATACCGATATCGACAGGCTGACCGAGATCGAGGGAATCGGCGAGAAAAAAGCGCAGACATTAATAGAGACCTCTAAGATTCAGGTCGCTGAATTTGAAGAACAACGTCGTCTGGAACTCGAAGCCGCTCAGGAAGAGGGTGAGACAGACGAGGAATACGAAGAGGAAGAAGCCGTGGGCGGGCCCGAATCCGAAGAGGAGACTGCGGATGCTTCCGATATAGAAGAGCCTACTGTGGAGCATGTGGAAGAAGAGCCTGAAAAGGAGGAGACCGAGGAAGCGGTTGACGAGGTTGTCCAGGAAGGCGTTGCTCCGGACACAGAGGAAGTGGACGCTCCCGACTGGGAGGAAGAGTCCGAGAAGGAAAACCAATAATATTTATTTGCTGGAGGTATTGTGGCCAAAAAGAGGCTTTTCCAGGTAGCCAGGGAATACAAAATCACTTCAGAAGCCCTGTTGAAAATGTTAAGGGGACTGGGTTTTGAGGTGAAAAGCCACATGAGTTCAGCTACCCCTGAAATTCTTGAGGCGATTGAGAAGCAGTTCAAAAAGGAACAGGAATCGATAAAGCAGGAAATCGCCAGCAAGAAGAAAAAGACAAAAGAGCGTGAGAAAAAGGAATACGATAAATACAAACAGAAAAAACCCAGCGATAAGGACACGGCGGCCCGTTTGAAAAAGCTGGAAGGCAAATTTAAAGAAGATAAGGACCGCAAGAAAAAGCGCCGCAAAGACCGCAGGAAAAAGAAAAAACAGCGTGTTGTTGACAAAAAAGAGGTCGCTGAAAATGTCAAGAAGACTCTGGCGCGCCTCGATACCGGCGGCAAAAAGACCAAATACAAACGCAGGCCCCAGAAGGAGATCGCGGTTGAAGAGGTCGAGGAAAATGTCATTCAGGTTAACGAGTATATGTCCGTGGCCGAGCTGGCCGGCGAGCTGGGAATTAAGCCCAATGAGCTGATTGCAAAATGTATGTCGCTGGGTATGATGGTATCCATCAATCAAAGGCTTGACATGGATACTATCGAAATGCTGGCTCTGGAATACGGTCAGAAGATAAAAGAGACCGAGGAGCTCGGCGCCGAGGACCTGATTCAAGCGGATATTGAGGAGGAGGAGGAAGAAGAGTCCGATTATAGGAGCCGCCCTCCAGTCGTAACCGTAATGGGTCATGTCGATCACGGCAAGACCTCACTTCTGGATCATATCAGGGAAACGCATGTTGCAGAAGGCGAAGCGGGAAAAATAACCCAGCATATCGGCGCCTACAAGGTTAAGCTTCCAACCGGGGATATAACATTTTTGGATACTCCCGGTCACGCCGCATTTACTGCGATGCGTGCGCGCGGAGCGCAGATTACCGATATAGTGGTTCTGGTGGTGGCCGCAAATGATTCGGTGCAGCAGCAGACAGTTGAGGCGATTAACCATGCACGCGCTGCGAGTGTGCCGATTATCGTTGCGATAAACAAGATGGATATGCCCGATGCCAACGCCGATATCGTGCGCCAGGCCCTGGCCCGGCACAGACTGACTCCCGAGGAGTGGGGCGGCAAGACGGTTATGGTTGAGATCTCAGCCAAGACAGGGGCTGGTATTGATTCGCTTTTAGAGAATATTCTTCTGCAGGCCGAGGTGCTCGAATTAGAGGCAAATTACGGCACGCGTCCCAAGGGCGTGGTGGTTGAAGCCAAGCTGGAAAAGGGCAAAGGTTCGGTGACCACTATCATAGTACAGAGCGGCGTCCTGCATGTCGGCGATCCGTTTGTGGTCGGCAATTATCACGGTCGCGTAAGAGCTATTATGGATGACCTCGGTACAAATCTGGATTCTGTTGAGCCAGGATGTCCGGCGCAGGTTACCGGCTCACACGGTATACCTCAGGCCGGAGACAATTTCTTCGTACCTCAGGATGAATCTATTGCCCGCGAAATCTCGAGCCGTCGTCAGCGTATCAAACGTGAGCAGGATTTCCGTCAGATGAAGCGCTTCGCTCTTACTGATGTCTTCGAACGAATCAAAGAGGGCGAGGTCATAGATCTCAATATCGTTATCAAGGGCGATGTGGATGGTTCGGTTGAGGTACTGGCCGATACTCTTCAGAACCAGAGCACCAGTGAAGTCAGGGTTCAGATTATACATCGCGGCGTAGGCGCTATCAATGAAAATGATGTGCTGCTGGCGGCCGCCTCCAATGCAATAATCATTGGCTTCCATGTCAGGCCCGATATGCGCGCTCGAGAGCTTGCCAGTCGAGAAAAAGTTGATATCAGATTGTATACGGTTATATATGATATCGAGAAGGAAATCAGGGCCGCTTTGGAGGGGCTTCTGGCGCCGGAGATAAAGGAAGAGGTAAAGGGATCCGCCGAGGTACGAGACACCTTCCGCATTCCCCGTATCGGCACCATTGCCGGATGTTATGTGCAGGACGGCAAGATCAACCGTAATGATATGATCCGGGTGGTCAGGGACGGTACCTCTGTTTATGAGGGGACTATCGGTTCCTTGAAAAGATTCAAGGACGATGCCCGGGAAGTGGCCGCCGGGTATGAGTGCGGAATCAATGTTGAAGGTTTCAATGACATAAAGGTCGGCGATGTTCTGGAAGCTTTCGTAACTGTTGAGGTCTCACGCAAACTCTGAGATGATAATCGGCTTGTTACAGGTTGAATTGTTTTTGCCTTCGGTGCATTCTCTCAAACATAAAAGGCAAATCATTAAAAGCATTGTTACAAGAGTTAGGAATAAATTCAATGTATCCATCTCCGAAACCGGCAATAACGATCTCTGGCAGAGAGCTTCCGTTTCGGCCTGTATCGTTACCAATGAAACGAAATATGCCAGCCAGGTTATGGAAAAGGTAGTAGTGGAAATAGAGAAGAATCTTGACGGCCAGGTTCTGGACGTTAGTACAAGTATTTTGTGATGCGGGAATTTTCCAGAAAAGACAGACTTTCGGATCAGATCAAAAGGGAGACTGCGGATATTCTTCAGAATGTGCTCAAGGATCCCAACATCGGCTTCGTAACTATTACCGATGCCGAGTTGACCAATGATCTTCGCTATGCGAAAATCTTTTACAGCGTTCTGGGCGATGATGCAGAGAAGCAGAAATCATCCAAAGCTCTCTCCAGATCGGCAGGAGTAATTCAATCGGAGCTGGCCCGTCGGCTGAATATTCGCAAGGCGCCGTTGATTTCATTTCATTTGGATACATCAGCGGAATACGGGGCTAAAATGGAAAAACTTTTCAAGAAAATTGAGGAAGAACGTAATGAGCGCGACGACGAAGGAAGCGGCGGCAGAGAATAAAATAATCGCTGATATTCTTGAACTGGTCAACTCGCATTCTAATATCCTGCTCAGCTCTCATGTCGGTCCGGACGGCGATTCGCTGGGAAGCCAGATAGCATTTTATTATTATCTTAAATCGCTGGGCAAAAATGTCCGTCTTTACAACCAGGGACACATACCACACTATTTCCATGATTTTAACGATATCGAACTTATCAAAGTCGATCCGGAGGAGTGGAATGTTCCTTCTGAGGGTTTTGACCTGGCTGTAATTTTCGAATGTACCTCGATTGATAGAATAGGGGATGTTAAGAAGCTCGTTTCTAATGATATGGATATAATAAATATAGATCATCATCTGGAGAATACCGAATATGGCAAAATCAATTATCTCGATCCGACCGCGTCATCCGCAGGCGAGATGATTTACAGGATATTGAAGAAATCGGGATTTAAGATCGATAGTGATACTGCCACATACCTTTATACCGCCATTCTAACCGATACGGGCAGATTCCATTTCAGTTCCACCACCCCGGCTTGCCTGCATGCGGCGGCTGACCTGGTGGAAAAGGGTGTTGATGTTAAGGCCCTGACCGATCAGATATATTTTAATTGTACCGAGGGTCAGCTGCGCTTTACGGCAGAGATAATCTCGGGAATGGAAACGCATCTGGATGGCAAAGTCTGCTTCCTCACGCTGCGTGACGCACAGTTGAAGGAGCGCGGGCTTAAATACGGCGATATGGAGGGATTGGTGGAATGGACTATGCGTATACGCAATGTGCAGGTAGGCGCACTATTCAAGGATACTAAACCAAATTTTTCCAAAATAAGTCTCAGGTCGGCAGGGATTGTCGATGTATGCAAAGTGGCGCAAAAGTTCAGCGGCGGAGGACATTTCAATGCCGCCGGATGTCATATCGATACCGACCTGGAAACCGCAAAGAAAATACTGCTTGAAGCCTTAGAGGAAATCTTCCGCAATGATAAGTGACGGCGTAGTGCTTATTGACAAAGGATTCGGGTTAACTTCTTCAGAGGCTGTGCAGACTGTTAAAAGACTCACCAACAGCCGTAAAACCGGACATACCGGGACGCTGGATCCATGTGCAACCGGGCTTTTGATCATGACGCTGGGAAGGGCCACCAAAATCTCCACCTATCTCGATACGGGAAGGAAAAGATACCTGGCCAAACTCAGGCTGGGGGAGAGCAGGGAAACATACGACCGTTTCGGAAAGCTTCTTGAGCAAACAGGGATAAATACCGATTTGAAAGAGATTGAAGCGGTGCTTGAAGATTTCCGGGGTAATTTCGAGCAGATAATACCGCCCTATTCCGCGGCGCATGTGGAGGGCAAACGGATGTATAAGATGGCCCGGAGAGGTGAGGAAATTCCGATCAAAAAGAAAATCGTTAAGATTTATCAGATCGATATTTTGGCGTATAATCATCCGTTTCTCGAGCTTGATATCGCCTGCGAAAGCGGTACCTATATCCGCAGTATCGCTCATCAACTTGGCCAAAGGCTGAGATGCGGAGCGCATCTTTATACTCTTGTGAGGACAGAGGCGGGAAGGTTCAAACTCGATAAGGCAGTTACACTTGTGCAGCTCGAGGCGGCCATTAAGATGGAACTTTTTGATGATTATTTTATTCCATTAGATAATGCTTTGGCGATGCCATCAATTGTAATCGGCAGTCCCAAATCGGAGGGCGTAAAACAGGGCCGGGAAATATTCGAAAGCGATGCGGCTCCCGGCGAAATGCGATTTTCAAAGGGCGATTGGATTGCAATCAAAAACGATCTGGGACGCCTTTTGGCAATCGGAGAGGCTCTGATCTCCTCCCGGGAGCTTGAAGAGGGATCCTCCGAGAAAACGAAAGTCTTTGAATACAAAAGGGTTATATAGTGGAAGTGTTCAGAACAAGCGGCAGCCTGAAAGCGCATGTAAAACAGGGCTTGAGCCTTACGGTAGGGACGTTTGACGGGGTTCATCTGGGACATAAGCGCCTGATCGAAATGACCGTCAATACTGCCCGGGAAAAAGGCCTGAAATCGCTGATTATAACCTTTGAGCCCCACCCGATATATGTTCTCAAACCGGATATTAAGGTGGAAAGAATAGCCTTGCCGGAGGAAAAGATACACCGATTGTCGAAATTTGGCCTTGACTATTTGCTGATTCTCAATTTTAATAAGAAATTGGTCAATTTTACGGCCATGCGATTTTTCTCCGATATTCTGATCGGAGATTTAAATGCCAAATTTATAGCCCTCGGCTATAACCATACATTTGGCAAAAACAGGGAAGGTAATCTGGATTTCCTGAAACAGGTCGCACCGGATCGCGGTGTGGAAGTTGCGGCTGTGGATCCCTTTTACCTGGAACAGAAACCGGTTTCGAGTTCACGGATTCGAGGTGCCTTAAAAGACGGCGATATGGAGAAAGCGAACCAAATGCTTAACGAGCCATTTACGATGCCCGGAGTAATAGTTAAGGGCAAGGGTCTCGGGCATGATCTTGGGTTTCCCACCATTAATGTTAAGGTGGATGAAGGCAAGCTGATTCCCCGTGCGGGTGTATATGCGGCTGTCTGCGAGATTGGCGGCCGGGATTACCGGGGTATGATGTATATACATCCCGAGCCGGAAACCTGTGAGCTCGAGATAAACATTTTTGATTTTGAAGGCAGTATTTATGATGAACGTACGGTCGTAAGGCCGCAGGTATTTACCCGTGAGGCAATCAAATTCGACAGTTATGAGGATTTGAAAAAACGGCTGGCGTTGGATGAGAAAGAAATCAAACACTATTTTGGAATAGAGTAGAGGAGAATATATGGCTCTATCGACCGAGAAAAAAGAACAGATAATCAATCACTTTAAGCTGCACGGCAAGGATACCGGGTCTCCTGAGGTACAGATAGCTCTCCTGACTCAGCGGATCAATGAGCTGACCTTGCATATGCACCACCATCCGAAGGACTATCATTCCCGCTTCGGCCTGATCAAGCTCGTGGGGCAGCGCAAAAAGCTGCTGAATTATCTTAAGGATAATGACCTGGATGCATATCGTGAACTTTTACAAAAACTTGATCTCAGAGGTTAAGAAGGAAAAGAAGAAGAAATGATAAATAATGTAATATGTGAGATTGGTGGCAGAGAACTTTCGATTGAAACCGGCAGAGTTGCCAAGCAGGCCGAAGGTGCGGTCTGGGTTCGTTACGGAGGCACTGTCATAATAGCAACTGTATGCGCCGCCAAAGAGGCCGCAGAAGACAGAGACTTTTTTCCGCTAACAGTTGATTTTCGCGAGAAGACTTTTGCCGGAGGTAAAATCCCCGGCGGTTTCTTCAAACGCGAGGGCAGGCCCTCAGAAAAAGAGGTACTGTCGAGCCGTATGATAGACCGTCCACTGCGTCCTCTGTTTCCTGACGGATTCAAGAATGAGACACAGGTATTGATTACAGTGCTGTCGTCGGATCAGGAGAATGAGGCCGATCAGCTGGGTATCAACGGCGCTTCGGCGGCATTGGCAGTTTCCGCTATTCCGTTTGAAGAGATTATCGGCGCGGTAAGAGTCGGAAGAGTAAACGGCGAGCTGGTGGTAAATCCCACGATCTCTGAGTTGAAGGATAGCGATATCAATCTGATTATTGCCGGCAACGCCGATTCGATTACTATGGTCGAAGGCGGCTGCCAGGAAGTCTCCGAACGTGATCTGCTGGATGCTCTTGATTTCGGCCACAGTGAGATAAAAAAGATCGTCAAATCGATCGCCGAATTGAAGGAAAAAGCCGGAAGAGAGCCCTGGGAATTCACTTCCCCTGAAAAGGATGAGGAATTCGAAAGGAAAGTCCGTGATTTGGTAGAAGAGAAGACAATTGAGGCTTTGAGCATACCAGGCAAAATCGAGCGCGGCGATAAGATACGTGAAATCGGGCTCGAGGCATTTGAAAAGCTCGAAGAGGAATATCCGGACAATAAGGGCAAAATTAGAGGTATCCTGGACGAGATCGAAAAGGAAGTCATGCGTAAACGTGTGATCGAAGATAACGCCCGTCTGGATGGACGGCAATTAAACGAGATTCGTCCCATTACCTGTGAGCTGGCAGTCCTGCCGCGAACTCATGGCTCGGCTATTTTCACCAGAGGCGAAACTCAGGCTCTGGTGGTGGTTACGCTCGGAAGCAAGGCCGACGAACAGCGTATAGATAATATAATAGGTGAATCCACCAAGAGTTATATGCTGCATTACAACTTTCCGCCTTATTCGGTAGGCGAGGTGCGCAGATTCCTGGCTCCCGGCAGACGCGAGATCGGGCATGGCGCACTTGCCGAACGCGCCCTTTCTCCGGTCGTTCCGGCCGAGGAATCATTCCCGTATACGATCAGGGTTGTCTCCGAGATCATGGAATCCAATGGTTCATCATCGATGGCCACAGTCTGCGGAGCATCCTTATCTCTTATGGATGCGGGCGTTCCGATTAAGACTCATGTGGCGGGAATAGCTATGGGTCTTGTTAAGGAAGGCGATAAATACGTCGTGCTATCCGACATTCAGGGCGCAGAGGATCATCACGGCGACATGGACTTCAAGGTAACCGGAACATCAGAAGGTATTACAGCATTTCAGCTGGATATAAAGATCAAGGGCATTACCCTTGAGATTATGGAAAAGGCACTTGAGCAGGCCAAAGAAGGCCGTCTTGAGATAATGAAATCCATGAATGCGGCAATCGCCCAGCCTCGGGCAGACCTTTCGGAATTTGCACCCAGAATCACTATTCTGAAGATCAAGCAGTCCAAGATCGGTGAGGTGATAGGCCCAGGCGGCAAGATGATCCGCCATATTATCGAGACTACCGGCGCCAAAATCGATATCGAGGATGACGGTTCGGTGTTTATCTCATCGACCGATGCCAAGGCCAGCGCCGAAGCCGAGAAGATGGTTAAGGCTCTGGTGGAAGAGCCGGAAATCGGCAAGGTTTACGACGGTGTTGTCAAGAGAACTGCCAACTTTGGAGCATTTGTGGAGATACTTCCGAATACCGACGGTCTTCTGCACATCTCCGAAATCGAAAACCGCCGTATTGACCGGGTAGAGGATGTCCTGCGCGTAGGCGACAGGGTTCAGGTCAAGGTAATAGACATAGGGGAAGACGGTAAGATCAGGCTTTCACGCAAGGTATTGCTGAAAGAAGGTAAAAAGGCCAGATAAGATCGGCTTTCTTCGGGGGCTAAAATATGTATGCATAAGAAGACTGTTTTAGATAATGGTCTCAGGGTGATAACTGAGACCATGCCTTATTTAAAGTCGGCAACAATAGGCATCTGGACCGATATAGGCTCGCGCAACGAGAGCCGTGAGAATAACGGCTTCAGCCATTTCATAGAGCATATGGTATTCAAGGGCACCAAGACCCGTTCAGCCCTTGACATAGCCACGGCTCTGGAATCTCTGGGGGGATCGCTGAATGCCTTCACCGGTCGGGAGAATACCTGCTATTATGCCCGGGTGCTGGATGCTCATCTGCCGATTTCCGCTGAAATCCTGTCCGATCTTCTCTCCAACTCCACCTTTCACCCTCAGCATGTACGACTGGAGAAAAAGGTGGTTTTAGAGGAGATCAAGGATTCTCTGGATACGCCCTCGGATCATGTCCATGATCTGTTCGCGCGGGCGACCTGGAAACAGCACCCGCTGGGATTATCGATTCTGGGATCATTGACTAACATTCGCAGTATCAAGCGGGATGATCTGCTCTCTTTTTATAGAAAAAATTATACAACCGAAAACACGTTGGTGGCGGCTGCCGGTAAGATCAATCACAACAAGCTCGTCAAGCAAATCGACAAGCTCTTGAAGATAAGAGTATCCAGACGAAAAAGGCCGCCCAAACTTCATTCGCCTGTCAACCATGCTCCCAGAAGCGTCTATTCACGCGATATCAAGCAATGCCATATAGTGCTGGGATGGGAGATCGTGCCTTATTACGACAAGGACCGCTATCCGCTTCTGATGCTGAATAACATCATGGGCGGGGGGATGTCCTCGCGCATGTTTCAGGTTATCAGAGAAAATGCGGGGCTGGCTTATTCGGTCTTTTCATTTCAGGATTATTACAAGGACACCGGTATACTGGGAATATATCTGGGATGCGATCCCGGCAGTACGGCCAATGCGGTGAACCTACTTGTTGACGAAGTGGAGAAGATAAAGTCGGGCGATATAAGCGATGCCGAATTTTCTTCAACCAAACTGCAGTTATCGGGTAATCTGATGCTTGGTCTGGAAAGCTCCACCAATCGTATGAACCGTTTGGCCCGAAACGAGATGTATCTGGGACGCTTTATTACGATTAATGAGACCATCAAGAATTTAGAAAAGGTCAGAAAGAACGACCTGATTCGGGTCGCCCGCAAGTATTTGAATCCTGAATCGGCATCCCTGGTAGTTCTCGGACCGGTTTACAAATCCATTCTAAAAAAGATAAATTTATAGCCATGATCTGGCTCATCATAATCCTCCTTCTTATTTCCGCAGTCTTTTTGTATTTTTTTATATGGTATAAAACATCAAAAATACGAGCGCGGATAACGGATTCGCCAATCCTATTGATGCATGCCGTCACAGATGAGTTCGATTTCGGTATCAGCAAGCTTTCCCGAAAAAAGTTTAAGGAATACATGAAAAGGGCTCGTGCCGGGGGATTCGAATTTGGATGTGTGGATAAGCGTGTTGAGGAGTTTAGAAACGGTACAACCAGGGAGGGTGTTATATACCTGACCTTTGATGACGGCTATGCCGATTTCTACCCATTGTTCAGGGAGTATCTCGAACCGAACAACATCCCCGCGGCGGTATTTATCACCGCCGGCTATATTGGCAAAGGAGCGGCCTGGGACTACAAGCCTAATCCGCCTGTGCATCTGAGCCGTGAAGAACTACAAGAACTCTCAAAATCAGAGCTGATCACGATTGGCGCGCATTCAATCAGCCATCCCGAACTAAGCCGAGTCTCGGTCAAAAAAGCCAGGGAAGAGGTTACTGAATCGAAAAAGATTCTGGAAGAGATTACAGGTAAAGAGGTAAAATATTTTTCATATCCCTTTGGACGTTTTAATGACGCTGTTATAAAACAACTGAAAGAGGCGGGTTATTCAGCGGCCTTTTGCGGTGTGCCGCAAAGATTTAATGGCGGTGATAATCTTTTTATGATTCCCAGAATACCCTTGAACCTTTTCGACAATTTATTTACCTTTATCCAAAAAACAGGGCAGGGTCCGCTTTACTGGATGCAGTTATCGCGGGCACGGGTGATCGAGCAGTATTCCTGCCTGACTTATCGGGCAAGAGGTCGTCGCTAATGGTCAAGTTTCTCACATCGGTTATAATCTATGCCACAGCTATTTTCCTGGTATCATGGCTGTTCGATCTGATTGCAATCGATTCACCCGGGGCGTGGATAATCGCCAGTCTGGTTCTGGGAGTGCTTAATGCCCTGGTCAGGCCGCTGCTGGTATTAATAACGCTTCCACTAACCATACTGACCCTGGGACTGTTTACCCTGATAATAAACGGTGCGTTATTATATCTCATGGCCGCGATCGTGTCGGGCGTGGAAATCGAATCGTTCTGGCGTGCGGTGCTGGCGGCGCTTCTGATAACGATAATTTCGGCTGTAATGAACGCTTTAATATCGGATAGATACAAAATCAAGTTTCATGTACACAGGAGAGACTGATTATGATCGAGACTACTATTGCCAATGCCGGTGAATACGAAGGACAAGACGTGACCATCAAAGGATGGCTTTATAATAAAAGATCGAGCGGCAAAATTCATTTTCTGATTGTTCGTGACGGAACCGGAATAATGCAGGGAGTTATGCTCAAGAAGGAAGTCCCCGAGGAGCAGTTCAATATGTTCGAGGAGCTGACACAGGAATCCTCGATTATAGTGAGCGGTACTGTCCGCAAGGACGACCGCGCCCCCGGTGGATATGAACTTACTATCAGGAACCTCGAGCCGGTACAAATCGCCGAGGAGTACCCTATCACAAAGAAAGAACACGGCACTGATTTTCTGATGAGTGTGCGGCACCTCTGGCTCAGAAGTCAGCGTCAGTTTCATATCCTGAAAATCCGCAATGAAATAATCTACGCTATTCGTAAGTTCTTCTATGAGCGTGATTTTATCCTGATCGATACGCCTATTCTCACGGGTTCGATCGGCGAAACCGCCTCGACTTTGTTCAGCACCGACTATTTCGATCTGGGCAAGGCCTATCTGGCGCAGACAGGCCAGCTCTATCTGGAGGCGGCCTGCATGTCGCATAAAAATGTATACTGTTTCGGACCGACTTTCAGGGCGGAAAAATCCAAGACCAGAAGGCATCTGACGGAATTCTGGATGATCGAAGCGGAAATGGCCTATTGTGATCTCGACTGCGATATCGAGTTGCAGGAGGATATGGTCGTTTATACGGTCGAACACTGCCTAGAAAACTGCCGTAAAGAATTTGAGGCGATTGAAAGAGATACCGGACCTCTGGAGAAGATAAAGAAGCCGTTTGAACGGATGCTTTATGATGATGCCGTAAAGTTCCTTCAGGAAAAAGGCAGCAGCGTACAGTGGGGGGATGATCTGGGCGCCGAAGACGAGACACTGATATCACAGGAATTCGACCGTCCGGTGTTTGTGATGAATTATCCCAAAGAGGCCAAGGCCTTTTACATGAAGGAAAATCCGGAGAATTCCAAAACTGTACTCTGTTCCGATCTTCTGGGACCGGAGGGGTATGGCGAGATTATCGGCGGATCACAGCGTGAGGATGATCTGGAGAAGCTTCTGGCGCGAATCCGTGAGGAGAAGCTTCCGGAAGAGGCCTATGAATGGTATCTGGATTTGCGAAAATACGGCTCCGTGCCGCATTCAGGTTTCGGTCTGGGGGTGGAGCGCACGGTGGCGTGGATTTGCGGCCTTCCGCATATACGAGAAACGATTCCATTCCCGCGAATGCTTTCGAGATTATATCCTTAACCCATGGAGGGGAAATGAAAAGATATATTTTACCGGCGGTTTTAATCTGCCTTTTGATGGCAGGTTACCTGGCGGCAGATGAACGTCTGCTGTTTATTTCGGAGGATACCAAAGTCCCCAACATCTATATGTATGATCCAGCGGTGAATTCCTTCGATACCATAACCTCGTATCCGATTAACGGCGTGGCGGGGTATGATATTACCCCGGACGGAAGGATGCTGGCGACTGCTGTGACTAATCCGGTCACCGAGGAGTATCTGGGATTGAAGCTGGTTACCAGGGCATATCCCTATGATTATGAGAAAATCGTGATGACCTTTGTGGTCGATAGCTGGGATGCGGTGCGCGATGAGTATAAAGTTGCTATAGATCCTGCAGGAAAATATGTGGCCTGCGTGGATACTATGGGTACGATCCTGGTCAATCTCGATCAGGAGACGATCAAGTATATTTTCACCCATCGCGAGCGTCCAAATATGGGCGTCTGCGAATCATATTACAACTGGGGAGGAGAGTTTTCCCCCGACGGTAACAGCTTCTGCCTGCAGTCATACTGCGTGGCAAACAGGCTCAGGTTTGATGTTTACACGATAGATTCTGCAACCTACCGCAATATCTATGAACTGGATAATATTACAGGATTTTCGTGGCTGACCGGCTCTGACGGACTCCTTTTATCGGCCAATTCCTGCGGCGAATCGGCCGGGCTGTATATTGCCGATCTATCGCCCTCGATTCCGCTAATTAACCTCGAGGTATGCAATCTGGCTCGTGCCCGATGCAATAAATATTTTAAGAAATTGTATAGCGAGTTTATATTGCCGCAGGTATTGGGTGAAGAGAAATATTTAGTTTATGCCAAAGGTGTTGAGTACGACGGCACGATTTTGAACGATCTCTTTATCGTCGATCAGAGAGAGCAGATTATAACCGAGGTAGTCAAGAGACCGTATATCGAGGTTCGCATGTCACCCTCGGGACGCTATCTGGCGGGTGTGGTCAATCCCAATCCACTGGAGAATCATGGGCGGCTGTTTTTGTATGACAACGAAACTAATCTAAGCAGTGATATCTGGGATCACGATTCGACCTGCATGCAGATTCAATGGATCGACTTGAAGTAAGGCTTTAGTTTAAATAGTGAAGAGGCCGCAGTTTTGGCTGCGGCCTTTTTAATGCTCATATTTGCAATTAACAATATTAATCAGCCGAGAATGAAAGACAAATACAAAATTATGGCCATGAATTATAAGACAATGCATGACAATAATATACGAGCATACCATAAATTTATATTATTATCAATAATATAATTATATATGCATGATTATGTATATAATATTTAAGAATATCTGTTTATGAAAATCCTTATTCTAATACCTGCATTCAAGGCATCCGACACACTGCCGGAATTGGTCGAACACATAAATCGGTATGTCGACAAGAAGGATATCCTGATTGTTGAGGACGGCTCCCCGGATAATACATATGAATCCGCTAAATCAACCGGCGCGGCGGTCCTTCAGCATGAAATCAATAAAGGCAAAGGCGAAGCTCTCAAGACAGGCTTTAGGTATGCGCTGGAAAACCGTTATGACGGAGTAATTTCGATTGATGCCGACCTTCAGCATGATCCCGATCTGATACCGGAATTTATAAAAGTTGCTGAAGAAAATGATGCTGACGTGATTGTGGGAACTCGTGAAAGAAACCTCGGCAATATGCCTTTCGAACGCTTTCTGACCAATGAACTAACCTCGCTTATCATCTCATGTTTTTCCGGCCGTTTCGTGCGCGATTCGCAATCCGGATACAGGTATACCTCAAGCAGAGCTTTAAGGGCGATTAAGCTTCGCTCCTCACGCTATGATACCGAATCGGAGTTTTTGTTCAAGTCCGGCCAGGCCGGATTTAAGGTCTGGGAGGTGAAAATCCCTACGATCTATACCGGCTCGCAAAGCTATATAAATCCGCTGGTCGATACCGGCAGATTTATCAAGCTGATGTGGAAATCTCTGATCTGGTAGATGTATAACTTCTTGACATATGCATAAATACAGCTATTTTAAGCATTCTATTTTTATAATGAGGCAGGATTTGAATTGGCAAAGAAAAAAGAGTTTCTGGTACTTTTAACAAATGACGATGGGATTCATGCCCCCGGCCTGAATACTCTGGCCAAACAGATGAAGAGTTTCGGCGAGATTATCGTGTGCGCGCCGGACCGCGAGCAATCAGGATCATCACATTCACTGACACTGACTCGTCCACTGAGAATCATGGAATTCGGGGATAACCGGTATGCGGTTGACGGCACACCCACCGATGCGGTCATGGTGGCCGTGCACGGCATTCTCAAGAATAAGCGGATGCCCGATCTTCTAATCTCCGGGATAAATCACGGCGCCAACATGGGGGATGATGTTTCTTATTCGGGCACAGTGGCGGCTGCAATCGAGGGCTCAATTATCGGTATTCCCTCAATCGCTGTCTCGCTCATAAATCCCGAAAAAGGTGATTTTGTCCCGGCTGCCAGAGCGGTGAGAAAAATCGCCCGCTGGGTGGCAAAAAATGGTCTCCCGCAATTTTCGTTTTTGAATATAAATATGCCATATATCGGCAGCAGGCAGTTTAAAGGGGTGAAAGTCACCCGATTGGGACGACGGATTTACAATGATGTCGTTGTCGAGAAGGTCGATCCAAGAGGCAAGAATTATTATTGGATCGCGGGCGATCCTGAGTGGATGGATGTCGAGGGTTCGGATTTTGCGGCGGTTTCGCGCGGGATGGTCTCTATTTCGCCCTTAAAAGTGGATATGACAGATCTTGATCTTCATGAAAAGCTTAAGGACCTGAAACTGAAGATATAAGCTGAGTATTATTGCTGAAAGCGGGAACATAAGGCAAGGAATTCTATTGACAAAATAGGAATCTTATATATTCTTAGTGGATTAAATCGGGGCGTGGCTCAGCCTGGTAGAGCACTTGGTTCGGGACTAAGGGGTCGCTGGTTCAAATCCAGTCGCCCCGATTTAAATTTGACCAACACCTGGGGACATCTGTATGGAATAAAAGGAGATTTCTGCACATGCCTGATTCCAAGGGAAATATTTATGTGGGAGTCATCGGTGCGGGGCGTTGCACGAGAAAACTTCGTGACCTGGCCTCTGAGGTGGGTAAAGAGATCGCACGGGAGGGTGCGGTTCTGGTCTGCGGCGGGCTGGACGGAGTTATGAAAGGTGCGGCTGAAGGGGCAAAATCGGAGGGAGGAGTTACAATCGGCATACTTCCCGGAACAGACAAGACCGATGCCAACAAGTTTATAGATTATGCTGTTTGTTCCGGATTTGGCGAGGCCCGCAATCTGGTTATAATCAGAACCGCCGATGTTGTGATTGCCATGCCGGGTATGTTTGGGACACTTTCCGAACTCGGTTTTGCTTTGAAAATGAAGAAACCTGTTGTATCTTTGGGAAGCTGGGAGGTTGATGAGAAAATCATCAAGGCTGAAAACGCGAAGGAGGCAGTGTCATTAGCGCTGAAGGAAACACGGAAGTAAATGGTAATGTGGCCGCGAAAATTATTATTTCCGGCCGTGTTCAGGGGGTTGGGTTCAGGTATTTCACCACCGACCTGGCGAAGAATTATGATATTGCCGGCTGGGTCAAAAATCTTGCCACCGGGGATGTCGAGGTTTTGGTTGAAGGGGATAAAAGTGCGGTTGCCGGATTTCTGAAGGAATTGAAGGTCGGCCCCAGCCATGGGCATGTATCCAATTTCCAGGTTGAATGGAAACCGTATGAGGGAAAATACGATAGATTTCAGGTGAGATTTTAACATGAATATCGACGATTTAAAGCAGAAAATTCGCAATATACCCAATTTCCCCAAACCGGGTATCGTGTTCAGGGATATAACCACTCTTCTCGATGATACCGAGGCCTTTAAAAAAGTAATCGATATTTACGCCGATCATTTCAAGGATAAAGATATTAATAAGATTGTCGCCATCGAATCGCGCGGATTTATCTTCGGCGGGGCATTGGCATACAAGATGGATGCGGCTTTTGTGCCGGTCAGAAAGCTGGGCAAGCTTCCGGGAGAGACAATCAAAAAAGAGTATGAGCTGGAATATGGCGTGGACGCGCTGGAGATGCATCGCGACGCTATCGAATCAGGCGATCAGGTTCTGATCGTGGATGACCTTATGGCGACGGGCGGGACTCTGGCGGCGACATGCGGAATGGTTGAGAAGCTGGGCGCCGGCATAGCCGGAATTGCGGTCTTGATTGAGCTTTCATTCCTGAAAGGCCAGGAAAAATTCCAGAAGTACGACTACCTGCCATTGATAAAATATGACTCGGAATAGGGTAGCGGCCTAAGATTTGTAGGGCATGATCCCCGTGATCATGCCCTATTTTTAATTTTTGGTATGAACCGGACACATAGGTAACACATTAAACCGGGCACATAGGTAACAG
>CAZBZV010000056.1:0-26307 GCA_964496505.1 uncultured Ignavibacteria bacterium | reverse complement strand
GGCCCTCATCATGGCCTGGTGATCGTTGCGCACACGCAGAACCTCCACGCCGTATTCCCCGGCGAGCTCCTCAACACCCATGGAGGCCAGGACCGGAACCGCGATTTTTTTGGCTTGTGTGGTAGACAAAAACAGATCCGTCACCAGCAATAATAGAAGCTGGTCGGAAATCTCCACCCCATTCTCATCGACTATCCTGATCTTCTCGGCATTGTTGTCCAGCATAATTCCCAGATTTGCCCCCAGAGATTTGACAATCACGGAGAGGGTCTTCATGGCAAAGTTTTTCTCCTCGCGGGAGATAGAGACCTTTGAGGGGTCGATATAGGCGTTAAGAGAGATAACCTCGCATCCCAGCTCACCGAAAATAGCCGGGAAAATATCCACCGCGCCGCCATGAGCGTAATCAACGACTATTTTAAAATTGGCTTTGCGGATAGCATCGACATCGATATACTTCAGGAATTCTTCTCTGTATGATTCAAGTATACGCACGGGATACTCGATATTTCCGACTTCGTCTATTTTTGCACGCCTGAAATCCTCGCGCACGAATAGCCGTTCCAGAGATTTTGCCTTTGAAGTCGCGATATCCTGACCGTCATCGGAAAAGAAAATTATATCCTGGAAATCCTTGCGATAGGGTGTATTGCGTATATGCAATCCTCCGGCATCCCTTCCGGTGCAAAGTTCGAAACGGACAATTGGAATCGGAAGTGTCTGCAAATCCTTAACATTGATTCCAGCCGATATCAAGCCGGCCCCGAAAGCGCGCTGTATCATCCTGGATGAAAGCGACACATCACGTGAATACGCGACAGTTTTTCCGGCTCCCAGCATGGCGCCGTAAGCTGCCCCCAGCTTGGCGGCAAACTCCGGAGTTATCTCCAAATTGCCAAGGCCGGTGACTTTGGCATCGGTAAAGAGCTCGCGATTCCATTTCTCGCCCCAGACAAGACTGGTAGAAAGAACCGCGCCGTTTTCAACTTCTTTCTTAGGCCAAATCTTCACATTGGGATAAATGGAGACATCATCTCCAAGAGTCGCACCCTCGGAAATTATGGCATTTTCATTTATTTTCGCGCGCGCGCCCACACGGGTTTCATTCATCAAAAGCGCCTGAGTGACTTCGGCCTGCTCGCTTACGACCGAATCATGCCATATAATAGAATTGGAAATTCTGGATTTTGCTCCGATTATACAATTGCCGCCGATAATCGAATTCGAGATTTTGCAGTCCGGCTCGATACTGACCTTGTCACCGAGAATCACAACGCCCTCGTATTTCACCGACTCATCGATGTTCTGGTTCTTTCCGATCCATAGAATCGAACCTTCATGTTTAAGCATGTTATAACCGAGATCGATTATAACCTCGCCCTTGAGGATATCCTGATGAGCGGTAGTATACTCGCCCACATTTCCGATATCGCGCCAGTAGCCCTGAATATTGCATCCATACAAAGCCTGATTTTCATCCAGCATCCTGGGGAATAAGTCCTTGGAGAAATCATAGAATTCCTTATTCGGAATCTGTGTGGTTACCTGTGGTTCAAGCACATAAATGCCGGTGTTGATCTGATCCGAGAAGACCTCACCCCAGGTTGGCTTTTCCATAAAGCGGGTAATTCTGCCGTCGGCATCGGTGATAACCACACCGTATGAGAGGGGATTCTGCATCTGGGTCAGCACCATAGTGGCATCGGCCTTGCGGTCCTCGTGAAATGACATTACCGATGACAGATCGAAGTCGGTGAGCACATCGCCTGAAATAATAAGAATCCTTTCATCCTCGAAGAAGTCCTCGTAGGCATTACGCACCGATCCGGCAGTCCCGAAATCATCCTCCGCCAGCTTATAATGCATTTTTACTCCGAAATCGGAACCATCTCCAAAATAATCGGTAATCGCCTCCGGCTGGAAATAGAGAAGCGACAAGATTTCATCGAATCCGTATTTTTTCAGCAGGTTTACGACATGCTCCATCATCGGTTTGTTGGCCATTGGAACCATTGGCTTGGGCACGCCCAGGGTCAATGGACGCAGACGTGTTCCGAAGCCCCCTGCCATAATTATCGCTTTCATAATCTTACCCTCTCAACGCTGCTCCTTAAATGCGGGCAGAATTCAATATCCCCATTAGCTTATCTTTGACCTCAAATAGATTTTCGTATTCGATATATTCCCGGCTTTCCTCCCTGAGGAAGCGAGCCAGGTCGTCTTTGGCAAAAATCAAATCGGCCTCACGCGCGCCGCACAGATCGGAGAGGCCGTCGCCAATATAAATGACCTCATCTTCTTTACGCTTTAGATGCCTGATCCTTTCTCCCTTGCAGTTGCCGCAGGAGGCACACTCCTCGGTCCAGTATGGCAATTCAATCTTTAAACTGCCGTTGTCGAAAAGAGCCTTATTGGAATATATATCTATATTACTAATACCATATTTGCCCAGGATATGACTGATGTAAAAATCCAGCCCGTCACTTAACACATAGAGCGGAATTTCCGAATCTGAGCAGAGTTTAACCAGTTCCGGAAAGCCGTTATCGATTTCGAATTTATCGACATATTCGATAAATTCGGCCCTGCTGCCCCGGCAGAGCCTGGCTTCCTCTGTCAGGCATTCATGCGTTGTAATCTCGCGATTCAGCCATCTCTTTACCAGCGGTTCATTTTTTCCGCTGGAGAAATATGTATAAAATCTATTGCCCACATCATCGGTGGTAATCGTGTAATCAAAGTCAATAAAAAGCGAATAATTCTTCATAAAAATATGATTCCCTCAAAACTCTCTGCTAATATAATCAGTTGAAATGTAACAAAAAAGTTTAAACTGCATTAATTCTATGTATTTGGCAATCGGGACAGATATTTTTATCCGTTAAAGCGGTATAATCAATTTTCAGATTCCAGAACTCGCCTATATTCTTCGGGATTACTTAAAATCGATACTGCTTCGCGGATTACCGGATCGTAACGAAGGTAGTATTTCTCGTAGATTTCATTATTGCTATAGGCAAGATTGCTTAGTGTAAGACTAAGGTTTTCGATTATATCTTCCCGATTTTCATTCCAGGATTCATCCTCAATGCTTCCCAATTTGGATTTTATGGATGATACCACAGCTCTATCGGAAAACTCAGGATTGATCTCCTCGGCATCCTGCATGAATTCATTGAATGCGCTTTCGATTTCACCGGGGATATGCACCCCCCGATTATCCACAAAGGCTTTAAAGCTGTCGAGTACTTCCTGATCCAGCGGAAGATTGAAATCATCGCCCTGTTTCTGCAAGTATTCCACACCAAAGTCAAAATAATATCCGCCCACAAGCAGGACTGATTCCAGGAGGCTCGGATCCTCGTCATCATATATGATATCAGGGACGACTCCCCCTCCGCCAAAGACTTTTCTTCCGCCGGTGGTGCGGTAAACTGTTTCCGCCTCGGGCTCGGTCTTCACCAGATTCTCCGACCATTCCATATCCGAAAACTTCTGGATAATCCGTCCCGAAGGCAGATAGTACTTGGAAACCGTCAGGCGGAAGGCCCCGCCCTGAGGGAGAGGTGTAATATTCTGTACAAGTCCCTTGCCGAAGGTTGTATCGCCTATAATCACAGCGCGGTCGTGATCCTGCAATGCTCCGGAAAGAATTTCAGAGGCTGAGGCAGAGCCGTTATTAACCAGCACGGCCATGGGAATTTCCTGGTAGCTGCCCTCGAAGAAATTCCGCAGTTCAAACTCCTCGGTAAAAGACCTTCCTCCGGTGGATACAATCATGGCATTATCAGGAAGAAATAGCCCTGTAATAGCCACAGCGATCTCCAAAAATCCACCCGGATTACCCCGCAGATCAAGCACCAGACCTTTCATCCCCATCATCTTCAGCGATTCCATCGCAGCAATCATCTCATCGATGCTGTTCAAAGCGAAATTTGTCAGCCGGAGATATCCGATTGAATTAACCATACCGGAATATTCGACAGAATTCAGCTCCACCGAGGCGCGTTCGATTTTGACATTAAACTGCTCGTTCAGACCTGGGCGTTTGATACGCAATTCCACCGTTGTTCCCGGCTGGCCGCGAATCAGATCAATAGCCTCGTTGGGATCAAGGGTCGAGGCATCGATATCGCCGATCATAGTGACCTGGTCCCCGGCTTTTAGCCCGGCCCTGTCGGCAGGTGATCCCGCTATCGGCGCGACCACTGTCAGGAGACCATCACGCACTGTTATCTCCACACCGATGCCGGAAAATTGTCCGCGGCTCTCCTCGGTATAATATTGATAGCTTCTGGGAGGGATATAGCCCGTGAATGGATCGAGACCGTTTTCGACCTTTTCAATCGAGCTTTGAAACAGATCTTCCGATTCAATCGGTTCGACATAATTCTGCTTAATGATACGGAATGCGGAGGAATAGGCCATCATGCCCTCGAAAAGCGGATCGTTTATGACCAGATATAATCCGGTAATGAATGCTGCTGCGTTCAGTATTAGAAAAAATGCGGTCGTCCGAAATCTGTGCACTACATCCTGATCCTGATTTTGCGCCTTTTTAGAAACGATACTACTATTTCCAGCATTTCAACACGAACCTTTTCTTTCGGCCCGTCAGCATTTACAACCTTAATCCGCCTTTTGTTGTTCTCGGCCAGTTCGAGATAGCCCTTACGGACCTTGCGGAAAAAGGCCAGTTTTTCATTTTCCAGGCGATCTTTGGCGCGGCTCAGTTTGGACTTTCTTTCGAATGCCTTCTTCTCCGGAAGATCGAACAGCAGGGTCAGGTCGGGCCTGATGCCCTCGGCGGCAAACAGGTTTATTCTCTGGATAAACTTAAGGTCGAGCCCTCGCCCATAAGACTGATAGGCCGTTGTGGAATCGTAAAAACGGTCACAGATCACAATCTTGCCCTCTTTTACAGCCGGAATAATCTTTTCCTCCACAATCTGAGAGCGTGCGGCCTGATAAAGCCAGAGCTCCGATTTGTGGCAGATATCGATTTCGCCTTTGCTTAGCAGAATGCGCCTGATTCTTTCCGAGAGCTTTGTTCCGCCCGGCTCCCGCAGAAACAGATGCTGGATATTATTTCTTTTAAGGAAATTAATCAGGTATCTGGCCTGAGTCGATTTGCCGGAAAAATCGATTCCCTCGAGGGTAATAAAAAGTCCTTTTTTCATAACGCCTATATATAAAAAAAGAAGGCAGCAGATGCCACCTTCTTTTTTACTCAGTGATCTCTATTTTTTCTTTTTGCCGGCTTTTTTCCTGGTAACAGGCTTCTTTGATTTTTTGGCCGTCAAAGATTCGCTGCCTTTCTTGATCGCATACTTCTTGATGAATTCCTCGGTCATGCGGTGCGCCTCGGAATCGGTGAACTGCACCGGCGGTGATTTTTTGAAATATGATGATGGTTCTATCAGGGCGCCGGAGAGATTGTTATCCAGACCAAGTTTGCAGCAACGCACGGCGTCAATCACGACACCGGCCGAATTAGGCGAGTCCCAGACTTCCAGCTTCATCTCAAGATTCAGCGGTACATCGCCAAAGGTCGTACCCTCGAGGCGGATATGCGCCCATTTGCGGTCTGTCAGCCAGGCCACATAATCCGAAGGTCCGATATGGCAGTTGTCTTCGCCGATATCATAGGGAAGCTGAGAGGTTACCGCAGAGGTCTTGGAAATCTTCTTGGATTCCAGACGGGAACGTTCAAGCATATTCAAAAAATCGGTGTTACCGCCGACATTAAGCTGGCTGGTACGTTCCAGCTTTACGCCGCGATCCATAAAGAGCCGGGTCAGGACACGATGGGTTATTGTTGCACCCACCTGGGACTTGATATCATCCCCTATTACCGGAAGTCCCCGTTTTTCGAAACGATCCTGCCAATAGGGTTCCTTGGCAATAAAGACCGGGATGCAGTTAATAAAGCCGCATCCTGCTTCGAGTACCTGTTCCACATACCACTTGGTGGCCATCTCCGAGCCCACCGGTAGATAATTCACAACCACATCCGTTTTAGTCTCTTTCAGCAGCTTGACGATATCGACCGTATCGCCGGGAGCTTTCTCGATAATTTCGGAAAGATATTTCCCCAGACCGTCGTGGGTCATGCCGCGCTGGACTTTGATCCCGGTTTTGGGCACATCACAAAACTTAAAGGTGTTGTTGGGTTTGGTATAGATCGCGTCTGCAAGGTCTTTACCGACCTTGTTTTTATCGATGTCAATAGCAGCGGAGAACTCGATATCGGAGATATGGTAACCGCCGAGATTGACATGCATCAGCCCGGGTATCTGGTCTGTATCCTTAGCATTACGGTAGTAATGCACTCCCTGGACGAATGATGATGCGCAATTGCCTACACCCACAATTGCCACTCTAACTTTAGGCATGCTATCTCCTTGTTATATTATGCTGTAACAGAATTTGCTATTGTTTGCATTCTCTCCAGTGCCAGAGCCTTAGTCAAGGGAAAGTCGGGACCGGTATGCTCTATCATAACACTGGCAACTGCGGTACCCATGATACCGCAGTCGGGAAGGGCGTAGCCCCGTATAAGTCCATACATAAATCCGGCGGCATAGGTATCGCCCGCGCCGGTGGCATCGATCTCCTGAGCCTCGAAAGCAGGAATGCGATAGAATTCGTTTCCATCATAGACAACCGAACCCTGTTCGGCAATGGTTATTATTACTATGTCAGGTCCCCAGGATTTCAGCATTTTGGCCGGGGTTTCATAATCCTCTCGCGGATCATACCCTGTCAGTATTTTGCATTCCAGCTCATTGGGCTTTACTATCTCGCACATAGATATCAGCTTCTCGGTATCCTCCATCTTGCGATGCTCGATTTTGCCCTCTTCCGAATAACGCAGGATACCCTGAGGATCAAGAAATATGCGCGTCGAGCTGTGCTCCCTGATATGCTGGATATATTCCAGATCGATCTCGCCCAGAATCGGAGCCACGATCACCCAGTCGGCCTCCTCGAGCTTTTCCGGAAATAATTTGATCTTACCCGCATTGCCAAGAAGGCTCAGGTTTCTCTCGCCCTTGTCGCCATAATATTCGAGCGAAAAGCCGCCGCTCTCGTCGACACTGTAGATTATATAATTGATGCCGTACTTTTTCATGTCCGCTTCGAATTTGGAACGAAAGTCGGGCCCCACATTTCCAACCAGAGTGGTGGGCACATCCATCTTGGCCATCGCCAGACAGAAATTGGTGGAGCAGCCCGACAATACCCGGCCGTCAGTTTGCACATACGGGGTCTTTATCATGTCGAAAACCGGATTACCAATGGAGAAGATGTTAGCCATTTTGTGCCCTCCTGTCCAATTCCTTTTTGGCAAAAAAGAGTCTTTGTATTGCGGTTATATGTGAAACGACTCCGACAAAGATCAGAGCGATTTCGAGCAGATTAAGATCAATAATATCGAATTCCGGAAAAATCGATAACAATGCCAGGCCGGCCATGATAACTATGAACTTCTCCAGACGTCCCACCCATCCCACTTCGGCCGAGGCAATCTTGCCTATCGATTCGGCGGCCTTTCTCGAATAGGATGCCATTATCATACCGAAGATAGCGAAGATCGGCCAGACCGGATGAACCCTGCCGGAGAGAAGGATTCCCGAGAGGATAAAGAATTCGGCGTAGCGGTCCAGGACATGATCGAGTATACCGCCAAAGGTCGTACCCATGTTACCGGCGCGAGCAGTAGCGCCGTCAAGCATATCCGTTACAGATGTCAAAATGATAAGCACTATGCCCCAAATAAACCAGCCCTTCCATAAAACAGCGGCAGCGCCGATTGACATGGTTAAGCTGATAAATGTTATAACATTGGGGGTAAGCCCCATTTTAACGCAGATTCTGCCGGCCACCTGGGAATGTAATTCGTATGCCTGCCGTCTCTTCTTATCCATGAACCGTCCTTTGTCTCATTTCAAAGAGCCTAATATAAATTACTGGATTTATTTTGCAAGTATATTTATATTAATATTCGATCCGGAACTTATATGGTATCTCCTGTTTCTGGAAGTTAACATGAGCCCTATAAAATATTTTACACATGTGCGCCTTCAGGAGGATCTCAGATCACTGCGATACTACATGGTGCAGTACGCCGAGAGGTATGGAATCAAACCGGCGGCGCGTGTGTTCAATACCACACCCAAGACCGTTAAGAAATGGCTCAGGCGCAAGGAGAAAATCTCGAGCGACTGGATGGTCGATCAGCGGGAATTGTCGAGGCCGAGAAGATCCCGCATATCCGAAAACGCAAGACGCCAGGCGATCGAGTTAAAAAGGAAGCATAAGAGCTGGGGAGCCATGAAAATAAAAAAGGAATACAAATTGAAGATCTCCGATAAAGCAATGCGCAAGATATGGAAAGAGGAAGGATTGATGTAATGAGAACCCGGTCGATTGCTGTCCTGCTGCTTACAATGCTTGCTTTTATAGCATGTTCCGGCGGAAATCATGAGGATGACAAGGTTGAAACTATAGTTCTCAAGGGAGAAGACGGCAAGACGGTATTTGAAATTCTAACTGAAAATCATGAAGTCGAATATATGGAATCGGACATGGGAATCTTCATTAAATCAATCGACGGCATCGAAAATAAGGGCGGGCGTTTCTGGATGTTTTCGATTAACGATGAGCCGGAGCAGGCTGCCTGCAACAAAGCGCAGGTTTCTGACGGGAATATAATTAAATGGGAATATAAATGATCAGCCGCGGGCGGGCTGATTGCGTTTTTTAAGGTAGAAGAACAGCAACCATCCCAGGATAAACAAAATGGCGGCAACCAGGTGATTGTAAGTAAGCTCCATTCCGAACAGGTGTGGGAACATAGCCTCCTCATAATATCTTACAAACTCGATCACGAATCTGAAAAACGCCTCAACAATCAGGAAAATCGCGAAAAGCATACCGCTGAAATGATTTTTCCTGTCGAGATAATGAAGCACAAGAAACAAAGCTAAACCGTACAGCGACATATAAAGCTGTGTGGGATGAATCGCCTGTCCTCCGAAGATGGCATAGGGAATGGAATGCTCGGGAAAATGAACTCCCCAGGGAAGATCGCATGTCTTGCCGAAACAGCAGCCGTTTAAAAAACATCCAATTCGTGTGAAGAAAGTACCAAGCGCGATAGGAGGGGCGAAAATATCGAGCGTATCCCAGAACGGCGCTTTTTTGATCTTGATATAAATCACTCCTGCCCCGATTGCGCATATAAGTCCGCCGTAGAGGTTCAACCCTGCAATTCCAATCGTACCGCCGCTTCCGAAGGGATTTATAATATCCAAAAGATTTCCGGAGAATTCAGACCAGTGATAGAAGACATAAAACAACCGCGCCCCCAGAATGCCGGCGAAAATTACAAGAAAAGACAGGTTGGTTACAAAATCCTGCCCGATATCCTTGATTTTAGCCTTGTAGCGGACATAGAACAGGCCGGCTATAAAGGAGATGAAGAGCATTACGCCGTAGGCGCGTACTACAATGGGTCCGATTTTGAAAAGTTCCGGATGCATTTTTTGTCAGTCACCACCGGTTTATTAATCACATCGGGCTGATAATAAGGCAGTTTGTGCCAGCCCAGTTTTTTATTACCAATTATCCAGTCAGAAATCATTATACAAATTATTGCCATGAAGAAGCCGATAATCGTATCCGAGATAAAATGAAAGCGTCCCCAGAAAGTCCCCACCACAAGGCCGATTACTATCGGAGTAAAAATATACCCCACTTTACGAGTATAGCGCCAGGAATGCACCAGGATTACAATTGCAATGGCCGTATGTGTGGAAGGCATAGATCCACCCTCGGCCGCGCCGTTTTTGATCACATAATCCACAAGAGGCACAAAAAGAACGCCGGTTAATGGACTGTCATATATTTCCTTAAACAGAAAACGCGGTCCGGCTATGGGGAAAAAATAGAACATATAGAAACATACCAAAAATGTGAAAGCTGCAGTCGTCACGAACATATCCAGCTCAAAGTGCATCTTTCTTCTCATGAGTATCACGGCATACGATAATATCAGGAAGAAATATGCAAAGTAGCCGAACATGAAGTACTCGTTGAGAACTGTATTATTAAATCTCTCCAGATAAATCGTGGGATGCAGGCCGAAGATATTGAATTCGATCTGTGCAAGCTGGTTATCCAGCCATTCCGGCATATACAAAAACACCAAACCGCCGGTCTGTTGATATATAAAAAGCAATAGAACGAGAAAATACCAGCGCCGCACTATTTTCTGCAGAATCCCCTTTGGGTTGATCGGCATACTGCTGATATGCAAAACAAAAACCACCACGAAGGCGTTGAATGCGAAATGCAATGTCCAGTTGGGGACATTATGCCGGAATAGAAGCACCGATAACCCCACTACTATATTATAGAGGAGTACGAAGTAATCTACCGGCAGGAAATTGAATCTTTGCGAATATGTACTAATTATTTCCCTCCACAATCAATACGAACTCCCCGCGAGGCTTTTCGGTTTCATATTTTTCGATCAGTTTTTCCAGATCTGACCGTAGCACCTCTTCATGGAGCTTGGTAAGTTCACGCGCTATAACCGCCCGACGGTTACCCAGCTTCTCATGCAGGCTTCGAAGCGTACTCAAAAGCCTGTGGGGAGATTCATATAATACAATAGTCCTTTTTTCTTCTACAAGGTATTGCAGGCGTTTGTTTCGTTTCGATCCCTTGGGAGGCAAAAAACCCTCGAAAACGAAGTTATGCAGAGGAAGGCCGGAGACTGTCAGGGCATAAATCAAAGCCGAGGGTCCGGGAACAGCCTGCACCTGGATACCCTCCTCGATCGCGCTGTTGACCAGATAAAATCCGGGATCGGAAATTCCCGGAGATCCCGCATCGGTAATAAGGGCAACATCCTCGCCCGCCCTAAGCTTGTCTATTATGCCGGGAGTCGATTTGAACTTATTAGGATCGTTGTATGTAACAAGCCTGCCCTTGATTCCATAATGATTAAGTAGTCTGCCCGAAACCCTTTTATCTTCGCATGCAATCAGATTCACGGTTTTCAATATTTCCACGGCTCGAAAGGTCATGTCCCCCAGATTTCCGATTGGGGTTGCAACCAGATACAATTTACCATACATTGGAGAGATATTATTTATTTTTACGCCATGTGTCAATTAAATATGGAACTCTTAGAGATATTTTAAAGAAAGACATGATTGACATGATTTTTTCAGACGCTTATATTGGCTCAAAATAAAGAAAAGGAGAGAATATGGCTTCTGTGAACAAGGCTATACTTATAGGCAATTTGGGACGTGACCCCGAACTGCGCTATACCCCTTCAGGCAAGGCAGTGGCGTCTTTTTCGATTGCAACTACCGAGAAATGGCGGGATCAGAACGGCGAGATGCAGGAATCTACAGAATGGCACAATATTGTCTTATGGGGCAGGCAGGCTGAAATTGCCAAGGAATATCTGGCCAAGGGCCGTCCGGTTTATATCGAGGGACGGATTCAGACCCGCAGCTATGAGGACAAAAACGGTGTGAAGAAGTATATGACCGAGATCGTGGGGCAGCGTATGCAATTTCTGGGATCGCGGGGCGATACCTCCAGCGATTACACCCCTCCCCCGCCGCCCAAGGATGAGGATGCGCCGTTTAATAATACGGTCGAGGATGACGATCTGCCGTTTTAGCCATAGATCATCTGGGGATTTTGGGAAAAATATAAAATATGTGGTCGCCGGGAACCCTTTCCTGGCGACATCAACGTCGGGTTAGGGAACCCGACGGCACATTTATAGATCGTTTCATTAAACTGATACACAGCCTTTGTAGCCCATCTGATAAGGTGGGGCGAAGCTGACGGCCACCTGCGATGATTCTTTTTACAAGTAAGCACGTGAGATCAAGCATTACATAACGGCGATAATGGTTCGAGAAATGGCAGGCATTGCGATTTGAACCCTCTCGAGGGATGGGATACAATGTCTCACCTACGTCGTGCACGAGGACGTACACGACGCACGAACCCTCTCGAGGAATGGGATACAATGTCCCACCTATGTCGTGCACGAGAACGTACACGACACACGAAATTCAAAATACCAAATACACTACAAAAAAAAGAGGATGGTGAAAACATCCTCTTTTTCGTTAGAATGGCGATATATCTTATGGCACATTCATGCCTTTACGATATTTCATTTCTTTTTTAAAGCCGAAATCCTGCACAAGGTTCAAGGCCCACACCGCCGAGAGCTCATCCATAACATTGACCTCGAAAACCAAATCCTGCGCGACCGTATAATGATAGCTGACTTTTTCCTCGGTAAAACGCATGCAGACAAATCCGTTCTTTTCATTCGTATAAAACCCGAGCGGTTCGAACTCCTTGCGATGTTCCAGAATTCGTATTTTGCGCTTTTCGTTTTTTTCCGGCGGAATCAGGTCGGGTATAACAGTCCATTCGCTCACCGGGATGAAGATTTCCATACCGAGGATATTGCCGCGACGGTCGAGATCAATGGAGTATTTCTCGCCCTGGATATAGGAATAGAATTTGCCGCTGGTGCGGATGACGACATTCATCGTCTCTTCCATTGCATCATAAAACGCTCTGGCCTCAGGAACCTTTTTGGTTTCATTGATCGCCAGATGAATATGACACATAGCCTACTCCACAGCCTCCCCGAGGCCCTCAAGCTGGACCTTCGACCTGTTGGCTTCGGCTGTCTGGGGATAATCCTCAACAATTTCGCGATAGATCCCTATTGCCTCGGCCTGCTCTCCAAGCTCCTCAAGGCTGCGTGCCAGCTTAAATTTGGCGCTGGCCATACGGTCGCTTTCGGGATAATTATCCACGACCTTACGAAATTCCATACGCGCTTTCTGGTAGTCGGGAGGATCCATATTATAATAGCTCTCCCCCAGCCAGTACTGGGCATCATCGGTCAATTCCGTATTGGGAAAGCTCTTCAGGTATTCCTCGAAGCCCAGAATAGCGATCTCGTTATTGCCGGCAACAAGGCTTTTGTAAGCAGCATTAAAAACAACCTTGGGATCGACAGTTGTTGAGGCCTCTGTAGTTGTGTCTGAACCGGCGGCCGTATCCTGAACCGGTGTTTGGGTTACGAGCGCAGGCTGTTCCGCCAGCGTGTTTATCCTGTCGGTAAGGTCGACCAGCTTGTAGTCCAACTGCTCCAGGCGCTGCTCAAAAGTAGTGATCGATGATCTGAGCTGGGCCAGGAACTGGCGCTGGGATTCCTCCTGCACCTGGATCAGGCTGTCGAGCTCGGTAATTTTCTGTTCTATGTTTGCGTTAGATTTTTCCAGATAATCCAACTGCGTTTCCATCTTGTCCAGCTGACGGCGCGAGGCGCATCCCGTCAGCAGAAACAATCCGGCAGAAAGGATTATCAGGATCAGATAAGATTTCCGCATGATTGTCCTATTCTTCTACAACGAATTCACAGCGGCGGTTCAACTGCCAGGCTTCCTCGTTATGCCCGAGTGCAACCGGACGTTCCTTGCCGTAGGATATAGTCTCCATGCGATTTGCCCTTACGCCAAGGCTTACCAGATAATCCCTGGCCGAATTAGCACGGCGCTCACCCAGTGCCAGGTTGTACTCAACGGTGCCGCGCTCATCACAATGGCCCTCGATGATTATATTGGCGCCAGGGTTTTCCTTCAGAAGCTCGGCGTTGTACTCCAATGCACGCGCGGCATCGGGACGAATGTTATACTTATCAAAATCAAAATAGCATTTCTGGAAATCGCCGCTGGTAAGCGGTTCAGGTTCCACTGGTTCATCAACCACCGGTTCTTCAGGTTCCGGTTCTGTGGTGGCAGTATCCAGGTCCACAGTTGGTTCTTGTGGAATAGTATCTTCTCCGGGACCGCAAGTTCCGCCGATTAAAAGGGCGAATGTAAAAATAAGAAACACCGCAAAAACAGCTTTTTTCATTTAATTCCTCCTTGAGCTAAAATAGATATTATTTTCTGGTAATATTAAAAATGAATTTCCTCAGGTCAACAATAATTATACTTAATACGCACTAATCCAGAAAGCCCGACCATGACGGATTTGAGCTTCCGGGCTGATTCGTGATTAACCTCCTCTTGTTTCCCATAAAGTCCGAGATGAAAATAACATTTCGATCCCCCCACTGGGTCGAATAGATAACATGCAGCCCGTCAGGCGCCCATCTCGGATTCTCGTTAAAACCGGTATTGGTTATGATCTTGAATGATGAGCCGTCAATTTCGGCCACACATATATCAAAACTGCCGCGCGCACTGCGGGTAACATAGGTTATTTTCGAGCCATCGGGCGAGATATCCGGAGATTCGTTCTGCCTTCCAACGTATGTTATCCGCCTTACGTTCAAACCCTCGTTGTCCATCATATAAATCTGCGGTCCGCCGGTTCGATCCGAGGTAAAAGCTATCTCATTTCCACCAGGCGTAAATGTGGGCGAGGTTTCGATTGCAAAAGAATTGGTCAGACGGCGTTTGATATCGCCGTTGCGCTTGCACAGATAGATTTCGGCGTTGCCGTCCTTGGAAAGGGTCAGGAGCATCTCCTTGTTATTGGGCGAGATCGCCGGGGCCGAGTTGATCCCCTTATATGAAGCTATCAATTTGTGTTCAGAATTCTTCATTTTAACTTCCCAGATATCCGGTTTGCCGTTTTTGTAGGAAGTGTACAAAAGTGCCTCATTTTTGGAATCCCAAACCGGGGAAAGATTGATCGAGCCATTGGCGGTAACGGCCTGAGTATTATGGCCGTCGTAATCGGAAATATAAATTTCTTTATTGCCGGTTTTTGCGGTCACGAAGGCCAAACGGGTTCTAAAGATTCCCTGATAACCGGTCAGGCGTTCGACTATGACATCGGAGATGGTATGTGCAAGGGTACGCCAGTGTTTGCGTTCCAGTCGATAGGCGTCAGAGGCGGTTTCATCCAGAAGGATCAGATTATACAGCGAATAATCGAGACGGATTTTGTCGTCCGAAAATTCGGCGGTGATATTGACCACATGTTCCGCGCCCTTGTCCTTCCAGATCATCAAATCCGGCTCCTCCACCTCATAAATCTGGAGCATAAAGGGATCCATCATAACCGTATCGATCAGCATATGGAAGTCGATATCATCATTGATAACGCCAAAAATCCGTTGCGCCAGAAGCGAATCCTCCCGGGTGGCATCACCCTGGATTTTGACCTGATTTATGGCGAGCTGGATGGGTTTGTATGTGCCCTCGATATCGAGATCAATTTCAAATCTGGAATTTTGAGCTTCGGCAAAACTGAATGCAAATATAATCGCAACTAATGTAATCAAAAAAACTGATTTCATTTGATTATGGCCTTTGGGTGAATGTCAGGTTTACTCCAAGAACTTCATTTTCGGGGAATGACTGCGGAAGTGAGGGCAATTTTCCTGTTGATTGAACTGCAAGCCGGGCATAACGATCGAAGAGGTCGTTGCCGGAGGATTCCCTTACCGTAACACCCTCAATTCTACCATCTTTGGTGATCTGGAAATAGATTTTGCAGGAAATTGGCACGTTCGATTGTATTGGATTCTGCCAGTTCCGCTTGATTCTCCATCTGACAGTATTGAAATCATAAGAAAGATAATACTCTCCCAGCGGTCCGCTGGGAACTCCGCTGCCGTCGGGGCTGCCTGCCGCTGAAATATCCATGCTTTCGCCGGGCGGGGCGGATTGGGCATCGTCTTGATTGTTGTCACCGGCGTCGGCATACTGCTCCGGCTCCTGTTCAGGGGGCTCCTCGACAGGTTCCGGCTCTTTTTCGGGTTCAGGCTCCGGTTCGGGCTTTTTGATCTCGATTTTGTCGGTCTGGGATTTGAGTTTAATCGGCTCAGATTCTATGGGCGTATTATCCACCGCAGCCATAGGCGCCTGTAGATCAGGCATCTCGGGCTGAGTCAGGCCCCTGGGGATTTCATCGGTCATGGATACATTAGTAATAGGTCCCAACTCGGGGATACTGGCCCGTCCACCGCCTGCCGAAAGAATAATAATCAGCGCCAGGGCGGCAATATGTATCATGAACGATATGAAATAATCCGTCTTCTTCATTCTGCCTGTCTGCGTAAGTTTTCCTCGTACGGCGCCGTAACAATTCCGAGATCGGCAACGCCCTGCTCTTTTATCGAGGATATGATATCGACCATAAGCTGCCAGTTGATATTCTTATCCGCCCTCAGATAAACCGGAGTGCCCCTTCCAGTTGCATTCAAAAGCTCATCCAGCTCATCACCGAAATACTGCGGATTCACGAAAACCTCTTTGCCCTGGCTGGTACCGAGGTAGATTGCGGTTGTATCCTGAATGAATTTCACAGTAACGACTATTCCTTCGCTGATCTGCTCATCAACATAGCTTGTTTTGGGCAGGTCAACGTCCACGCCGCTCTGCAAAAGCGGGGCTGAGATCATAAATACGATCAAGAGCACCAGAACAACATCAACCAGATTGGTGACATTGATATCGCTCATGATCTTGTACGAACGTCTGCGGTTCAAAACGAATTCTCCTTTTCGACGGCAGACAAAAATTCAAGCGAGAAGTTGTTCAAGCTGTCCTCGATAAACTTCAATTTATTATTGCACCAGTTATGGCTGATCACGGCCGGAATTGCCACAGCCAGCCCGACAATCGTTGCAATCAAAGCCTCGGCAATACCTGGGGCAACCGCTGCCAGCGAGGCCGAGCCGGTTGCGCCGACATTAAGAAACGACCTCATCACGCCCCAGCAGGTCCCCAGAAGTCCGAAAAAGGGCGCCACAGTGCCGGTCGTCCCCAGAAACACAACAGTTTTTTCCAGGTTACCCAATTCCTCATTTGCCGTTTTTTCCAGGGTCTTGCTGATCGCATCCAGATCGTGCGCATCGAGCTGAACCTGCGCCGCCGAAATATTTCCCTCGCCCTTCTTCTTGCCGATAATTTCCTGCAAATCGGCAAATCCGGCCTCCAGAAGCTTGGCCAATGGGGCCTTTTTGAAAGTCGAGCATTTGCCGTAGGCGTCAACCAGACGTTTACGTTTACGGAAAGCGGCCAGAAAACGGCCGTTTTCAAAGTCAACCTGTTTGTACTGCCGAAATTTATTGATCAAAATCGCCAGCGACACGAACGACATGAACAGCAGGATTATCAAAATTATCAGTGCAAATGTCGATGAATGGGCGATCAGGTACCAGACCGATAAATCTGACGAGGGCATGCCGGCAACAACGGGCAAAGTTAAAAGATCCTCCATACGTTAAGCCTTCTCTTTTTCTGATAATTCTACAATGAATTAATTCAATTGTTTCATTTGTATTCTTTACAACGGATTATGATAGTTTTGGTGCCGTTCAAAATCAACATAAAAAAGGTTAACGTTTTATGTTTTTGTTGACTTAAAATCACTTTGGATTTTTATAAAGCCAAAAGTATCAAAAGGTCTAAACAAAATCCAAGGAGGAGGCATTCAATGAAAAAGTTTCTAACATTCGTTCTTATCATGCTGTTTCTGAGCAGCTTTGCTATTATCGGCTGTGGCGGCGGTGACGAGGAACCGGGCGAAACTATGGAAGAGACAGCTGAGGAAGCCGCCGAAGGCGCCGGTGAACACATGGAAGAAGCCGGTGAGCATATGGAAGAAGCTGCTGAAGATGCTGGTGAAGCCATGGAAGGCGCCAAGGATAAAATGGAGGAAGCGGCCGACACTGTTAAGAAAGAAATGGAAGGCCATTAATAGTTTTTGATTTTTTGTTAAAGCGGGGTTCTTCACCCCGCTTTTTTTGTAGCTAATTCTCAGAAAATGATTGACCCTGCTGATAGGTGTATTAGATTGCATTTGTTCGGGTATTTTATGGGTTTTAATTTATGAGTACAGTTCTTTACAAAAGACAACGTGAAATTCTTGGATTTTTGCGCAAATTTATATCCGACAAGGGATTTGCACCAACGATCCGTGAGATCGCGGAAGAAATCGGGATCAAATCCCCGGCCACGGTCGAGGAACATTTGCAAGCCCTTGAAAGAAAAGGCGTAATAAAAAGAATCCGCGGCAAAAGGCGGGCAATCGATATTATGCCGGAATTTGCGGAAATGCCCGAGAATCGTGTACCGATCCTGGGGCAGATTGCGGCCGGTCAGCCGATCGAGGCGATCGAGGACAAATCCAGCTTTGTGGAATATGCCGAACCTAAGCCGGGCGAGGAGCTTTTTGCTCTCAAGGTCAACGGCGACAGTATGATAGAGGACGGCATCTTTGACGGCGATCTGGTAGTGATTCGCAAGCAGGAAACATGTGTAGATGGCGAGGTTGCGGTGGCGCTTCTGGATGACGGCAGTGCGACTTTGAAGCGGATTTTCCGCGATAAAAAGCGGATTCGGCTTCAGCCGGCCAATGCCGACCTTGATCCGATCTATGTTGATGATATTAGAATTCAGGGCAAAGTGGTGGGGCTGATTCGGAGATTTTGATGGAGAAAATTATTCTATACATTGATGTCGACGCTTTCTTTGCATCGGTGGAACAGGCCACAAATCCGAAACTCAAGGGCAAGCCGGTAATGGTGGGCGGGTACCCCCATGAGCGCGGGGTGGTGGCCTGCCCCAGTTATGAGGCTCGGGCCGAGGGAGTCTATACCGCCATGACATTGTCGGAAGCCTATCGCCTGGTACCGCATGGTGTGTTCCTGAAGGGCGACTACGACAACTACAAGACGTTTTCCGATAAGTTTTGCGAGATTTTGAAGCAGTTCTCCCCTCTTGTGGAGATGATTTCGCAGGATGAGGCGGTGGTCGATTTGACAGGATGCGCCAAAGATTATGCTCAGGCCGAAAAGCTGGTGCAAAAGCTGAAGGATCAAATCAAAACCGAACTTTGGCTTTCGACCTCGGCCGGGATTGCGCAGAACCGTTTCCTGGCCAAGACCGCCTCGGAATACAAAAAACCTGATGGCCTGACTGTGGTGCCCTCGGGAAAGGAATGGGAATTTCTGGAGAAGCTGTCGATTTCCAATGTGCCCGGTATCGGACATAAGTCGCGGCGGATTTTGAATGATATGGGAATCAAGACAATCGGGCAGTTGAAGCAGATTCCGCAGAGCTATCTGGAAAAGCTGTTCGGACAGCGCGGATTCAAGATGGCGGAGTTTCTTTTGAACCGCGATCCGCGGCTTCTGGAGCCGGTCAGGCCGGTTAAGCGAATTTCACGCGAGACCGGATTTTTCGGCGATGAAACCGATATGGAATTTATCTCCGCCACGCTTTACTATCTTCTGGAGCGCGCCTGTATCAAACTGCGTACTCTTGGCAAAAAGTGCAACAAGGTCGGAATCAAGCTGCGCTATACCGGCGAAAGGCCGATTGTCATAAACCGCACCATACCGTTCTTTCACAACGCCGAGGAGAACCTTCTCCCCTATGCGCAAAAGCTGATGAAACGTGTGCATACCCGTCGTCTGGCAATCAACCTGATCGGGGTCACGCTTTCCGGCCTCAAGGATGCCGCCAAACAGGAGGAGCTTTTCGCCGGCCCGTTGCAGAAAAACGAGAACCTGATCAAAGCAATCGACAAACTGCGCTCATCATTCGGCTACCACTCGCTCTATTTCGGAAAAACGCTGACACTGAAGGACAACTACAAAAAGCTGAGGACCGGTTATGAGCTTCGCACCCCTTCACTGTCACAGTAATTTCTCGCTTTTGTGCGGCACTATTCCACCGGTTGAGCTGGTCAAACAGGCGCGGCGGTATGGCTTGAATGCGCTGGCCTTGACCGATCATGATGCGATTTACGGCCTTGTGGAATTCTATACGCACTGCAAAGAAGCGGGGATCAAACCGTTGCCGGGCGCGGCGCTTTCAACCACATGCGGTGAGCTCCTCTGCTTTCCGGAAAATGATGAGGGTTATGCCAACCTCTGCCGTCTGATCACGAAGCGTAAACTGGGGAATGAGAGTCTTAGACCGGAGATGATGGCCGAACATGCCGAGAACCTTATCGTGCTGGCGCCGCCCTCGCAGAAGACAGCGCAGTTGAAAGAAGTGTTTCGAGGCAACTTGTATCTGAAAATCGAAATGTTTAAGGATGGCTCAACGCGGGCTAATATCGACGAAGCATTACGCCTGTCGCGCAAGTTCGACATAAAAATCGCGGCGGCAAATCCGGTCGTGTTTTTGTCGCCGGAGGATTTTGAGCTGCATAAGGTGCTGATCGCGGTACGTTACGGCAAAACTCTGGGCGGTTTGAAACGGCGCGAGTATGCTCATCCCGAAAGCTATTTTAAAGATCCAGGGGAGACACAAACTCTGTTCCGGCATCTGCCGCAAAGCCTTGTGAATATCGAGGAGATTGTGGAACGGATTAATGTCAAACTCGAACCGCATCAGTATATCTTTCCCGAGGTGGAAATCCCGGACGGCAAATCTGCCGCCGAGTATCTTCGGAAACTCTGTCTGGAAGGATTGAAACAGCGTGCGGGGGGTGTCAACGGACGATCGTTGAGCCAACTCGATTTCGAGCTGGGGGCAATCGAACAGGCCGGATTCACGACCTATTTCCTGGCGGTTGCGGATATCGTGGGCTTCTGCAAGCGCGAGTATATCCCCTGCGTGGGGCGAGGCTCGGCGGCGGGCGCATTGGTCAGTTATGCGCTGGGGATCACACATGTCGATCCGATTGAAAATGATCTCTATTTCCAGCGCTTCCTGAACGAGGGACGTACCGACCCGCCCGATATCGATATCGATATCTGCTGGAAAAACCGCGACCGGGTGCTGGAATATGTTTACGAGAAGCACGGCGCGGAACGGGTGGCAATGATCTGCTCCACCATCCGCATGCAGGCCCGCATGGCGGTGCGCGAGGTTGGCAAGGCGCTGGGAGTGCCGGAGTCAGACATTACCAAGCTGGCCAACCGTCTGCCGATGGCATTTTTTTCGAAATCCGAACACAGGAAGGACTTTCCCGGCCTGACCGGAATTCCCATCAACTCCGAACCATACACCTCGATCTTCAAGCATGCCAAACGGCTGATCGATTTTCCGCGCCATCTGGGTATTCATCCCGGCGGAATCTGCATCGCCGATGGCGAGTTGAAGGCCAAAGTTGCCCTCGAGAAATCGACCAAAGGGCCGGTGGTCACGCAGCTCGATATGTATTCTATCGACCAGACCGGCCTGATTAAAATCGATCTTCTGGGACAGCGCTCGCTGACAGTAATACGCGAAACCGCCAATCATCTGGGTCTGCCTGATGCGGATAAAATAGTCAAACCTGATGATGAAAAAACTTACAAACTCCTGCAGGAGGGGCGCACGCTCGGGAACTTTCAGATCGAAAGCCCGGGGATGCGTGCCATGCTGAGGGATATTCATCCCAAAAATCTGAATGATATCACACTCGCGCTGTCTTTGATCCGACCCGGCGCAACCGACTCCGGCGCCAAGAAGCTCTTTCTGGAACGGTACAGAAACGGCAAAGATGTCAAGTACGCCCACCCCCTGTTGGAGCCGATTTTGAAGGAGAGCTGCGGGACGATTATATATCAGGAGCAGGTGCTGAAAATCGCCGAGGCAGTGGGCGGATTCTCCGCTTCTAATGCCGACAGTCTGCGCAAGGCGATGACCAAGGTGCGCTCCAACGATCAGATGGCGAAAATCCGGGAGAAATTTATTGCCGGAGCCAAAAGCAAAGGAGTGAGGCCGGAAACTGCACAGAAGATATTCGAGTCCATGGCACATTTCGCCTCCTACGGTTTTTGCAAAGCGCATGCGGCCAGTTATGCGCTGGTCAGCTATCAGGCGGCATATCTCAAGGCGCATTACCCGATCACATATATGAACTATGTGCTGAACAATCAGGCCGGCTACTATCATGCCTCGGTCTACCTCGAGGAGGCGCGCCGTTTCGGTGCGAAAATACAGCCGCCCTGCGTGAACCGCAGTATGGCCGAGTGTACCACTGACGGCAAAAGCATTCGGCTCGGTCTGATATTCGTAAAGAGTGTCGGCGAGGAGGTAATCGAGCAGATCGAGGAGAGCCGTAAACGTGACGGTGATTTTGAATCGCTGGAAGATTTTTTGTGGCGCATCAAAATACCCCAGGGAGAGGTCGAGTATCTGATCAAATGCGGCGCGTTCGATTTTACGGGAAGAGCGCGTCCGGCCCTCTTATGGGAGCTGTCTTTTTTATACAAGCCAATCGCAAAGGCCAAATCTAATGATATACCTCCGCTATTCAATCAGCGTGAGAAGATCAAAAAACCAGACCGTCTGCCCCCGCTTCAGAATTATAATGACTTCGAAAAGTGGTCATACGAGCAGCAGATTCTGGAGATGTCGGCGTTGAAGCACCCGCTGGAAATATTCGGGCTGACCAAAAAAGACGCCATAACGCCCAATCTAAGTAGCCTCGAGAATAAAAGGATCAGCACCTGCGGATGGCTGGTCGATATCAAGAAAATCAACACCTCCAATAACAGCAAAATGTTCTTCCTGACTATGGAGGATCTCTGCGATACGTTCGAGGTGGTCGTGTTTTATGACATCGCAAAAAAATACTCCGAACATCTGGAGCGCTATCGTTTTTTTAAAATAGAAGGAAGTATTAATACGGAGGGCCGAAATTGTTCAATCTATCTGACACACCTCGAACCGGCTCGAACCGGACTTGCTGAAAAAGAGTTTATATAATATAGATTGCAGTTAAAATTTGACAAGACAGACTACGGGAAGTACTTTTGTATCATGCCGGACGATAAAGTCAAAAAAGAAATCGATAAGCTGGTAGATGAGATCAACTACCATAATTACAGATATTATGTTCTTGACGATCCCGAGATAAGCGATGCCGAATATGACCGTCTATTCGACCGTCTGGCAAAACTCGAAGAGAAACATCCGAAACTGAAACGCCCCGATTCGCCGACACAGCGTGTGGGCGCCGAACCGGCGGAAAAGTTCAAGTCGGTCAAGCATTCGGTGCCTATGCTGAGTCTTGGCAAGTGCAACACCGAAGAGGAATTCGACGATTTCGTCAGGCGCTGCAACGATGAACTGGCCGGGGATGCGGATAAGATAGAGTATCATGTGGAGCCGAAGTTTGACGGTTTGGCGGTTGAGCTGGTTTACAAAAACGGCATACTGGAAATCGGTTCAACTCGCGGTAACGGAGTTACCGGCGAGGAAATAACCGAAAACCTGAAGACAGTGCGCACCATTCCGCTGAAATTGAGGGCAAAAAATCCACCGAAACTTCTTGAGGTGCGCGGCGAGGTTATAATGCACAAAGATGACTTCGAGAAAATGAACAAGAAGCGTGAGGAAGAGGGGCTCGATCTTTTTGCCAATCCGCGCAATGCTGCCGCGGGATCGCTGCGTCAGCTCGACCCGAAGATTACCGCCTCGCGGCCGCTCAGGTTTTTCGCCTATGGAATCGGCCTGATCGAGGGTGAGGTATTCGAAAAACTGGGAGATGCGCTGGAATATGTAGAGGAGTGCGGTTTTATTATATCCGATGAATCGTAGATAAATGATAATCCCGAAAATATCAAAAAGAAATATTATGCCCTTCTGGATAAACGGACTGATGTCCAATATGATATGGACGGCGCTGTAATCAAGGTTAACTCGTTTCGTCAGCAGTCCAAGATGGGTGAGTTGTCGCGCTCTCCCCGCTGGGCGATAGCCTGGAAATTCCCGCCCGCCGAGGAGACCACCAAAGTGGAAGATATCTTCGTGCAGGTCGGCAGAACGGGTATTATAACGCCGGTCGCCGCATTGAAGCCTGTAAGGGTCAGCGGGGTTGAGGTGCGCAGGGCATCTCTTCACAATGAGGATGAGCTTCGCAAAAAGGATATACGGATTGGCGATACTGTCGTAATCAGGCGCGCCGGGGATGTTATCCCGGAGGTGGTGAAAGCAGTCAAGTCCAAGCGCAACGGTGATGAGAAGGAATTTAAGATGCCGGATAAATGCCCGGTCTGCGGCCAGCCCGCCACACGTTTGGAGGGCGAGGCCTACTACCGCTGTACCAACATTGCCTGCCCGGCCCAGGTAAAGGAGCGGATAATTCATTTTGCTTCCAAATCCGGGGTGGATATTGACGGCCTTGGAGACAAGCTTATCGAGCAAATGGTCGAGAAGGATTTGATAAAAACCCCGGCCGATTTATATTTCCTTGAAAAAGATGATGTGCTTAAGCTTGAGCGGATGGCGGATAAGAGCGCGCAAAATATTATCGATGCTATCGATGCCAGCCGCAAGCCGGAACTTCGTCAGCTTATTCATGCACTGGGAATTCGCAATGTGGGAGAACATCTGGCGGATGTACTGACGTCTCATTTCGGCTCGCTGGAAAATCTGATGAAGGCCGATTATAATGAGCTGTCCGAGACAAACGAGGTCGGCCCGACAATAGCGGATTCCATCGTAAGTTTTTTCGAGAATGATCAGAATAAAAAGATGATAAAGCTGCTTAAAGAGGGCGGGATGAAGTTCCCGATCGTAGAGAAAAAGGATGAGTTCACTCCACTTGAGGGGCAAACTTTTGTTCTTACAGGATCGCTCTCGAATTATTCAAGGCGGCAGGCCAAAGAGGCGCTGGAAAAACTGGGCGCAAAGGTAACTTCATCGGTATCGAAAAAAACCGACCATGTTGTCGTGGGTGCCGATCCCGGTTCCAAATACGATAAAGCGCAAAAATTGAAAATAGATATTCTTGATGAAAACAAATTCGAGGAATTTCTGAAGAAATATGAACGCGAACAATAAAAGCAAATCGGCGAAATTGATGGACATTGCCATGCCCTTTATTGCGGTGATCCTGGGTCTGGCATTTTGCTATTTCGCCGCTCCCGTGATCGTGCCGGTTATTATCGGTATCAGTTTAGCCTATGTCTTCTATCCGGCGGTGAAGTTTCTGAAGCGCCTGAAAATACCGCATCTGGCGGCGCTGTTTATCGTAACGATCGTCACTCTGGTGCTTTTCGCGGGCATCTCAATAGTGATCTACTACCAGGGTACGGAGTTCATAAAATCGATTCCCACCTTGAAAGCGGAGCTGGAAACATTTCTGGTCGACAATTTTTCCAAATTCAGGCAAACGGTTAATAATATTTTTCCCGATCTCATTCCTCAGGGTGAGGGCAAACGTCTTGTGAATACTGCTCTTCAGAATCTTGATTATCAAAAAGTCGGAGAGATTGTTTTTCGCAGCCTGGGCTCGGTATTCTCCTTCTTTGGAAATGTCATACTGATCAGTATCATCGCATTCTTCCTGATAATGGAGGCAGACGTTTTCAAGCGTAATCTCACGCTTGCATTCGGCAAGGAGAATCAGCTTGTAACCGGGCAGATTATGACCGAGATCAACCGCCAGATATCATCGTATTTTGCGCTAAAATTCATAATTACGGTGGGGCTTGCCATTGTCTATACTGCCGGGCTCCTGTTGATGCGTATCGATTACGCTTATATCTGGGGGCCGCTGGCGGCGGTAATCACGCTAATTCCCATCATTGGCGCTTATGCCGGTGGTATACCGCCCATGATTGTGGCGGTAATACAGTACGATTCGGCGATCTGGTTTTTGTGGGTGTCGCTGTTCTTCCTGGTCGTGCAGTTTATTGAATCGTATATTGTCAGTCCCAAGGTATTCGGCGATCAGGCCAACCTTAACCTCACGACTGTCATAGTCTCGACCATTCTGTGGGGCTGGATGTGGGGCATTATCGGGATTATCCTGGCGGTACCTATGACTGCGGCAGTAAAGGTGATTTGCTCACATATCGAACAACTGCATCCGATAGCGCGGATTCTGGAAGGCCGGATAAAGTTTTAAAAATCGCTTGGATAATCCATATAAATTGATATAATCGAACTTGGACGGATTATCATGTCGACAATAAAAATGGTAGACAAAGTCAGGGACTTCATTAAAAGTGAGAAATATGAGAAAGCGGAAGAATTGCTATATGAATTAAGGCGAGAGGGCGATGATTTACATTTAGTTTTTTATTGGCTTGGATATTTGTTTGATGATTACAAAAATCCCAATCATTCACCAGAGAAGGCAAAACGATATTTTCTCCAATCATTACAGTATGAAAAACCATTAGAAAATGCCTTCATACGCTTATCAAGACTGATAAATAATACCAACCATGTAATAAGGATACTACGACATGGATTGGAAATTTAGAGCTCATGTCAATAGTTGTGTAAATTTATTTTTCAAGCAGCGTCCTTTCGTGAACTCTTT
>CAZBZV010000055.1:0-27287 GCA_964496505.1 uncultured Ignavibacteria bacterium | reverse complement strand
TCAGCTCAACTTCTGCCGAGAAGCTGGCCGGTGTGGTGCAACCTGAGGTGTTGCCATTGGGAGCCAGACCGATCTCGGGATAGGTCGGATCTGCGGGAGTCACTGTCAGGGCGGCATTACTGCCGACATCGGCCATTGTGAAGCAGGGCCAGGTCATGAACATCATAGGATTGTCCGTTGCAAGGCCTTCCTCACGACCGTACCAGATACCCGGATCCTTATCTTCCAGGTAGAAGATCATTAAGCTGTCAGTGGAATAACGAGCCATGGTTGGATAGCTTTCACTGAAACAGTCACCCGGCAGACAGCTATCCACAGTTGTCTGTGTCAGGTTGATGCCTTCAGTCCAGGTCTTACCCATGCTTCCTGTGGCAGCATCCGAACCAACAACCAGTATGTCGGAAACCTGGAAGATAGTATCTTCGGACGGATTACCTGCGCCGACCTCAAATGAGGTGTCGCCCACAGGATTGGCTCCGTAGCGCATAAACGAAATATAGAGCTTATCATCGCACCAGGAGACATTATACTTTGTAACGGCTGCATGGAAAGTTGGGAATACAGTCGGTCCTCCAGTAAAGAGAGATGGGGTGCTGGCATCATAGGCGACCGAAATACAGTCGTTGCCGGTGTCATAATGCCACAGCTTACCTCTGAAGTATATACTGCATTCGTCATCATCGGGATTGTCCGGCGTGCCGCGGTCACGAGAGAACCAAACAAGGTGCAGGTTACCGTTGGGATCAACCATGGCCGAAATGTCGTAAGTGGCCGGATCTGTAAGCTGATCGTCATAACCGCTCTTATAATCGGTTACATAAGTGATCGGTCCCCAGCTGGCGCCGTCATCAGTTGATTTGCGATAGACAACTTCGGAACCGAGCTGATAGTATCCGCCGAATGTAGCGCTTGGATCGCAGGGATCCAGCGGTCCGGTCTGATAATACAGCGGTTTGAGGTAGCAATAGTAAACATCACTGCTGGTCTTATCGGCCACCACGAGCTGTGAAATAAGATAGGCCGAATCCATAAAGATCGGGCCTTCCCAGGCGTTCGCGCCGACTTTGCGATAGTAGACGATTGATGATGTTTCGATCTTATCCGCAGGTGCGCTGGCACAGCCGGCTTCGTTGGAAGCTAAATGGATTATAACTTCACCTGCGCTATTTGTATCGACATCCATATGGGGCCAGATATAAGGCGTCTCGGTCGCATCCTGATCACCGCAGTATCCGGTCTGTATGTTAGCGGTATTCGGAGGAGCAGGAGTTTGACTGGTAGTAAAGTTATACATATCACTGGGACAAGGTCCCGCAAGACCGCCGTATGACCAGGTCTGAGTACCATTGCTAAAATGGTACCCTATTGCGGCATAACCGTTCTTAGGTTCAGCATCAGCAACAACGTATCCGGAACGATCGGTGGTGGCAGATGAAAGGCCTCCAACAGTGAAGTCCCAGGCGCCTCCAGCCCAATCAAATACAGCCTGCTTGTTGAAGCGCAGAATGGATGAACCCTGGGTGAACTGATCCATAAAGATCATATAGACATAGTCACAACCTGCGTTGTAATAGCCGCCATATCCAATCTGGCGCCCCATGGCAGTGTTGGACTGGCCGTCGGTTGTTGTTGTTGTACTGTTATAAAGCTGCCTTGATGGCGCAAAGGTCTGAGCAATAGACTGGCCGCCATAAGGCTTAATGGCGCCCATCATCTGCATTTGATCAGGCTCGTCCAAAAACAGCCTGGCTTCAAAGTCGCTGCTCTTATCCGACAATTGCGGATTAACAAAGACGTCCTTGGCAGAAAGGCTCATGCTCAGAACAAAAAGGGTCAGAAATAGGATTACTGAAAACTTTTTCAGCATCTCACACTCCTTTCAAGAATAAATAGGTAATAGAAAAGACAAGTTTAAATGGAAAGTGCCGAAGTTCCTTTAAGGCTGAACTTCGATCGCTAATCGAGACCAACCACCTCCTTTCCTGAAATACATGTTTTTAGCAATATTAAATTCCTATCTTAGATGGCGGATTCCAAGGTTTATTACACAAAAATCGACATGTATTTCATCCGAGCTGAATGCCCAAAGTTGCTCGTAGTTATATAATAATAATAATAATCCCTAAAAAAGCAAGTAATATTCGTATTATATCCGAAGGAAATGTAATGGAATTCGCTGTTGTCTTTGGGTATAATTGTATTATTTCCGGGGTTTTTGCTGAAAACGCGCTTGCATTTACCCTATTTATTTCGAATTCATAGACTTATACAGTCGATTTTAGATATTTATAGGCGATTCTGCTTGACTGACTTTGTGAAAAGTTTTACAATGTGCTTTTGCCTGAAAGATTTTTTTTCATGCTTTGCAATGAAATTTTTCTTAGCTCAAACAGGAAAAATAATTTGCAATTTTTTTGGTTATTTTTGCATAGCCTGATTACGGATAGCGCCTTTAATTTATTGAGCCCGGTATCTCGATCTTCATGGCAGGAACGGCCGGATCTCCGAATGTGTCGGCGGATCCGAAACAATGGATTTTGGCGGTCAAACCGTACATATCAGAATACTCGTCCGGAATTTGAAAGTAAGAGTTGTTTTATCCAATAATCACATAGTGAGAGGTCATGTTATGCAACAGGTTGAAATCACTGATATCCTTGAGCGGCATGGCGAGAAAGAGGGTGGATTGATATCCATTCTCGAGAGTATTCAAGCCAAATACGGCTATCTTCCCCGGACGGCATTGGAAGAGGTTGCCGAGAAAACCGGACGTTCGCTTGTGGATGTGTACGGTGTGGCAACATTTTACAAGGCCTTCAGTCTTAAACCGAGGGGAAAACATCTGATATCCGTTTGCCTGGGTACGGCTTGTCATGTGCGGGGAGGCCCCCAAATCGCCAAGGAGGTCAAACGGCAACTGGGAATCGGGCCGGGGGAAACTACTCCCGACAAGAAATTTACGCTGGAGACCGTAAATTGTCTGGGGGCCTGCGCTCTGGGACCGGTGGTGGTCATTGACGGCCATTATTTCCCGAATGTGAAAACCTCGATGGTAAAAGGAATCCTAACCCGCGCCCGGGAGGGCCTGGATAAGATTGAGGTCGATAAGGATGCCCGTGTCTTTCCGATTGAGGTGAGCTGTGCGAGATGCAATCACAGCCTGATGAGTTCAGAGCACAAGCTTGATGGTTACCCGTCAGTCAGGGTCACGGTCTCGTTCGGGCAGAAGCACGGATGGATGGAACTCTCCAGCTTGTACGGAAGCTACAATACCGACTCCAAGCATGAAATTCCTGAAAACACAATCGTGAATTTCTTCTGTCCGCACTGCAATTCCGAGCTGATGGGAGGTTCGACGTGCGGTGAATGCGGGGCACCTATGGTGCCTATGATAGTGCGCGGGGGAGGGATGGTGCAAATCTGTTCCCGTAAAGGCTGTAAAGGACATATGCTGGATTTGCCATAAAGTTACTATATAAATGAGGTTCAAATAAATCAACTGGAATTAGACAAAGATATATCGGGATAGCTCTATGCAAAGATTGAGATCAATTGACGAATTTAAGTTATTGTGCGACAGGATAACCGGCGAAAAGGATCCCCGCACAATAATGGTAATTCCGACCGGTACCTGCGGCCAGGCCAGCGGCGCCAATGACCTGATAAGAATGGCCAAACGCGTTCTGCTGGAGAAAGAGCTGATAGGCAAGATCGGTCTTCGAATTACCGGATGTCATGGATTCTGCGAGATGGAGCCTTCTCTTCTGATCGAACCCGGGGGAACATTTTATCCGAGAGTTAAAATCGAGGATATCCCGAGGATAATCGACGCAATTTGCAATAAAGAAGTTGTCAAGGATCTGCTGTATGTTGATCCGGAAAGCGGACGGGCAATCGCAAAGCAGTCCAAAATTCCGTTTTTTGCCGGGCAGGTTCGAACGTTGATGTCACAGAATGAGAAAATCGATCCGATTCGCATTTTCCAATATATCGAAAACGGAGGTTATTCCGCGCTGGTTAAACTTTTGGAAAGCAAGGATCCCCAGGGCATAATCGAGGAGGTCAAGACCTCCGGTTTGCGTGGCCGCGGCGGGGCAGGCTTTCCCACCGGCCTGAAATGGGAACTTCTGGCCAAACAGAATTCGAAGCGCGGAAAATATCTGGTGTGCAATGCCGATGAAGGCGATCCGGGCGCCTATATGGACCGCAGCCTTTTGGAAGGCAATCCGCACAGTATTATAGAAGGTATGATAATCGGTGCTTACGCTACCGGCGCCACCGACGGCGTTATTTATGTCCGTAACGAATATCCTCTGGCAATCAAACACCTGACAATTGCCCTGCGCCAGGCGCGTGAAATGGGTATTTTGGGCGAGGATATAATCAACACGCGCTTCTCCTTTGATATTAAGCTCGTCAGAGGTGCGGGGGCGTTTGTCTGTGGCGAGGAAACCTCGCTGATTCATTCAGTCGAGGGACATATTGGTGAGCCGCGTCAGAGGCCGCCATTCCCGGTTCAGAAGGGAATTTTCGGTAAACCCACGGCAATCAACAATGTTGAGACCTGGGCTAACATACCGATTATTATGCGCAGGGGCGCTGATAAATATGCCAAAGTTGGTACCAATCATAATTCCGGCACTAAAATCTTCAGTCTGGTCGGCAAAGTGAGAAATACTGGTTTGGTCGAGGTGCCCATGGGAACGACTATTAACGAGATAGTCAATGAGATCGGCGGAGGCGCCGCCGGCAATTCCAAAATCAAGGCGGTGCAGACCGGCGGACCCTCGGGCGGATGTATTCCTGCCAATATGTTCAACATACCGATTGATTACGACAGTTTATCCCGGGCCGGTTCGATTATGGGTTCGGGCGGAATGATCGTGATGGACGAAAACACCTGCATGGTCGATATCGCCAAATACTATATGGGATTTCTGAAGGATGAGTCCTGCGGCAAGTGTTTTACCTGCCGCAAGGGCACGCAGAGGATGCATGAAATCCTGGATGATATTTCCAAAGGCCGTGCAGAAGTGGAACATATCGATCTGCTGGAAGAACTGGCTTATGTGGTCAAGGACACATCGATGTGCGGCCTGGGACAATCGGCGCCTAATCCGATTATTTCGAATCTACGTTATTTTAAGGACGAATATCTGGAACATGTTGTGGACAAGAAATGCGAGGCGGGTGTCTGCCGCGAGCTGGTGGGCGCACCCTGCCAGGCCGCCTGTCCTCTGGACACCGAAGCCTGGCGCTATATTGCGCATATCGGGCGCGGAGAATATGATGAGGCCTATATGGCAATTCGCGAAGCCAATCCATTCCCATCAGTATGTGCCAGAGTCTGCAACCATCCCTGCGAGGATAAATGCCGCGCCGGTTCTGCCGGAGCCGATCCGATCGCCATTCGCGCCCTGAAGCGCTTTGTGACAGACCGGGTCGATCCCGGTATTTATAAGCCGAAGCGTTATGAGGATGCAGTTACCAATGGCGATAAAGTGGCGATTATTGGAGCTGGTCCTGCAGGCCTGACAGCCGCGCATTATCTCTCGCTGAGAGGGTATAAATCGACAGTTTTCGATTCCGAATGCAAGCCCGGCGGTATGATGTTTACTGCCATCCCGGCATACCGTCTGCCCAGGGAAGTGATCGAGAAGGAAATCGAAAGCCTGATTGACGAGAATGTTACTTTAGAATGCAATAAAACGCTGGGCAAGGATATAACCGTCGACAAGCTTCTTGAAGACGGTTACAAGGCTGTATTCCTGGCGCTGGGGGCTCACAAATCCAAGCCCCTGCGAATTGAGGGCGAGAATGCGGAGGGCGTTTATCCCTCGATAAAATTCCTGAGCGATTTCAATGTTCACGGCAAAAAGCTGGCTAAGGGCGCAGTGGGCGTAATCGGCGGAGGAAACTCGGCGGTTGATGCCGCACGCGTGGCCATTCGTCAGGAGGACGTCGACAGCGTTACGATCTTCTACCGCAGGACGCGCAACGAGATGCCCGCCTATCCGGAGGAGATCGAGGCCGCAGTTCAGGAAGGGATCAAGATCGAACCGCTGATTTCACCCAACCGCGTGATAACCTCGGGCGGAAGGCTGAGCGGAATCGAGTGTGTGGCCAATATGCTGGGCGAACGAGATTCCAGCGGGCGTCGCCGTCCGGTGCCGATCGAAAACAGCGAGTTCATAGTCCCGCTGGACACATTAATCGTGGCAATAAGCGAGGGTTCCGATATCGACTGCCTCTCGGTGGCAAGCTCGATGCAGATCGAGACAGACGCCAAATCGAGTACTGTGGTGGTTGACGAGGATACACTTTGCACAAACCGTCCCGGAGTATTTGCGGGCGGTGACCTGGTCACGGGACCGAACACGATAGTCGATGCCATTGCCGCCGGCAAGAAGGCTGCGGTGATGATCGATCGATATATAAAGGGTGAAAAACTCAAACAGACTCCACGCATTAAACTGCCAAGCATATTCGTGCCGCCGCCGGACAATGGCGATGCGGTTGAGGCGGGAACAGAGCGCGTATCAACACCGCGGGCAGTGGTCGAGTGGCGCAAACGCGGCTTTGCCGAGGTCGAGATGTCTCTTACGAAAGAGGAGGCAAAGCGCGAGGCGATGAGGTGCATGCGCTGCGACCTGGAGTTTACAAAACCCGAAAAAGAGTACGAAGATGAGGAACTTGTGACTGCGGAAGGGAGCAAGTTATGATAAACTTAAAAATAAACGGCATTGATGTCAGCGTTGAAGACGGTACTACGGTTTTGGAGGCCGCACAATTTCTGGGATTCCCGATTCCAACGCTCTGCCATATGGAGGGACTTACTCCCTACGGAGCCTGCCGTCTGTGTGTGGTCGAAATCGGCCGGCCGCCTCGTTCCAAGCTGGTCAGTTCCTGCACTTATCCGGCTGAAGACGGGCTGGTTGTGCGGACTGCCTCGGAGCGAGTTATGAAGGCGCGCAGGATGGTTATAGAACTCCTGCTGGCCTCCTGTCCGCAATCGAAAGTAATCCAGGATCTGGCCTCGAAGTTCGATGTCCGTCAGCAGAGGTTCAAGCAGGAATATGAAGACTGTATTCTCTGCGGCCTGTGTGTGCGGATGTGCGAAGAGCAGATGATGGCCAAGGCAATCGGCTTCCGGGGTCGCGGAGAAAACCGTTCCATCGGCACACCCTTCGACATTAAGTCCGAGGTCTGCCGTCAGTGCGGAGGATGTATTTATGTCTGTCCGGCCTGCCAGCTCAGGTGCACATATAACGAACCTGAGAAGGCGATCTGCGGCGGATGTGCCAATCTGGCTCCGCCCTGCATTGAGAAAGACAAGTTTCATGATATGATGTGTTACATGGATCCCTGTGTGGCCTGTGAAATCAGAGAAGAAAATAAATAGAAGGAGGAATACATAAAATGTCACTGTCCAGAGTAAACGCCTCGGCGGCAACCCTGACGAAAAACAGAACCGAGGACTCGATTGTACCGTCCTCGGGAATGTGCGTCACCTGTGTTGACGGTTGCATTGGAATGTGCGAAATCGGTAAATCCGCTTACCGCGGGCATGAGGTCATCTACCCTCAGCCATTCGGTGTGATAACAACCGCGGGTGAAAAAGTCTATCCCGTCGATTATTCCCATTTCAATATAATGGGCGGCGTTGTTGGAGCCTCCGGTATCGAGGCCGACAGCGATAAAGCTATCTTCCCGAATGTCAACCTGGAGGTACATTTCGGGCATGATAAGGGCCTGAAATTCCGTTATCCCTGGATTATTCCAGGTATCGGCTCCACCGACATTGCCAAGAACAACTGGGAAGGCCTGGCAATCGGTACCGCATTGGCCGGAACCGGCCTGACAATCGGTGAGAATGTCGTTGGTATGGATGTGGAATCCAAGATCGAAAACGGCCGTGTGGTCGATACTGTCGATCTAAAGCGCAGGGTGAAACTGTTTATGGATCACCAGCGTGACGGTTATGGCGCGATTATCGTCCAGGCCAATATCGAGGATACCCGCCTGGGTACCCAGGAATATGCCATCGATAAGCTGGGCGTGCAGTGTGTCGAGCTTAAATGGGGCCAGGGCGCCAAGAATATCGGCGGCGAGGTGAAAATCCGTGACCTCAAGAAGGCTCAGCTTCTTTACGATCGAGGTTATGTTGTACTTCCCAATCCGACCGATCCGAATGTGATCAAGGCCTTCGAACGAGGAGCATTTAAGGAATTTGAACGCCATTCCCGTGTGGGCATGGTTACCGAAGAGGCCTTTGCCTCGCGAGTTGAGGAGCTTCGCTCGGCCGGAGCCAAATATGTATTCCTGAAAACCGGCGCTTATCGTCCGGCAGCTCTTGCCCAGGCTCTGAAGTATGCCTCCAAGTACAAAATCGATCTTTTGACAGTCGATGGTGCGGGTGGCGGAACCGGTATGAGCCCCTGGAGAATGATGAATGAATGGGGTATGCCACCGGTCGAACTGCATTCGCTGCTTTACAAATACTGCAAGATGCTTGATGACAAGGGAGAGTATGTACCTCCGATAACACTTGCTGGTGGCTTCACATTCGAGGATCAGATATTCAAGGGCCTGGCAATGGTTGCGCCTTATGCCAAGCTCGTTGGAATGGCCAGAAGTCCGATTGCGGCGGCAATGGTCGGCAAGACAATTGGTATGGCAATCAGCTCGCATCAGATTCCGGTCTACGTGGAGCGTTTTGGCGATACAATAGATGATATTTTCGTCACAGCGGCCGATCTTCGCCAGGAGCTGGGCGATGCCGAGTTTGATAAGCTTCCTACCGGTGCAATCGGCCTGTATACCTATTATGAGCGTCTGGCTCAGGGTCTGCGTCAGCTTATGGCCGGCAGCAGAAAATTCGGGACCGAGTATATGACCCGTGAAGATCTGGGATCTCTAACACCCGAGGCGGCCGAGATCAGCGGAATTCCGTATATTATGGATCTGGACAAAGAGCAAGCCGAAAAGATCATAAACAGCTAATCAGCTATTCTGCTTATATGAAGGCCGGCATGTTATCGATGCCGGCCTTTTAATTTTCTGGGTTTTGAATGTCTTAGTTTGCCTTGAATACAACCGGTTTATCGAAAATCTCGGTAACCTTTTGAGCAAAGTCAATGAAACCCTGGGGTTCAGCAAGGCCGTCAAGAATTTTGAGGCGATAGTGCAGAGTAAATTTGCGGTTATCAGGATTCCATTCAGAAAAATGCTCGAAAGTGTACAATGAATCTGCCAGCTCAAAGCGATCACCGATCTCAGGAGATCCGAATGATTCCGGGGTTTCTATTACTACCTGGAAATCGTAAATACCGGTATAATCACGAGTGTCAGCCGGCAGGTCGCGAGAGCCGTTATCGGTCAAAAGAGCAATAAATGCTTCGTTAAAAATCGACATGTCCGGCATTCGAATGATTTTTATATCACTGACATCCTGGACGTTAAGAAAAGCCTTGCCAAACCATTTCTCGGAAAAAACCGTATCGACGCTGTAAAGTGAATCAATTTCTATTGAATCCAGCATGCAGCGAATGCTCCAGCGCTCTGAGATGCCTGTTTCCATTGTATTTTTCAGTTCGCTTGGCGAGTACTGCTTGAATGAACTGCGTCGATAGCCCGCTCGAACATTGTAACGCGATGAGCGGTTTGAAATTTCAAATTGGGTGCTATCCTTATATTTCAATTTCACAAATCGTTCGATAATCCTCTCCTCAGGAGTAAAATCCGGAAGCATATATAAATTACTCTGCTCTTTTGAGGTTATATTCAGGCAGGGTTGACCGCTCAAGTCAATTCCCAGTGAATGGTGTGGAGGAAATGGCACATCAGAAGGATCAACGAATATTGTGTCCTTGTCTATCACTGTGCCTGCGATAAGATGATTAAAGCCGAAATATGGAATGGGCAGTTTGGTGCCCAGCCCCCTGCTCATAACCAGAACCGGCCAGGCCTCGATTCCCGATGAGCGCAGCATTTTTATCAAAAGATGGCTTTTATCCTTGCAGTCTCCCCATCCGTTGACAAGTACCTGATCCGGTTTTTGGGGTATCGATGCATGATAATCGAATCCAATCTGCTGATATGGGATTTCCTCCATGATATGCTCATAAAATATGCGCAGTTTATCGAAATTGGAATTTATACCTTGTGTTAGATCCTGTGCGAGCTTCTCCGCGCGGGGATTATCGTCCAGGATAGCATCGCTTATAGATCTATACCAGCGGTTCAGGATATTCCAGTCGGGCATAGTACTTATGAATATCCTTCCTACTATGTCGTTTTCAGGAGGAAGAACCGACAGGTCCAGCTTCTGAGCCGGCATGTTTTCCATCTTCCACATAATCCTCTTAAAGCCGCAATATTCATCTTTTGTCGTAGGCTCACCCGCAATTGAATCGGCGAGATAGTTGAGGTCATCACGGTTGGTCAGCAGAGTATACTCCATATATCTCTGAAAATAATCCGTGTTGATTGTGAAATCTCTCCAGTAATGCTTCCAGAGGTCACCACTGTTCTGTGACCATAATCTGTAGCGAAATTCGATTGCATCCCCCGGCTTCAGGTCTTTAAATAAAACATAACTTCCGGAGACCTCGCCGGACAGGGGCGGCTGGCCCTTGCGTAAACGACGTGCGGTAATGAGATTGTTGAAGCTCTCGTTGGGATCGAAGCCAAGGTCAAATTCCTGCGCGCCCTCCACGGCCTGCTGATCAATCAAAACAAATCCCCAATGATATTCCTTGCAGACAAGTCCGGATTCGAATACTATGATCTGCTGCCTGTCGATCAGGCTCCATATATTCTCGCCGCCGAGTTGATCCTCGCTGGGCTCGATATCCCACAGACTCATGGCGTCTACTTTTCCGAAAATGCTGTCGTATTCTGTATTATTGTGAAGTGAATCTAAGCGCATGTACGGCATTACCGCGGTGGGCTTAATCTGATGAATATCCAGCATAACATTCTGAGCTTCATCATACATGCCTGCATTTTCATAAATTTTAAAGAGCCTGTTGTAGTTGTCGATGTTGTATGGATATTTATCAATCAAGTCCGTGAAAAGGGGGATCAGCTCCTTTTCTCTGCGGGCAAGGTTACATGTATAGGCCAATTGTGCCAGGAAAGAATCGTTATAGGGATTGTATTCATAGTTTTCATAAGCATGCTCGACCGCTTTATCATACTTATGCATCCTGATATAATAATTGCCGGCCTGAAGAAGATAGGTCAAACCGGCCTGGCCCTTCTTGCAAAACTCCTTGAATTCCTCGTAAGCTGATTCGGGATCATCCACAATCTCCAGATACGCATTGTATAGGATTTCATGGGATGCCAGGAAATCAGGATATTTATCCTTGAAGTCCTGCAGATTATTTACGAATCCCTTTATATCGTTATTTATAAGCGGCCTGAGAGCAGCCGAGATTTCAATCTCCGGCCGTCCCGGATATTCTATGGCAAGCTGCTCGTAGCTATTGATCGCCTGCTCGTAATCATCAACCGTTTCAGAAACCCAGCTGTATTCGAGCAAAGCTGTGGAAGCCCTTTGGTGAATTTGATTCAAATGCTTTAGGGCTCTTGTATCTTCAAAGTTGAACATGAGTGCATCCACCAGCGCCATTTGTTCCAGTAGCGACAGGCCTTTAGTCTCCTGCAACGATTCAAGTTCCTGAATGGCCTCCTTTGCATAGCCATTATAGATCTGTACCATGGCCTTTAAATATAAATCATCTGGTTCAGGATGAGCCTGCATGTGGGCATTATATGTGTCTAGGATAGGATGAAACTTCTTATAATCGGTGACATCGCCATCGATTTGCTCTGCATACCTGAGCCATTTCAGTCCCTCCGGCGGAAGGTAGTTCGAATCCACCACTGCTATACTTGCCATTACTCCGGAGTACTCATGCCCTAAGATAAGAGTTATTTCATGTTTTCCCGCGGTAAGGTCTATTTCTATGCCGAAGCGCTGGTGGGCGTTCCGATAAATCGGATCATCATATACCTTTTTGCCATCGATGAGCATGCGGCAGCTATGTGCGCCGCCGAGCAGGATTAATAATTTCTGTGGTGCGGGAATTTCGAAAAACAGCCTCATCTGAAATGCAAAATTATTATCACTCTCCATAACGAAAGAGGGTCTGAACTCACCCAGCCTGTCGGAATCAAGCCAGGTCCATCCGGTTCGATTACCCCATTTACCAACAGTAATTTCCGAGGTGTCAAGGGCCTCATATTCGAGAGGGAGTCTTCTATAGGCGGCTATGTTCGATTTGTTGTTAAAAGGTCCGATTATCCATCCACCGGGAGCATAGCCGAGTGACTGTATAAAGCCCTCCGGCATATCTTCAAGAGTTGTGTAATAATAGGATTCCAGAATCTTTTTGCCGAGATATGCAAGCGCTGCGTCGGAATTCTCTACTATGGAATTTCCGATCTCGTAATTATATTTATACTGGTTCGCCCAGTTTGTGTATTTTGCGGCATTATGCTCGAAGACCGCCAGCAGGTAAGGATTATCAGGTTCTGCGGCGATCATCCTATCTATCATTTCATAATACTTTTTTTGATCCATATCCATATGGGCGGCGATCATCAACCCTCTCATCAACGCGGTATTCTCCGGATCATCCTTTAAAGCTTCCTCAAAAATCTCTCTGGCCTCCTTTATCTCGAGATTAAGAAGAGCATCCCAGGCGGATTCAGCATTCGCGCGTAATATACAGGGAAAAATAAATACAAACATTACGACTGCTAAAAAAGATAAGATGATCGGACTCGACTTAATTAACTTCATTTCGCTCCTCCCTCCGGATAATTAGACATTGCTACCCCGTACCGCTATTTCACCGAAATCAGTAAAATATAATTGCTGATGTCTCCCACTGCGGCTTTTTTGCAATATTAATACTGCTAATGCCGGAATATAAAATATTTTTTAAAAATTATAAATAAAATAGTTTGCCAAATGGTTTTGTCTTCCCGACCGCTAATTAACTTTTTGAACATTAAAAGAAAACCACTGTTATTCAATGTAAATAATTGAGTTTGATATTCCAAAGGATATAGTGTATGCCAGATTCAGGTAACAAAGAAGATCTGCCGGAAGTAGTCATGCCAAAAGACAGGCCGGTTAAACGCCTGAAAGGCCAGAAAGCCCTGGTAACCGGCGGGAGCTCTGGTATCGGTCGCGGAATAGCGGTTGAGTTGGGCAAAGCCGGTGCGGATGTCTGCATCAATTTTATCTCCAAGGAAGAAAAGGCGAAAGAGGTCGCCGAAGAAATAGAATCACATGGGAGCCGGGCAGTTCTTCACAGGGCTGATGTTTCCAATGAGGATCAGGTGCTGGAGATGTTCGGGCATATCAAAGATGAATTCGGTACGCTGGATATTTTGGTTAATAATGCCGGTATCCAGAAGGATGCACCGCTCGAGGAGATGACTCTGGATGACTGGAACAAAGTTCTGGGTGTCAACCTGACCGGGCAGTTTTTATGCGCGCGTGAGGCGGTCAAGGAATTTAAGCGTCGCGGGGTTGTCCCGGAGGTCTCCTGCTCGGCCGGAAAGATAATCTGCATAAGCTCGGTTCATGAGGTGATTCCCTGGGCCGGGCACATAAATTATGCCGCTTCCAAGGGGGGAGTTATGCTCTTGATGAAAAGCATCGCACAGGAGGTGGCCCCGCACAGAATCCGTGTCAACAGCATCTCGCCGGGCGCCATAAGAACCTCCATTAATAAGTCAGCCTGGGAAACGGAAGAAGCTTACAGCAAACTGATGCAACTCGTGCCCTACAATCGTATCGGCGAGGTCGAGGATATTGGACGTACCGCTGTCTGGCTGGCATCCGATGATGCGGATTATGTTAACGGCGCAAGCATTTTTGTGGACGGCGGTATGACTCTCTATCCCGGTTTCGAGGCGGGGGGGTAATATCATGCGCGCCTGTCGCGTCCAGACTTAATGATCGAAAAGGAGTGTGGCTATGCCTTATCAGCCGATTGAAAATCACGGCATAATCGGAGATATGCATACAATCGCCCTGGTATGCGATAACGGGACTATCGACTGGCTCTGTTTTCCGCATTTCAACTCGCCCAGCATATTTGCATCAATACTCGATGACAAAAAGGGCGGTTATTTCAGCATCACTCCCCTCAATGACGGCATGACCATTAAACAGCTTTACTGGCCTGATACGAATGTTTTGGTTACGCGGTTTTTGTCCGAGGACGGTGTGGCGGAAATAGTTGATTTTATGCCGATTGAATCTACTAAAAAGGGACATGGTGAGCATCAACTGGTACGCAGGGTAGAGGTTATAAGGGGCGAGGTTAAATTCCGAATGGAATGCCTTCCGGCCTTTAATTATGCCCGCGATTCACACGAGACAAAAATATCCGAGCATGGCGCCTGCTTTAGATCGTCTGAAATGAGCGTCGGGCTTGCCAGCAGGATAAGACTTGAAAAATACAAAGATGGCGTGGCTGTTGAGTTCACTCTGGGAGAAGGCGATACTGCAACGTTTGTTTTGCATGAAATGGAAGGTGACGGCGATTGCGGGCCGGAGATTTCCGAAACCGAATCGATGGCGCTTTTTGAATCGACAGTTGCATACTGGAGACGCTGGCTTTCCAAATGTACTTATACCGGCCGCTGGCGCGAGATGGTCCGGCGCTCGGCTTTGGTATTGAAGCTTTTGACATATGAACCCAGCGGTGCGATTGTAGCAGCGCCGACGACCAGCCTTCCCGAGGAAATCGGAGGCAGCCGCAACTGGGATTACCGCTACACATGGATTCGTGACGCCGCCTTCACGCTTTACGGCCTTCTGAGAATTGGTTTTACCGAGGAAGCCGCACATTTCATGGGATGGATCGAAAAGCGCGCTCATGAACTGGAGCCGGACGGCTCCCTGCAAATCATGTATGGCATCGAGGGGCTTCATGATCTATCTGAGGAAACCCTCGACCATTTCGAGGGGTATCGCGGCTCCGGTCCGGTGCGAATCGGCAACGGCGCCTATAATCAGCTTCAGCTTGATATTTACGGCGAGCTTTTGGATTCGGTCTATCTATATAATAAATACGGAAGTCCGATCTCCTACGATTTCTGGGTGCAAATTCGAAGGATGGTTAACTGGGTTTGCGAGAACTGGCAAAAGGAGGATGAGGGTATCTGGGAAGTCAGGGGCGGAAAACGTCATTTCGTCTACTCCAAGCTGATGTGCTGGGTGGCGGTCGATCGTGGGCTGCGCCTGGCCGATAAGCGTTCCTTCCCGGCCAATCGCGAAAAATGGCTGAAAGTCCGCGACCAGATATACGAGGAGATCATGGATAAGGGCTGGAATGAAGACAGGAATTCCTTCGTGCAGGCTTACGGCAGCGACACTCTGGACGCCTCTAATTTGATAATGCCGCTGGTATTTTTTGTCTCTCCTACCGATCCCCGTATGATGAAGACGCTGGATACAACATTGCAAACGCCGGAAAATGGAGGGCTTGTATCCAACAGCCTCGTTTATCGCTACAATATCGAGCATCAGATTGACGGTCTTGAGGGCAGGGAGGGTACTTTCAATATCTGCACTTTCTGGCTGGTGGAAGCTCTGACTCGTGCCGGACGTATCTATCCCAAAAGGCTGGATCAGGCAAGGCTGATGTTCGAGAAAATGCTCGGTTACGCCAACCATCTGGGATTATATGCCGAGGAGACCGGCCCCAGCGGCGAAGCTTTGGGCAATTTTCCGCAGGCGTTCACACATCTGGCGCTGATAAGCGCCGCCTACAACCTGGACAGGGCACTGGGTTAGAGAAGTATCAGGTCATCATGATGCTTATCAAAAAGCCTGGTACAGCTACAATAAATCCCAAAAAAGCTTGGCAGAGAGTTATAAACCGATATAATATATCCAAAAAAGGGAATTCGTACAGGGCAAGAGGGTAAATCCGAAGCATAGATGAGCAATAAGAATAAACAGCAGTCATCCGGCGAGGTAACCTTTGCCCGCGATCTGGGTCTTTTCGATGCCACCATGATCGGCGTCGGCGCCATGATAGGCGCAGGCATATTCGTCCTGACCGGTATCGCGGCGGGTGAAGCCGGGCCTGCCTCGATTTTATCATTCGGGCTTAACGGCGTCGTTACTCTGCTGACCGCATTTGCATATGCCGAGCTTGCTTCCGCAGTGCCGCGTGCGGGCGGCGGTTATTCCTTTGTGCGCATGGCTTTTCCCGGCGCGGCGGGTTTCATCGCGGGATGGATGCTCTGGTTTGCCTATACGGTTGCATGCAGTCTCTATGCCCTGGGATTTGCAGGTTATTTCTGGGAATTCTTCCACAAATATATTCCGCAGTTTACCGCACTGGTTTTCGACTTGCTGGGCCAGCAGAGAGCAGTTCTTGTGATAACACTTTTAATCGGCATGACATTCACATGGCTCAATATGCGCGGTGCCGAGGTTACCGGCAAGACCGAGAATATACTGACCATGTCGAAGATTCTGGTACTGGGCATTTTTATCGCCTTCGGCGTAGTCAGGATTTTTGATATGCCCGAACGGGCAATGGACAGCTTTTTCCCGTTTTTTCCGGCAGGATTGGGAGGGGTGCTGATTGCCATGGGGCTTACCTTCATTGCCTTCGAGGGATATGACCTGATTGCCACAGTTGCCGAGGAGATCAAAGATCCCACGAAGAATATCCCCCGTGCCACGTTTATCGCGCTGGGCGTGACAGTTTTTATATATCTGTTGATCCTGTTCGTATCTCTGGCGGCAATCGATCCTGAGGGGATGCCCGCATGGGAGTATCTTGGGAAATTCAAGGAAACTGCAATTGTTAAGGCGGCCGAGAATTTTATGCCAGCCTTCGGGGTTGCGGTTATCGTATTCGGCGGACTTCTTTCGACTATGTCGGCATTGAATGCCACAGTTATGGCCGCCTCGCGTGTGGCCTTTTCCATGAGCCGGGATTTATGGTTGCCGAAACGAATGTCGAATATCCATGCTCGGCGGCGTACTCCCCATATAGCCATTGTTGTCACGGGAGTTATACTTCTGGGAATGGCGCTTACTTTGCCGATTGAAGCGATAGGTTCGGCCGCAAGCCTTATATTTCTCCTTACTTTTGCCATGGTGAATTTAGCGGTCATAGTATTGAGAAGAAAATACCCGGAGATTCCGCGTAAATACAGAGTGCCCTTATATCCGGTAGTTCCGGTTCTTGGATTTTCACTGAATGTATTCCTGGCATTGTATCAGTTCAAGTTTCAGCCGATTGCATGGTATGTTACGATAGGCTGGATTGCGGTCGGCCTGCTTCTGTATTATGCCATTTTCGAAAAACGCGCGGCGGTTGTCGAACCGCAGGTGCTTTTGCCGGGAGTTCGTCCTCCCGGGCCCGATGAAGAACCTTCGGTGGTAGTGGCTTTGCACAATCCGGATAATGTGGAAATACTTCTGGATTTTGCTCTGCCGATTGCAAAAAGCAGAGGAATTAAGCTGTTTGCGGTCAGCGTTGTTGATGTTCCCCGGCAGATGCCCATACATGAAGGTATGCGCTTTATTCATCACAAGGAGCCGCTTTTAACCAAAGCCAAAAAATATGCTTCAGAGAAAGGTGTCAAAATCGAGACCGATCTGGTGATTGCGCATCGCGCCTCCGATGGTCTCTTGACTGCGGTTGAACGCCATCGCGGCGAGGCCCTGGTGATGGGTTGGAAGGGGCATACCAATGCCCGTGACCGTATATTCGGGGAGATTGCCGACCAGATTATCCGTCACGCTCCATGCGATTTGATGCTGCTCAAAATCGGAGATAAACGTGAATTCAAGAACTGCCTCTTTCCGACTGCCGGCGGACCTCATGCCCAGCTTGCGGCGAAGGTCTTGAATATGTTGAGAAAAGATTTTGATCTTGATATCACGACCACTCATGTAGTTCAGCACAACCCTGATTCTGAGCAGAAAGAGCAAGCAGAAAAATATGTCGATTTCACGCTGGGTTTTATTGAGGATTCCGAGAAGATCGAGAAAAAGCTGATCGAATCGAGCTCGGTGGCGGGCGGAATCGCACGTGCCAGCCGCGACTATGATCTGGTGGTTATCGGTGCGGCACGCGAACCCCTCTTTAAGAAAATCCTTTTCGGCGAAATTCCGGAGAAGGTTGCACGTTACTCTCCAACCACAGTTCTGGTGGTGAAGAAATATGAAGGTGTCGTGAAATCCTTGTTGAAAAAAATATTCGGATAATTTGCCGTCATTCATCCTCCAGCATCGCTTCAATTCTGTCCAGCCTTCTGCGCAACTCATCATTCTCTGTTTTGAGCTGCTTGACAGCCTCGACTAATACGGGCGTAAGCTTGCCATAATCAATCGAATGATAACCATTGCTGCCGACTGATACAACTTCCGGAAGTATCTCCTTTAAATCCTGTGCGATAAAGCCGACCTGCTCTTCATCTGAAAAATCATAATCGGGATAGTCATCTCTCTTCCAGCTAAATTTAACACCTTCGATCTTCTCGATTTGTTCCAGAGCATTCTCGATTCCATGAATATTTTGCTTGAATCTCTCATCAGAACAGCTTCCAATCGATCCGGTAGCACAGATACTGCCGGACACATGCAGCTTCTCCGAGGGATTTCTGGTTCCCATACCGATCTTCCCGTTGTCATTGAAATACATAAATGTGTTGTTATCAAATGGATTACTGTGGGTACCAAATGCTATACGGAGTCCTCGACCGCCCGAAGCTGTTTCACGAATAATCGTCCATTTGCTTTGCAGGACGCTGTTTGATATTTCCCCGAATGATAGCGCCGAGCCTCCAACGCCATTAGGCCTGCTGTACAGCCCCAGTATCGCATCCTGATCTTCAAAAACAACGGTTTCTGATTGCAGAGCATCCGAGGTCATGAAGTTCGAGATATCCGAACCACGAACATGCAAGTCCACAAGCGGCTCATTGGTATTGATTCCGAATCCTCCAGCGGCCCTGATCAGAAATTGATCAGAATCAGTGGATTCAAAATCAGAATTACTTTGGCTTTGCCAAACAAATGTTCCAGAATGGTTTGCCCGGGCATTGAATCCGGCAGCAATCGATCCGAATCCTGCTGCTGTATTATCTACTCCTCCAACAACAACCGAATTGCCGCCCTTTGCTGTATTATCTCCTCCTCCAACAACAACCGAACCGCCGCCCTCTGCTTTATTATCGAATCCACCGATTACCACCGAATAAGTTTCCTCGGCTATATTGGATGCACCTCCGATTATTGCTGAAGTCGATCCGTTAGTCGAATTATTATAACCGCTAACCAGCGCAAAATCTCCATTGCTCACATTGTGATTTCCGGCAACAAAGCTCGAATTAGAAGAAACCTCATTTTCCCATCCTACCGACATAGAATTATCCCCGGTAATAACATTTTCAAGGCCAATTGAGGCGCTGCCCTTTAAATATCCCCCTTCCGCGCCATCAACTGATGCTGTCCTGAATGCATAAGGCACTGTTGCTATCTGTGTCAGCGGTGTCATCTCCGGATCAGAGCCGATTTTGATACCAAGGTATCTTGCAGTATCGCTGAAAACACTGTCTGCAATGGGATTAACAGAACCCAAAAGGACATGAAAGATACCATCGCTTACCTGAACCGAGGGTTGTGTCTCGGTCCATTCGACGGTGCCTTCCTCGGCGGCATCATAAATCGTAAATTGTATCGAAAAAGTTCCATTCAGCGGATTGCCGCTGCTGTCATAAGCCTTGCCTTGAAAGTTTATGAGTTGCGGTGTATCGGCATGAAGAATTAACGGCATCGCCATGGAAATAATTATCACCAAAAATACAAACAATTTCATCAAGAGACTCCTTTAAATATAATTCATTAATCATATCAAATGCTATATGCTGAACGGACAACAGTCGCCGTTATACCAGGCTGGCGCTCCCGGTGAGCATTCGGACGGGGTGGGACCATCGTCGAAGACATAGTTTATCAGCCAGATTGCATCGGAAACATTTACGGCTTCGTCGCTATTTGCATCTCCACAGGCGAGAACCGGCAAGGGCTCGGGACCGTCAATGAAGACATAATTTACTATCCAGATAACATCCGAGACATTCACAGCATCGTCAAGATTTGTATCGCCGCATTCTCCCTGGCATTCTTCGGGACCTGAAGATGTCGAAGCCCAGAAGCCCCAGCTTCCATTGTAGCTGCTTGAGTTCGATTGATTGGATGCGGTTTGTCCAAGGGTGAATTCCATGGAATAATTGACTGAGCCTGTCTCTGATCCTCCGCCCGAAAGAATATCCTTCTGAAGACTGTTGTCCGCCTGCGGTTCTGCAAGAGACAGGCTGAATGATAGAAGTAGTATTATTACAATCGTTATGAAAGTATATCTCATAGTTAAACCCCCTTATTTGTTTTCTGCTTCCAGCATCGCTTCAATTCTGGCCAGCCTTTGAGACAGCTCTTCGATCTGTCTGTCTTTCCGGTCGTTATCCGTTTTGAGCTGCTTGACAGCCTCGACTAATACGGGCGTAAGCTTGCCATAATCAATCGAATGATAACCATTGCTGCCGACTGATACAACTTCCGGAAGTATCTCCTTTAAATCCTGTGCGATAAAGCCGACCTGCTCTTCATCTGAAAAATCATAATCGGGATACTCATCTCTCTTCCAGTTAAATTCAACTCCCTTGATCTTTTCAATTCGATCCAGGGCATTGTCTATGTCATGGATATTTTCCTTGAATCTTTCATCCGAGCAGCTTCCAATCGATCCGGTAGCACAGATACTGCCGGACACATGCAGCTTCTCTGAGGGATTTCTGGTACCTATACCTATCTCACCGTTATTGTCAAGATACATATAGGTGCTGTTATTAAAAGGATTGGAGTTGGTACCGAAGGCGATGCGCAATCCGGATCCTCCGGAGGCAGTTTCTCGTATAATGGTCCATTTATTATCCAGGGTGCCGCCGGATACCTCTCCAAAGGTTACTGCAGAACCGACGCTTCCCTGAGGTTTGCTGTACAGACCAAGGATAGCATCCTGATCCTCAAAGACAACTGTCTCAGACTGGAGAGCGCTTGAAGGCATGAAAACGCTTTCATCTATTCCCAATACATGGAAGGATGTTTTGGGTTTGCCGATATTGATGCCAAATCCGCCAGAGGCCTTTACCAGGAACTGATTTTCCCCTGTAGAATTAAAATAATAATCTTCATCATATTCCTGCCATACGAAAGAGCCGTTGTGTGATGCCCGCGCTTGGTAACCTGCCGCAAAAGATGCTGTTCCTACTGCGGAGTTATTGTAGCCTCCTGCAACAGTAGCATAACTGGAATCTGTATAATGTGATTCACCACCCAGGATTGAGTTGTGATCCCCTCGAGCGATATGATTGTAGCCGCCGCATATAGTCGCATGTGCCGCGGAACTCATATAGTTGCTTGTGCCGCCCGTAATAACCGATTCATATGAATCGACCATTTCGTTTTGGTACCCGCTGCCAATAAAATTGTATTCTCCTTCAATGTAATTATCAGCTCCCCCTGCTATTGCATTTCGGGTGTAAAGAATAGTATTGTTATAACCGCTCCCGAGAAAATTCCGTAAGCCGTCAATTGTATTTAACTGGCCTCCTGCGATTACGGAGTGAGAGGATTGGTCTGTAATTTGGTTTTCCTCTCCGGCTGTTATGGCTGAATTGTGGCTGTAGCTGCCTATGGAGTTGGTCTCACCGCCTGCGATTGTTGATTTCTCCGATTGACAATCGTTGTTTTGTCCCATTACTATGCTGTTATCAGCAGATACAGTATTATTATTTCCCACAGTAAGTCTTCCATCGATATGACCGCCTTCAGCGCCGTCAACGGTGGCAACTCTGAATGAAAACGGTACGGTGGTAATCCGCGTACGAGGCGTCATCTCGGGATCGGCTTCAATTTTTATCCCCAGATATTTCGTAGGCTGGCCAAATACATGATGTTCAATCGGGGTTACCGAACCCAGGAGAACATGAAAGATACCATCCGTAACCTGAACTGATGATTGTGTCTCAAACCAGACTTTATTGCCATCAGTGGCCGCATCATAGATAGTAAACTCGATAGAAAATGTGCCGTCCAATGGATCACCATTGGAATCATAGGCTTTGCCCTGGAAATTGATCATTTGCGGAATGTTCGCCAGAAGATAAACCGGTGAGGCTAAACAAATAAGAATAATGATCAGAACCGAAGATGATTTCATGGGAATTCCCCTTATAAATAACATTGGAAAGTTGCTGTTGCTGTCGAATTTGTTGTGTGCTCATGAATATATAAAATAAGACAAAAAGTGTCAAGATTTATCTCAAAATACACATGATCCAAAAACTTCAGAAATTTGAAGAAATAGGGAACTTTGATATGACTAATACGTTATAAGGGCAGTCTCCAATGACAGCATGAAGACGGTATCCGTTAGTAGGGTAAGAGCTTATTGCTGTTGGCGGGGATGATAATTTAACTTACTTTGTTTGAAAGAATATTACTTGTGCGGAATAGATCGGCTACTTTACGTTGCATCTTCCTCAGATTAATATGATTCAAACGAGAAACATTAAAAAAATGAGGTAAAGATGCAGGTTAGCAAACTTTATGTCGGAAATCTTAGTTACTCTGTAACAAGTCACCAATTGCAGGAACTTTTCTCGAACCATGGCGAAGTCAAAGATGTGAGAATCATTGATGGCAAAGGTTTTGGTTTTGTTGAAATGTCCAGCACCGATGAAGCTGAGACCGCCAAGAATGCTTTGGACGGCAGTGAATTCGAGGGCCGCACAATGAAGGTTGATGAGGCTCGTCCGCGCAAAGAAGACAATCGCGGAAGCAATTACAGATATTAAGAGATCGCTATAAAAGCGATGTTACAGGAAAGCCCGCAAGGGCTTTCCTGTTAAATATGTCATTTTTCCAGGAGATTGGCCATGGCGTTTCCGATAAAGCCAGACCTGATTGGTTTTCCAGCCGCCTGAGCCATTCTAATCAGCATTATTTCAATCTTGACAATCGAAAATAAATCTTTATTTATTGGCTAAATTAGTTGAGTTTTTACGCGAATGCAGGCTTTCCTACTTTTGAGAGAAACATTTGATCCTGAGAGAATAAATATTGTTGCGTACTGATTGATGAGAGAAAACTATGAATAATCAGAATATATATTCTATTATTGCCGGCACCGGCAGTTATATACCCACAAAGCAGGTTCCGAACAGTGAATTTCTTGGAGCGGAGTTTTATGACACCAATGGATTGAAATTCGACAAACATAATGAGGAGATAGTCGGAAAACTGGAGGAGATTACCGGAATTGTGGAGCGACGATATGTTACCGATGATCTGGTTACCTCGGATATCGCCTATATGTCGGCGCAGGAAGCTTTGGAATCATCCGGGATCGATAAGGAAACTCTCGATTATATAATAGTTGCCCATAATTTTGGCGATGTAAAGGCAGACAATCGGCGCTCCGATTTTGTGCCCTCGCTGGCCGCACGTGTGAAGCATAAACTCGAAATAGAAAATCCCCGGACAATTGCCTACGATCTTCCCTTTGGATGCCCGGGATGGCTTCAGGGGGTTATCCAGGCCAATTATTTCCTGAAATCAGGCGATGCCAAACGCGCTCTGGTTATCGGAGCTGAAACTCTTTCAAGGGTTTCTGATCCGAATGACCGGGACAGGATGATTTATGCTGACGGCGCAGGGGCGGCAATTTTGGAGGCCAAAGAAAGCGATACCCCGGTCGGGATTTTATCCCACGCCGCGCGTTCGGATACCAGAAATGAAGCTTATATGCTTTGGATGGATAAGTCTTATAATTCCAACAACGGTAAAGAGCTTTTTTTGAAGATGAATGGCCACAAGCTTTATCTCTATGCCATCAAAACAGTGCCGCTGGTCGTGAAGGAAAGCCTGGATAAATCCAATCTGGGCGTCACCGATGTTCAGAAGGTGCTTATCCATCAGGCTAACGCCAAGATGGATGAGGCTATCCTAAAGCGAATCTACAAGCTTTACGGCAACAGCAGCGCGCCTATGTATGTGATGCCGATGATTATCTCGAAGCTGGGTAACAGCTCGGTGGCTACACTTCCGACTCTTCTGGATATGATGGTCAAGGGCAAGCTCAACGATCACAAGATCAACAGCGGCGATAATGTTGTCTTCGCCTCGGTCGGAGCGGGCATGAATATCAACGCCATGGTCTACCGCACCCCGTAATCATTCTTTCTTTTCTGTTACAATGCTCATAGAATCCCTTAATATGTCATTGATACAACAATAATATTCTTGCGCGATTTATCCATAATTGCTATACTGAATAAGCGTGTACTGCTCCCCATTAGTCAAGCTGATTTTAAGAGAGTGTTGTGACCGGTTTTATATGCTTCTTCCACCTGCATCGGCGAGCGATAGCCCAAAGCCGAATGCAGATAACTTCGATTATATCCCTCAATCCATTCATCCAATACCCGTTTGATATGGTCTGCTCCCGACCATTCCTGAAGCCATAAGAGTTCTTCCTTCAAGGTCCGCATCATCCGTTCCGTATCGGCATTACCCTTGGGATTGTTATAGCTGGTGAAAGCCTGATGTATATCGAGATTGGAGCATACCCTCATGAAACTTACAGAGGTCGGCTGAGAACCGTTGTCGGACATCAGATAAAGATTATGATCCCTGACACCCTCGGGAAACTGACGGTTGACCGCCATATCGAGAGTCTCCAGCCAGTGACAGCTTTTGGCCTGAATGCCAGCATAATGACCCACCACCTTCTTGCTGTACCAGTCCAGAACAAGCACGATATAGACCCAGCCCGATTCTGTCATGACCTTGGTCATATCGATGCCCCACCATTGATTCGGATGGCTCGCCACAGGCTTGGAGCGCTTGCTGCTGCGTTTGGCCTTCAGTTTCTGATTAGGCTTGACTGTCAGATTATGCTCACGCATCAGGCGATAAACACGCTTCTTGTTTACCAGAATACCATCAACATACCGCAGATGGGCCCAGACACGACGGTAGCCCCAGAAGGGATGATCCGACTTGATCTGCCTGATACGGGCCAAAACCTCACGGTTGCGCCTCGCCACAGACTCCGAACATCTCCTCATCCTAATTCGTCCTCGGTTTTTTTTAGCTCTACCGTCAGACGGCCGATGATTCGCTCCAGCTTGCCCGTCTTCTTCTTCAGACGCTCCACCTCACGCCCCTTTTCATGATTCTCAAAAGCTTTATGCGAATCCTTCAAAAACTTGTCTCGCCAGATATAATACTGGTTCTGGCTGATCTCATACTCGTTGCAAAGCTCGCTGAGCGAACGGCCTGAAAGACCCTCCAATACGATCTTGGTCTTGGTCTTCGAATCCCATTTCCTGCGCTTCATGACTGAATCCTCCTTCGTGAATACAGTCACAATTTACTCTCTTAATTTACTTTGTCAATTAATGGGGGGCAATATAAGCGATCCCCCGACCTCACATAGCCATGGCATGCATGTAGGTTAGACCTGCTCCGGAAGACCCTTTAAGCGGAGAATTAGTATGAAGTTCACTCTTATATTTCTAGCACCAGTTCATAGTCTCAAAATTAAAGATGATTTGGGGGAGGGTTTAGAAATAGTCAAGGGTATCTTTCTTTCCAATTCTATTGAATTCCTGGAAAGAGAGATATTGTCTGAAGATCTCAAAGGCAAAATGGGCAGTCTAAATTATAATGAATTGAAGGAAATGGGAATATTTGCATATTGGATTTCAACAATTCATTCAGATGAGCCAATATCCTACAAAAATAAAACAAAGCAATTGGAAACCAAACTCAGAGTGCTGGTTGATTATCTGAGTGTGTTTTGGTTTTCGATGGATAATTCAGTTGACGCATCCAAGGGATTTATGGATATAATTGACGAGAATAACAACCATGATATTGGGACATCAGACATTCCCCACTCTGTTACGAAATCAAATGGACATACGTCGGTTTTTGTTCTAGATAAAAGTGATATAGAAAATTCCATAAAGTATTTTCACTTTATTCTTAAGCTGAGGTCTGATGAATTTGATACAACCAGAGTGGAAGAAGAATATCAGGATTTAGTAGTCTTGTCCAGAGCTATAGGGATAGTTACTAGGGCTGGCTATTTCATCTTTGCAGCAAGAACCTCCAGACAATTGCCAGCAAAAATCTTAAGCTATTGCACATGCTTGGAATCATTATTCTTGCGCGAAAAAAGTGAACTGACAAATAAACTTGCAACAAGAATAGCATTATTTTTATCCAAGAAGCCAATAGAACGCCACAGCCTGTTTAAAGATATTAAAAAAGCGTATGATGTCAGGTCAAAAATGGTTCATGGCTCACAAAGAGAGGGGATTAAGCCCCAAGATGTATTAAAGGCATCAGCTCTCCTTGATGATGTTGTGAGGCGTTCTTTTAGGACTATTATTGAAAATGAGGAATTGCGTTCAATATTTCAGGATAAGGACAATCCTGCCTTCGAGAAATATATGAATGAGTTGATGTTTGGGAGAGTGGAGAATATATGATGCCTTTGCGAACGATAAATATTTTTATTCTTATAATTCTTGCAGGATTAATATTTTCTTGCGCGGCCAGAAGCAAATATTCTATGCGGATTGAAGCCGTATCCGATATGTCATACGATTTCAATGCACCACCTCGCCAGTGCCGAATCGAGGTCAAAGATCCACACGGCTCAATCAATACCGGAAAAAATGAAATGATAACTAAAAACATACGCTATTTAATGGAAAAAGAACTTGATTCTCTTGGCTGGGAAATAGATGAAAGCGATAACGCATTTTTTGTATTTGCGGTTTCATTTGAAGAGTTTTGGGGAGGAATTGGAAATGATGGCTTGCTTCTAACCGAAGGCGCTGACGGCAACCTTAAAGTAGAATCTAAAAGGTCTGGTGGAATATCTTGCTTCTTGGATATTACTGTCTATGCAGATGGCGAGGCGCGCTGGGACGCAAGCTGTATTTGCCTGGATGCTGATGCAGAATCTGCAATTAAATACATGATTCCGTTCCTGCTGTCAAAGTTCCCTGAGGGAGGCCAATGGAATCGAAGTAGATCCTAAGTCTAATAGCACGGACATTATGGTCATTGTGATTGAAATTGCTGCCTACTATATGTACTTCCTGAGACATAGTTTACACTTAGTTCCGGTCACATGGTTTACAGA
>CAZBZV010000054.1:0-27872 GCA_964496505.1 uncultured Ignavibacteria bacterium | reverse complement strand
TAAGTCTCAAAGTTGTATTTTCCGGCCTGCCATATTATTTGAATTTTTTCATCCTGTTTGAAAGCTTCCAGATTGCTTTTTACCTTCTGATTCAATGCCGCCGCCCCCTGCGATCCGCCGAATATAAGCAGGGTCTTTTTATTGGGATCGAGCTGAAAGAATTTGATACCCTCTTCTCTTTTGGCAATATCGAAATTGGGACGAAGCGGATTACCCACATCGAAGAAATCCGATTCCGAGGCCAGATATTTTTTGGCCTGCGCATATGCCAAGAAACATAGGTCGGCATGTTTTGCAAAAAGCCGTGTGGCGATTCCCGGGAAGCTGTTCTGCTCCTGCAGAAACATCCGCACTCGCGCCTTGCGTGCGCCCATCAGAGCCGGAACAGAAACATATCCGCCCGTGCCCAGAAGACCCGCAACCTGATGATCTTTGATAATAGCTTTAGTCAAACGTGACCCCCGCATGAGGGTAAACGGTATCAGGAGATTCGATAGCGACAGCTTGCGCTTCAGGGGACGGGCCGGGATTGGAATGAACTGCCATTCCTGTTTCGAGACCAGCTTCTCCTCAAGGCTGTCCTTCTTGCCGAGATATTTGATACCGATTTCCGGCATAATCTTTTGTAACTCCATTGCAATCGCCATGGCGGGGAAGATATGTCCTCCGGTACCGCCTCCGGCAATCGCCAGATTTTTAACTTTTTCGTCTTTCAAATAGTTTTGATACCCTGCATTGATGGCGCGATATATTCAAAAGCACCCCGACCCCGAATGATGAGCACAAAAGCGAACTCCCGCCATAGCTCAAAAACGGCAGGGTCATGCCCGTAGTGGGCAAAAGGCGCACCGCCACGCTTATATTTATGATTATACTTAATGTTAAAATCGATACTATTCCAAATGCCAGATAGAAGCCGAAATGGTCCTGAGCAAGCGAGGCAATCCTCAATCCCCGCACAATTATTATAAAGTAAAACGCCAGACATAGAAGGACCATGAAGAATCCGCCTTCCTCCGCCAGATTGGCCACTATAAAGTCGGTATGCGACTCCGGCAGATGCAGAAGCTTGGCTGAACCGCGGCCGATACCCTTGCCGAACATGCCGCCTGATCCGATGGCCATCAGCGACTGATTGACCTGATAGGCCTCCTCCTGCGAAGCGGTCTCAGGCTCCAAAAATGTCACCAGGCGCTGGGGCTTGTAATCCAGCGCGAATACCATTACAGCCACCAGAATGGCGGGCGCCAGAATACCGGTCAGGACATAACGGTATTTGAGACCAGCCGTGAAAAGGAGTGCAAAGACTGTCATCATAATCACCAGCACCATTCCCAGATCGGGCTGCAATAAAATCATGCCCATGCCGAGGGCAGCAAACACTCCCCAGGGCCAGGCCAGCGCCTTCAATTTCGTAAGCATCTCCTTGTTGCGGCAGAGATAATAAGCGGTGAAAATCACCAGAGCATATTTAAAGACCTCGGAGGGCTGGATTGACTGATTAAGGATAAAAATCCATCTGCGGGAACCGTTAATCTCACGCTGGGTAAAGACCACCGCCAGCAGCAACAGACATCCCAGAAGAATCGGCCAGGCCAGCTTTTGCCAGTGGTGATAATTGATTTTTGAAAATATTAATATCGTGGCAATCGACATGATGAACCACATAAGCTGCTTTTTGAAAAAGAATTCGCTTTGATGCCATTTTACCTGGGCCATAAACGCCGAGGCAGAATAGATCATAATCACTCCAATAGTCAGGAGTATCACCACCAGCGCAAAAAGAGTATAATCGAAGCGTCTCTCCCTCATTCTTTATTCCTCGCCTTCAATTTCAAAATCGCATCCTTGAAAACCTGCCCGCGGTGTTCGAAATCCTTGAACATGTCGAATGATGCGCAGGCCGGAGATAAAAGAACCGTATCGCCCTCACAGGCAATTTCTGAGGCATTAAAAACTGCATCCTCAAGAGTGTCTGCTCTGCTGACCGAAACTATATCCTTGTAGGCCTCATGGATTGTTTCAGCCGCCTCACCGATCAGGATCAAATGCTTTATCTTTTGCTTAATTAGATCATTCAAACGAGAAAGGTCGCCGCCCTTGTATTTACCGCCCATTATCAAAATTGTATTCTCCGGTACCGATTGCAGAGCATACCATACCGAATCGACATTGGTACCCTTGGAATCATTAATGTATCTGACGCCATTCACAGTATCCACATATTCGAGCCGGTGTTCCACCCCGCCGAATGTGCGGAATGTTTCCTTGATAGCATCGCTTGACACTCCGGCCGCCAATGCCGCCGCTCCCGCAGCCATGGCATTGTAAAGATTATGCGGTCCCGGGATTCTCAAATCTTGGCGCAATCCGAGTTCACCCTGAAATTCTCCAAAATGAAAGACGATTTTATCATCTTCCAGATATATGCCGCTCTCCAGCTTCTTTTCTATTGAGAAGAAAATCTTGCGCGCCTCCACCGGCTGTACAAGCTGCATGAGGTAATCATCATCAGCATTGGCAATCAGGAAATCGACTCCGGTCAAATTCTCCGCCACTCGCATCTTGACCCGAGCATATTCCTCGAATGTACCGTATCGATCCAGATGATCCGGTGTGAGATTCAATACAATCGCAATATGCGGATGGAAATCGAAAATTCTTTCGAGTTGAGCTGAGGACACCTCGAGTGCAATCCATCCTCTTGACGAAATCTGGTCGCAGACCTCGGAGAAGGCATAACCGATATTGCCGGCAGATGCGGATTCTATTCGCGCCGTTTCAAATATCTTGCCCAGAAGAGTAGTGGTGGTGGTCTTGCCGTTGGAACCGGTTACGGCGACAAGATTGGCATCGCAAAGCCACGAGGCCACTTCCAGTTCGGAAAAGACCGGAAGACCGATTTCCTGAGCCCTTTCCAGGATCGGAATCTCTTTGGGCACACCGGGCGAAACAATCAGGTATTCCGATTCCTCCAGAAGCTTATCTGAGTGACCGCCTGTTTCGAAGGAAATCCCGGCCCCTTTGAGTTCAGCCAGTTCCTTTTCGAGTCTGGATTCCGGTTTGACATCGGATACGAACACGTTACCGCCCAGGCGTTTCAAAAGCTTCGCTGCAGCGAGTCCAGAACGTGCCAGTCCGATAATTCCAACCGGCCTGTTTATCACTCTGTCAACACGCATAGCGTTTACCGTATTTTTAAAGTAGTCAAAGTCAAGAGTGCGCATAAAGCTCCAAGTATCCAAAATCTGACGACGACCTTTGCTTCAGGCCACCCCGATAATTCAAAATGATGATGGAGAGGAGCCATCTTCAAAATCCTCTTCCCCCGCAACTTATAAGAAGCCACCTGCAGAATGACAGAGAGCGCCTCTGCCACGAAGACTCCTCCCACAATCACCAGTAATAATTCTTTCTTGAGCATAATCGCCACCGCACCCAGCGCTCCGCCCAGGGCCAATGCTCCGGTATCGCCCATAAAGACCTGGGCTGGATGCGAGTTGTACCATAAAAATCCAAGTCCGGCGCCAATTGCCGCTCCGCAATAAATCGTGAGCTCTCCCGCGCCCTCGAGATAACTGATATCAAGGTAGCCGGAGAAATCGGCACGGCCGGTCACATACGAAAATCCGGCGAAGGTAAGAAATACCATCATACAAAGTCCGATTGCCAGACCGTCCAGCCCGTCAGTCAGATTCACCGCATTGGAGGAAGCTGTCAGCACCAGAATCACAAACGGTATAAACAACCAGCCGAAGTTGAGTATGTAGTCCTTTAAAAACGGTATCTCAGTATACCCGTTGAAATTTTCCGTAGGCGGGAAGAAATACAGTATTCCTCCGAATATCAGGCCCAGGGTAATCTGCCCGACCAGCTTATATTTGCCAACCATGCCCTTGGGCTTTTTCATGATCGCTTTCATGAAATCATCCATAAAGCCCAGTATACCCAGCCAGACTGTCACCAAAACTATCAACTGCACGAAGCGGTTACTCAGGTCTGCCCAGAGTAAAGTGGGAATCACCATGGCCGCCAGAATAATAGTTCCGCCCATTGTGGGCGTACCCTCTTTGGCGTAATGGCTTTTGGGACCTTCCTGACGGATTTTTTCCGTTACGGTCTTCTTCTTAAGAACTTTCACGATCAACGGCCCCAGAAGAAGACACACCAGAAGAGCGGTTATGGTAGCCGCCGCTGTCCTGAAAGTGATATATCTGAACAGATTGAAATAGCTGATGGAATCGACATACGAACTGAATAGATGGTAAAACATCAGCCTTTGTCTCCATACTTGCCCTTGAGGGCTGTTACTAATTTTTCGAACTCCATGGCTCGCGACGCTTTCACCAAAATCTGATCGCCTTCTTTTATTTCCGGGATAAAAGCTTCGATCACTTCCTCGACCGTCACAAAGGTCTCGGCCTTTACGGAGGAATAGCCCTTGACATTGGCCCCCGATGCTATATGCATACCCAGCTTGCCGACTGCGATCAGTTTATCCGGATCGACTTCGGCCACCATACACCCGACATCATGATGAAGCTTGATCTCCTCCTCGCCCAGCTCACGCATATCGCCCAGGATCGCGATCTTTCTTCCTTTACCGTCTATATGCGCCAAAGCCTTTAGAGCATATCCCATTGAGGTCGGATTGGCGTTGTAGCTGTCATCGATCACCGTGATTCCGCCCAGCTCCAGTATCTCCATGCGCGAGCTTTTGCCTTTGTAGCTTTCCAGAGCGACCTTGATATCCTCGAATTCTACATCAAATACTCCGGCAATTGCGCAGGCGGCCAGCGAATTATATAGGGTATGCAGTCCGGGAACTTTCAGATGTATTTCCCCGCCTTGATATTGAAAAATAATCCTTCCCAGGCTGTTGGATGAATATCCCGTTGGCCTGACCTGGGCGTTGGCCCGAACTGCATAGCCAATTTTTGGCCCGGATTCCTGATCGAACCGGGCCTTCAATAACGCGTCGTCCAGATTCAGCACTCGGGTTGAATCTGAATCTATATTATCAAGAAGCTCAAATTTGGCTTTGGCTATATTTTCAATCGTGCCCAGAGTTTCCAGATGCGCCGGTCCGATATTCGTAATCAGGGCAATATGGGGCTTGACCATTTTGGTCAATTCCTCGATCTCGCCAAGATAGCTCATACCGAACTCCAGCACGCAGATCTCGTAGCTCTCATTCAAAAGCGCCAGTGATAAGGGAATGCCGAAAAGGTTGTTATAATTGCCGGGGGAACGGAAGACATTGTATTTTTTAGCCAGCACATCGGCAACCATCTCCTTGGTGGTGGTCTTGCCGTTAGTTCCGGTTACGGCAACATATTTCGGATTGAATTTATCTTTCCACCAGAGTGCAATCTGGCGCAGGCCAAGCTGAGTGTCGGGAAGCAGAATACAGCGATTTTTTATATCAGCGGGAATCTGCTCTTTGTATCCGGACTGGATTACAAAAGCCGCTGCCCCTTTTTCGTAAGCCTGCTGGAGGTATTTGTGGCCATCATCGACCTCGCCCTTTATTGCGATAAACATGTTGCCGCTCTTTATTGTGCGGCTGTCGATTGAAAGCCCGGTAAATTCTGCGGTCCCCGCTTCATCCGATAGCAGCGAACCCTTAGTGACCTCAGTGAGGTCGTCCAACTTCCCTGTTATCACCTGTATTTTATCCTTTTAAGACCTCCCGTATAACTTCACGGTCGTCAAAATGAGTTTTCTCTTCTCCTATGACCTGATAATTTTCATGTCCCTTGCCGGCAATAACAACAACATCACCCTCGGAAGCTTTGCCGAGCGCCTCGGTAATCGCCTCTTTGCGATCGAGGATCACATGGGTCTCCCTGCTGTTGTTCAGTCCGGCTTTGGCATCATTTATAATCGCCTCGGGATCCTCTGTACGCGGATTATCCGAGGTCAAAAAGATTATATCAGCATGTTCAGATACCGCTTTCGACATCAGAGGACGTTTTTCCTTGTCGCGGTCGCCGCCGCATCCGAAAACAGCGATTAGTCTTTTTTCTCCTGCAATCTCCTTGGCCGATTTCATGACATGACTCAGAGCGTCCGGAGTATGTGCAAAGTCGACATAAACATTGAACTTCCCGCCGGTGTCGATCTTTTCCATACGTCCCGGCACAAATCGCATCGCTTCCAATCCCTGCTTGACCGTACCGGCATCTACACCCGACGCCATCGCCACGCCTGCGGCACAGAGGGCATTGTTCAGGTTATATCTTCCCGGCAGTCTCAGATGTACATCTTCAGTGCCGAGCGGGGTTATCAGCTTGAATTTATACCCAATGTCGGCCTTTTCGACATCGATAATCCGAAGATCGGCCTTGGGATTTTCCATCGAGTATGCGAGATATGAGCATTCGGCCCGGCTCAGGAAAAAGTCGTAGTTGGGATCATCCATATTCAAAACCGCCCATTTATCCTTGCCCTTGACCTTGTCTACAAGCATTGCCTTGACCTCGCGATATTCCTCCATCGTGCCGTGGAAGTCGAGATGATCCTGCGTCAGGTTCGTGAAACCGACGACATTAAAATCGATCATCCGCACCCGCCCGGTCTTGAGGCCGTGCGAGGAGACCTCCATCACCACATTGCGAATCCTCTCGGCCTGCATGACAGAAAGGAGCCGTTCAATATGCAGTGACTCCGGTGTAGTATTGAATGCCGTGAACTGATACTGTCCGGCAAGATATTCTATAGTTCCGATTAGACCAGTGCGTTTCAACCGTTCATCAAAAATCGACTTGACCATATAAACCGTGGTAGTCTTGCCGTTGGTGCCGGTAATTCCCGCCACTTTGAGTTTGCGCGAGGGGAAATTGTAGAATTTGGCCGCCAGAAGCGAGAGCGCATGACGGCTGTCGGGCACGATCACTTTACATACTTCGTCATTATCGAAATCCTTCTCGCAGACAATGCAGACCGCCCCGGCCTTTATAGCATCATCGATATATTCATGACCGTCGGTGATACTCCCCGGCATTGCCACAAACATATCCTCGGGCTTAATCAGGCGGGAGTCGTACTCAATTTTTGCGATATTTCTTTCAGCATCCCCAAAGACTTCCTTCTTGGGAAGAATCTTTATCAAATCCGATATTTTAATGATCAACCTCCTTTTTACTGTCTGAGCAAATCAGCATTACACGTGCCCCGATCACGGCCGATTCGCCGCATGCGGGCAGCGTGCCCACAACATATCCGGCCCCGTCAAGAGAACATTTTAATCCCAGATCATGAAGTATCGAAACAGCCTCACGTGCTGACTTGCCCTTTAAATCGGGCAATTGAACTAAATCCGAGTCCCCACTTTTATTATATTCACTTTTTAGAACCGGCTTGTAATTAGCATGTTCAATTACAACTTCGGATTTATCCTCATAATCTTTATTGCTCACAGTCTCTTCACCGTTTTTAAGAGCATCTATAGAAGCGTATACCGTATTGCCCGAGATTTCGTTTTTGCGCTTTTCCAGATCAATAATCCTCTTAGCCGTATTCGCAAATGCCGGGCCGGCTGTGATACCGCCATAGTTGATTTTTTCCGGTTCATCTATAATTACAATCCCGCAGATCTGGGGATCATGGGCAGGGAAATATCCTCCGAAGGAGGCGATATAGCGGGACTTGTCGTATCCGCCTGTCTCCGAGGGTTTTTCGGCAGTGCCTGTCTTCCCCGCAAAATCGATCCCGTCAATTTTGGCATATTTGGCTGTTCCGGTATCGACCACTATTTTACATAATTCCTTTAATTTCGCGATCGTTCTTTCTGAAAATATATCGCGCTCCTTCTCGGGATAGAAGCGTTCTATCGTCCCGCCTGTGGGCGAGATGACACGGTCCATTAAAAGCGGCTTCATCAAATGACCCTCATTGGCAATACAACCGAACATCCGCGCCATCTGCAGGCTGCTGGCAGAAACCTCATGACCGATCGACAGCAGGGCGCAGTAATAGTCCGACCATACCTCGGGTTTATGCAGACGGCCGTTGACCTCGCCCGGAAATTCCAGGCCGGAAGGCAGGCCGAAGCCCGCCTCACGGGCATAACGGTAAAGCTTTTTGGGGCCAAGCCTGAGCGCCAGGCGGCCGGTGGCGATATTGGAGGAAAGTATAAATGCCTCCGCCTGGGTTATTACATCGAGTTCCTTGTCGTCATGCACCCGGATACCATTAAATTTAAAGCTGCCCTCGCCGGCATATATGGTATCGTTAAGATCTATCAGTCCTTCTTCAAGAAGCGCTGCAAAGACTATTGTCTTGAACGTGCTGCCGGGTTCGAACAGATCGGTAATCGCTTTGGCCTTGGGATATTTGTAATGCGGATCCTCTATTTCGGGATCATAATGATAGACCGCCAGAATCCTTCCGGTGGCGACTTCCATCAAAACACCCATGCCGCCGATAGCGCTCCATTTGTCCACAGCTTTTCTGATTTCCTCCTGAAGTATTTGCTGGTACTCGACATCTATGGTTAGATAAACGTCATTTCCCTCAATAGGCTCAATCAAAGGATGAGAGAAGACCGGATAAAGTTCGCCGGAGCCGTCCTTGATACAAGAGCGCATACCGTCGCGGCCTTTTAGATATTTATCGCAGTACAGTTCCGCACCGGCCTTGGCCTCGAACTTGTGATTGAGATAGCCCACCAGCGCCGAGACCGCGCTGTTGTAGGGATAAACCCGGTCGAATTCTATTTCAGAATGAATTTCGGGAATTTTTAGCGCGCGGATTTTGCCGGAAACAATCGGATCGATTTTTTGGGCGATACAAGTCCGCTTGCCCTTTCTATCCATCAGTTTTTTGTATAACTCTGATTTTGAAAGCTTCAAAATCGGCGCCGCCTTGTTTGAGATCTTTTTAATCGCCTCTTCAGAATCTGTGTGCACGAATAAATTCTCGGTCTCGATCGTATACGCCAATGGATTGCCGTTACGGTCATAAATTGTCCCGCGATGTGCCTTGACCGAAGTGCTGCGCCAGCACTGATTCTGGAATTTCAGCGAGTATTCATGCCCCTCCAAAACCTGCACCTGAAAAAAACGCCCGGCGATCAATGCAAAACAACCGGTGACGATTATGAAGAAAATTATGAAGCGCGAAAGTCTCAGTTTTTCAGTTTTCATCTAAGCCCTCATCCCTGGCTATAGCATTCTTCCCATGATTAACTTCTTTCTCAACGAAAACCGGCGGTCCCATCGTTTCATGGCGATACTGCCCCTTGACCCTCCGAAGCAGCGAATCGGAATAGGGGACGATATCTTTTTCTTCCGAATTGATCATACCCAGTTCTTCTGAGGCCTTTTTCTTGACCTGCTCCAGAGAACTGCGATAGAGAATTTCTCCCTTTAGAAAATCACGATTCTTTTCGAGCTGACGGATATCCTTTTCCATCCGGCCGATTTCAGCCGAGAGATTTTGCAAAGTGATTCTCTGCCAGATAAAGGCATAAGCCAGAATTATCGCCAGGCCGACCAAAAGATATATTTTTATTTCCGGTAAAAATCTCTTCAAAATATCCCTCATTTAATCAGGCGGGATTATTAATCCCGCCTGACTGCCTCTAACAAGCGCCCTTCATACTTTTGCCGCAGCCCGCAGTTTGGCGCTGCGAGCCCGTGGATTATTCTCGATCTCCTGGCTGGTGGGAGTCAGAGCTTTTTTAAAAAGCGGCTGTAATCTGAACTCCCGGGTTTCGAGAACTTTCTCCAAATCAGGCGGTAAACCAGATTCGCGGCTATATGTACGAATATAGTTTTTTACTATTCTGTCTTCGAGGGAATGATATGATATGACAACAAATCTGCCCCCCGACTGCAGTAGTCCAGTAAGTGAACGTAGCCCCTTTTTGATATTTTCAAGCTCGTTATTGACGGCGATTCTCAATGCCTGTGCGGCCTGAGCGAGCCCCTTATTAAGCCTGTCCTTTTTGAAAAACGGCCTGAGAATTTCTTTGAGTTGGAATGTTGTCTCGATCCTGCTCTCTTCTCTTGCCTTTATGATGGCATGAGCAATTGGTCCGGCCTGGCTCAATTCGCCGTATTCCTTGCATATCTTCTTCAGCTCCTGAAGCGGATACTGGTTGATTATATCTGCCGCGGTAAGATCGCTCTCGGGATCGAAACGCATGTCGAGCGGGTTGTCGGTCATAAATGCAAAGCCGTACCCCTCTTCGAGCTGCATCGAACTTATCCCCAGATCCAGCAGAAATCCCGCAATGGGTCTGTCCTCGGATGCCAGATGATCCTCAGCCTGATGATAGCCGCAATGCAGGTATTTGACTCTTTCCGCAACTTCCATGTTTCTCCTCTTTGCCGACTCAAGCATTCTCGGATCGAGATCGCAGCAGATGACTCTTCCCTTGCAGGATAATTTCTCAATTATGAGTCTGCTATGGCCCCCGTTTCCGCAGGTGCCATCTATGTAAATTCCTGATGGGTCGTGAACCAGGTATTCAACAACCTCGTCGCCCATCACGGGCTGATGATATTTCTCGTTAGTCTCCAAACAACTGATCCGCCGATTCCTCGAAGCTCATGTTTTCTGCAAGGAACTTCTCGAATCTCTCAGGATTCCAGATTTCAATGTAATCGGTTGCTCCTACAATCAGGGTATCAGCTTTCAATTCAGCGACCTTAATCAGGTCTTTGGGTATAGTGATCCTGCCCTGATTATCGGGAACAACAGTGTAAGCATTGGGAGAAAGGTGACGGTTGAAGATTCGGTTTTTGCGCTTGAAACCGGAGCCGTCCTGACGGAGCTCCTGGAGCCGCTTGACCCATTCGCTCTCGATAAACAAACCCAGGCAGCCGTCAATCCACTTCGCCAGCACATACCCCTTGATCTGTTTTTTTGAGGACACCCCCAATGGACGCTGCTTGCGCAGCCTGGCAGGTACCGCCAGACGCCCGTTGTCGTCCATCGATACGAGATATTTTCCGGTGTATCCGATCAACCCGTCATCCCCAGATTCACCAATTTTTACCAAATTTCACTGCTCTTCACCAAAATACACCAAGGTAACCCATAGTCAAGAAAAAACTTGAAACAAATCACCAGAAAGTTGCGAGAAAGTTAAGTGCCATAATTTATGGGGACTTTCCAAGGAAAATTGCCGAAATTTTTTATTCAATTTGAAACACATTACAAAAACTAATTTTTACGATTTCTATGTTACTGCCTCCCTGCAATTTACAGCGCCGCCCAAAAATCCCAGCCAAACCGCCTTAACGGCAGACCGCTTGCAATATTCACCATGTGGATATCGAAGAGGGGATTTTATGAAGTGGGTAACAGCTTTTGCTTTTATTTTGTGTTTTTTCTCAGCGACATTGGCTGCTGAAAACAGTGTGATTAATGTCGATCTGAAAAGCCAGCTTGAAAAGGCATCGCAGTTCGATAATGCACAGTGCTTTCTTAACTCCGAGGACTGGATTTACGGCATAGACAGCTCCGGTCTTCCGGTCTTTCGCCATACATTTTCACTGCCATCGGCTCAAAAGCCCGTTTTACTAACGGCAGCAGTTAACGGCATCTCCGAAAACATAACATTTGACACAGATAAAATTGCCTACTCCGATATATCAACTGATGCCGAGGGATTGCTTAGGAAGTATCCTCGGAATTCGATTAACTTACAGAATTACGGTGAATTAAAAGCGGCCATTGAACTGCGCTTTAGTGACGGCTTTCGCGATTATTATAATCTCTACATAAATCCGTTTATCATTGATTCCAATGGTTTAAAATTTGTAATTGCCGAATCTATCACTATTGAACTAACGGAAAGCGCAGACACTAAATCACCCCTCTTGAATCCGGCTCGCGAATCTGTGATGCAGGACGTTATCTCACAGCTCGCGCAGTCCGAATCTACCGGCATGTTCACAAAGTCGCACATATCTCAAATATCGAGGAGCTACGGAGATTCAGCAGACTATATAATTATCACCAACGATGAATTAGCAGAGAGCTTCGAGAGCTTCGTTCTCTGGAAACGGTCATTGGGATATAATGCAAACATCAAACTGATTGATGATATAGAATCTGAATATGCAGGGCTTGACCTGGCAGAGAAGATCAGGGAATATCTGAAACAGGCCTGGCAGGACGGCCTGGAATGGGTACTTCTGGGCGGAGATGAGACTATTATCCCGGTTAGAAAACTCTATTCCGCCAATACCAACGAGCCTGTGGACGATGCCTACCAGCATCCGTCAGACCTTTATTACGCCGATCTTACAGGTGAGTGGGAGATTGACGGGGATGGTGTCTGGGGAGAGCCATACCATGACAATCCCGATCTTCAGCCGGAGCTTTTTGTGGGACGAGTATCGGCCTGTACACCTGGCGAAGTTGCGAACTGGGCGGAAAAAAGCATCGCTTATGAAAACGGTGAGATTGTGGATATGAACGGTTTTGCTGAGAAGGCGATGATAACCTCGGCCGACCAGATGCGTGACTGGAACAATGGCCAGGGACAAGACAGCCTGATTGCAGAATACTTTCCGGATAATATCCCGGTCGATTTGGGCAGTATGGCCGAGTATCCTTCAGGCTATGACGAATCTCCATCCCAGCCGCCGGCAAAAGACTTCATCCAGCATTATTCCGAGGGCTGGAACATGGCGGTAATCTTAGCTCATGGGATCTGCGAGGGCTTCGTAAGCATGTCCTCAGGATACAACCAATGGCCCAAGACTTATGTCTGGATCGGCTCAGGCGGAAGATCGGACAAGGGCTATCTCGATAACCTCGGGAACTATGGCAGATCGGGGATTATATATTCGGTCTCTTGTTCGCAGGGAGCATTCGACCGCGATAATTCCGAGAGCAGATGCTTTGCAGAATATATCACAAATCTTAAGGACAGAGGCGCGGCGGCCTTTATCGGATACAGCCGTTACGGCTGGGTTGCAAGTTCCTTCAAGCTGGCAGAAAAATTCGTGGAAGCTGTGTATACCGCCGACAATCGCATCGGCCCCGCCAATACTATAAGCAAACTCTATCATTCCAACTACCGTGACTTAAATTATGGCTTGAACCTGTTTGGCGATCCCTCTCTTTTGATCTGGACCGAAACACCGGATTCGATCGAGGTCGAGCATCCGGAGATAATTTCACTGAGCGATAACAGCTTCATTGTCAGCGTTAACTCCGACGGCCAGGCGCTGGACAATGCCCTAGTCACAGTCATCACCGAGGATGAAAATCTGATATGCGATTATACTGATCTAAACGGCCTGCTCGACCTGAACTTCAATACCGGCATTGATTCCAGCGTGGTGTTAACCGTTTCCAAGAACGGCTATAAGCCGTACCAGGCCGAGATATACACTTCTATTGTCCTTGATGCTGATGATGAGGATGATTATGAGAATGTTCCGCGTGCGTATGAACTTCATCAGAACTATCCCAATCCCGCAAATCCCGCAACAAATATCGGATTCTATCTTCCCAAACAAAATGATATCCAGCTTGAAATATTTAATCTGCTCGGACAGAAAGTATTCTCGGTTGAGGAGTACGGTCTCGAAGTCGGCTATCACGAAATCGAGATAGACTTATCGAATCATCCCAGCGGAGTATATTTTTACAGGCTTAATGCTGCTGAATTTTACGATGTCAGGAAGCTTGTGCTTTTGAAGTAACAGCCTTTCTAATAAGATGATAAAGCGCACGGATATGTGCAGAGCATAAAAGCAAAAAAGTACAGGCAAAATTCGGCAGGATATATCTGGACCCTTTGAAATATTTATTGAGATATTTTATGAATGCCTGGTGCGAAAGGTAAATCGACTGAATCTTGCGCTGCGAGGTTGCCTGACCCCTTTGATGTTTCACCTCAGCTTCTGGATCGAATAGTATTTTCCAGCCTTCATCAACCGTCCTCCTGCAATAATCGACATCATTGAAGAAAAGCGGAAAATCCGTATCCAGAAGACCGACCTGATTTAAGACGCTGCGCTTAATCATAACTGCCGAAAAAGCGGGTTGATCGACAAAATCTTCTACACGATGATCGAAATCAGGCATCTTCCAGCGATTAAACTTTGCGCTGTCCTCAAGCAGGTAAGATAGTCCCAGATGATGATATATAATATCGCTGTGCAGCGGAAAACGACGTACGGATTTTTGCAGCGTGCCGTCAGGATTCAGAAGTTTTGGTGCGACGATTCCGGTCTGGCCGTTTTCAAAAAGCTTTGAGGCCAATATCTGTATTGCATCCTTATCCAGCTCAGTATCCTGATTCAGAAGAAGAATCGCATCACCGTGCGAAGCTATAATCCCGCGATTGACCGTATATGCATATCCATAATTGCCGTCATTTTTAAGAAGGTTAATATCATAGTTTTTTGCTAAAACCAGTTCGACGCTATCATCTCTTGAGCTATCATCGACGACTATCACCTCAAGATTATGCTTGGTTTCCGAGGAAAAAACAGAATCGAGGCCTTCGATTATCACATCACGGCCGTTATAAAGAGGTATGACAACACTGACCAGCATCAAACATTCTCCAGAAGTTCAGCCATTTGTTTCGCCTGATATATGCGCTCGTATTTTTTCAGCTCGGAACCGCGCGACTGATTAAAAAGTGAACCGTTTTTGAAATCATCGAACAGATTTTTCAAATCTCTTTTCATGCTCTCCATATCATCGGGATCGAGATGAACAACCCCGGGCATATCGTCAATGATCTCTCTTACAGCGCTTTCCTTTTCAACTACAGCCACCAGCGGTTTTTTCAGCGCCAGCCCCTCGTATAATTTTGCGGGAATGATCTTCAGGCTCTCTTTATCCACTCCGCCGAATACAACTATAGCCGAAGCTTTGCCGAGCGTCCTTAATGTGTCCTTGTGGCTCTCGTATCCCATAAACTCAATCTTAACCTTATCGGAAAAGCGCTCCATTAGCATCTTGTGAATGTCCTCGTTCACCGCACCAATCTGCCAAAACTCGATTTGGCCGCGAATATCATCTTCCAGCTCTGTCAATGCTTTGAAAAATGGCTCGACCGTATGCTGACTGCAAAGCGTTCCCCCATGCGCAATGACCAGCTTGTCAGGCAAAGATTGCTCAATGCCGTCAAAATCCTCCTCATCAAAGCCGTTAGGTATATGATAAACCTTATTCCTGAAATCAGCGAATCTGTCTTTGAGATCATCCACATGCAGAGATGTCACGCATGTAATTATATCAGCCGTCTGTATTATATTTTTCTCCAGCTTTTCATGCAGGGACTTGTGCATAAATGTCAGCGGCTTTTTTGAATCGGCAAACCAGGGATCACGAAAATCAGCCAGCCATTTGATTTCCATCATGCGCTTCAGATGCAGGCCGATTGTATGCACCGAGGGCGGAGGGGATGTTGTCATTAGATACTCTATTGAATTCTCCCGCACTATTTTTTCCGCTGTTTTTGACGCTTTATCAGCCCAGAACTTTTTGGAATCCGGGACCTGCACCATACGCCTGATCAGACCGGACTTGCCCTTCAGAACATAATTATCTTCAGCCGGCAGATTGGCACGTTTCGCAACAGGATCATCAATATGAATAATTTCAACTTCATCCGGTATATCTTCAAGCATTGACCGATCCTGAATCGGAAAGCTGTCCGGATTACATGCCAGCACATGCACGTTCCATCCATCTCGCGCAAGATATTTTGCAGTCTTGGCGGCACGCTGTACCCCTCCCAAACCCATAGGCGGAAAGAAGTACGAGACGATCAAAATATTTTTATTTCTTGGCGGCAAGCGCTTCGAACTCCTTCTCCACTAAAGCCATATTATCTTCCCAGACAGCCTTTTCACGAATGAGATCAAAATTCATCTGAATAGCCCTTTTGCGCAAGTCAAAATCTTTCGCGGCCCGCTTTATCATCTCAACAAGCTTATTGCTATCACCCACTGTAAATAGCAAACCGTTTTCTTCATGCCTGATCCATTCCCGATTGCCTTCAATATCCGATACAATCGGAAACAGCCCCGAAGCCATTGCCTCCAGAAGCGAAACCGAGGTAGAGTCGGATCGTGAGCAGGAAACATAAATATCGTACTCAGGCAGTTTATTCAAAAGCTCATCATGTGGAAGCGCCCCATGCATACAGACACTATCCAGGCCATATGAATCTACCTTGTCCTTTATGCTATCGTATTCCGGGCCATCCCCGAATAAAGCCGCCTCGAAATCAATCTGTCCTTTGAGTATTTTAAGCGCCTCCACAAAATCCCCAACCCGGGTAACACCAACCATCTGACGTGTCGAGACCAGTTTTAATCTCTCAGTATCCTTAATTACTCTCTTGCATCCCAGATCGAGCAGCTTCCTTTTTACTCCGAATGGCACTGTTAATATCTTTCTGCCATGCCCGATAATCTCTCGGGCGGCATCGCTGAGCATCTCGGCATCGGCAAGCAGAAGATCGGCCCTCTGCATTATCTTTCTGGCGCGGGATTTATGAAATTTCGTTTTTCTTGCGGAGATCATAATATCCGAGCCCCAGATTGAAATCGCCAGCGGATGAAATCCCGACATCGCTCCCAGAAGGCCATAGTTGGGCACAAAATGACAGTTTAGAAGATCGGGCTTGAAATCATTGAGCGCTTTTCTGAATGAAAATATACCGGTTGGATATTTTATCACATCGGGAGCGCTGAAGACCTTGATATGATAATCAGGCGCGAAATCAGTAGAGCTTTCCGCCGAGGCGACCGCGACATCATGCCCGCGCTCATTAAAATATTCGGCATATCTTCTCAGATGAACAGGCCGAATATCTCCGGCCAGAAGGAGACGCATCAGAAGAAACCTTTTATTTTTCGGGCAACCCGCGCGACAGGCTTCTGGAAGTTGTATTCGAAATATGGCATTCTCTCTGCGCCCCATCCCGATTTGAATCGTCTCAGTCCGGGACGTTTGCGGGGGCTGGCACCGAAATTTAATATCTCAATGTTCATTTCCTTCAACATCTGGATCAGGTTCCAGAACATATAAAAGTTGGCCCCTGTTTCCAGGGCTTCCTCGGTCGAGGCGCCGTCCCAGTACACGGCCATATTGCGATGGATGAAGATTATGGCCGAAGCTATCGGTTTGCCTTCAAGATAAACGATCGGCCAGTACAGCGTATCTTCGTCCTCAAAATTCCGCATTAGAGCATCATAGAATTCATATCTATAGAAGGGCTGGCGTCCCTGGCGTTTGGCGGTTTCGCGAACCATATTGAAATATGCTTTCACACCCTGGCTGTCCTGTATGATCTCGGTGGAAAATCCTTTATCATATGCCTTCGGCAGATTTCGTTTATGAGAAGTTGCCAGCTTCTCGAGCTGCTCCGAGGTGGAGTATTTCAGGTTCAATATATGCGTGGAGAGCGGCTTGACATCATAATTCTCCAGATTCGTATTCACCTCGGGCGAAAAATCGACAATATTTATGCGTGTGAAATCCTCGCGCAGGCACCAGAAGGTGAATTCCGATTCAATACTGCTTTTAATAGACGGGTCCTCGTTTTCTCCCAGCACTGCTCCGCCATAACATCCACGAGGCATCGAATATGCTTCCTTAAACTTGAATTTTTTCCTGATACAGAACGGCAGTCCACCCACTATATCTCCGTTGTCAACAGCAATATAAACCGATGATTTGAAGGGAAAGGACTGCTCCCAGGTCTTAAGCCAGGCTGTCAGATGGAATGCGAATCCCTGCTTTTCTACTAATGAGTCCCACTTTTGCTGGTCAAGCTTCTCGAGCATGACCGGATAATATTCAATCATACTTATTTGCGGATCACCGCAATCTTTCCAGTGTGCGTGTTACCATTGTCATCCCGTATAAAAAACAGATACATGCCGGAGGCTACCTTTTCGCCATTTTCGTTAGTGCCGTCCCAGCCGATGTTTGAGAAGATAGTCTTTATTTTTCTTCCATCAAGGCTAAAAATATCAATCGGCACTTCTCCCGAATAATTAAACTGGAGATTTTCGCTGCCCTCGATCAGAATATAGGGGTTGGGATAAGCGTAAACCTCTTCAGCAGCATCGGTTACAGCTCCGATATCGTAGGTTAGTACCGAAATTCCGGCATCCGTCAATACCCACAGACGCCTCTGATTATCTATTGCCATGGAATTTATCTTATCCGAGATTATATCGCTGTTGGCGGTAGTATATACCTCAAAGGAAGTCTGTCCGGCTTTCCTGAAGGCCAGTCCGGATTCGGTCCCGACCCATAAATTGCCGCGCTGATCGAATAGTATTTTCGTTATCTGCGGCGCCACCCCCTCCGGGAGAAGTATCCTCGAGAAAAATCTATCATCCGGCCCCTTAAATGCCAACCCCATGTCTGTTCCAACATAAATCACTCCCTTGCTGTCACCTGTAACCACACTGACATTCTCGGACGGCAGCAGTGAATCGCGGGTGTACTGCTTGAATTCGAGATCGCTTTTATCGAACGGATCGCTGCCGTAATTGATCCGATACAAGCCGTCATCCTCAAAACCGGCCCAGACCGCACTTCCATCAGAATAGATTGAACTGATCTTGGCATCCAGATTAAAGCCGCTATATTGATAGAACTCCCATTCCTGACTCAGCGGATCATAAAATGATATAGGCCGTCTCTCATGCCCGCGAAAACATGCAAACCACAATATGCCGTTGGAATCGAAATGCATATCAGGTAGAACTATGAAATTTAGGCTGGCAGGGATATCATCACGATTGCCGATCAGGCTGGTATTGGTTGTATCATAGTTAACAGCCCCGCTCTCGGTCAATTCATACGCGCCGCTCCCGAATGATCCGACCCAGACATTTCCCTCATTATCCGGTTCTGCCGATTCAAGCCTGCCCTCCACAAGCGATACCGATTCCCACCTTTCACCGTCAAATAACGAGACAAAATCATTGTCATGTACCATCCAGATCGTGCCGTCAGTAGAGGCCGCTATATCAATCATATTATTGTTAGCCGGTCCGGGGGAACGATAGTTCCGCCATATTCCGTTATTCTGCCTGGCCTGAATCCCCTGTCCCCGCATGCCGAGAATCAATCCCTCGGAATCACCCGCGATCAGGGCGGTAACAGCGCTGTCGGGGCTCAGTTCAAGCTGAACCTGCTCGGTTGCGCCGCCATACCATGAATACAGCCTGCCGCCGTCGGAGCCGATATAAAGCGTGTCCCGGGAAACAACTGCCGATTGGACAGGATGCTCGATTTCGATTACCTCCCCGATATTGATCTGACTGCCGTCTCGTTCGAATTCAACAATCATCTCTGGCAGTATTCCCCAGACATTATCATCATAGACAAACAAACCGCTGAAGTTTTCGGACATTAATTCTGGAAGACTGTCGCGGTTAAATGAATTCCAGTGCGTGAAGTCGAGTAGATTCGGATCGGATTTCGGAGCATAGGCTATGCCCATACTGGTTGCCAGCCAGATTGTATCGTTTAAAATCAGCATACAGTTCACGCCGGTGCCGGGGGATATATCGCCGAATCGCCTATAGGTCTCCTTGATCTCACCGCCATGTCTTTCGGTATCGAACAGCGAAAGGCCGATATTGTGGGATACCCACAAAAAATCACCGTCAGCCTGAAGATGCCTTATTTCAAGCGGAGAGCCGTCACGATCTATGAACAAAAACTGCCGCCATTCATTCTTATCCGGATCAAACCGCGAAAGCTTTCCATCCACCGATCCGAACCAGACATACGAGTCTCCGGAAGCGCTGGCCCTGATATCAATCCCGCCCAAGCCGTTGGTATTGACATATTTGAAAAGGCTTCCGGTCTCCGGATCAAAACGCATCACACCGCCAGTGGAGGTAACCCAGTAACTACCGTTCCCATGCTGAGTAAACGAGGTTATATTATTGCTGTTGGTAAAGGTCTGCCATTCCAGGGCAGGAAGTGACACTGGCAGGACAGCAATGCAAAATATTATTAATGGAAGTAATCGCTTCATCTTTAAAATCATCTAACCCTTTTTACCAATTTAACTATTATTCGGTTCAATATTAATAAAAAAGTAAACAATAGAATAAGTTTCGGCATCCAGACACCATGCCGCGTAAAAAATGTCGTTTTTTCAATGGGATATATATCCCCTTCGATAACCATCTTCTCGAAAAGCTCCCCGATATCCTCGATTCTCCCGCTCGGATCACAGAAAAACGAGAAGCCTGAATTTGCACAGCGTGCATACCAGCGTCTGTTTTCAACCGCCCGATACGGCACCATATAGGCATGCTGGTACGGTCCGGCGGAGATTCCCCACCAGGTATCGTTGGTGATAGTAACCATAAAATCCGCGCCCTTTGCCACGGCTTTGCGGTTTAAATCCGAAAAGCCAATCTCGAAACATATCATTACCGCATATTTTCCATGCCCGGTCTCGAAGATTGGAATCGAATCCCCCATGCAGAAATCTGACTGCCCGAAATGAAAATCGTTTATAAACGGAAAATATTGGTTGTACGGAATTTTTTCCGAAAACGGCACCAGCCTGATTTTGTGATGTACATACTTCATCCTGCCGTCGGACTCGATCTGCACCGCGCTGTTGTAAGCGCACCAGCGGCCGTCTTTGTTCTCACCGTCGAACGTTCCTACCAGAATATGTGCATCCTTTTGACGCGCAATGTTCGCCAGAGCGGGCCATGTGCCTCCTCTTCTCATAAGGTATTCACGGATTGTGGTTTCGGCAAATATTATCAAATCGACGCTGTCCCTGTTCAAACTCTCTGCCATCTCCAGATGCCTGTCCAGGCTGAGCTGTAAACTCCCCTCGCTGAATTTCTCCGGCAGGGTAACATTGCCCTGAACTAACGCCACATCGGTTTTCTCGCCGTCAAAGTCGACATCCACACTGCTTCCATATATGAGATTCACTCCCAGCAATACCACAACTATTGCAATAAAACTGACTGCTAATCCAACAGACCTTCGATATCTCCATGCCAAATAGAGCAAAACATTAATCAGCGCAAGCCAGAATCCCACGCCCAGATCGCCCCACCATGAGGCGGTTTGTATCATGGGGACATACATCGACTGAGTATAGGCAAGCTGTATCCATGGAAATGCGAACTCTGAAAGAGTGCGGATATATTCGATTGATATCCATACAAACGGAAATGCGAATAGGTAACCCTTACCCATTTTTGAAATCCACCCGTAGACACCGAAACATACTCCCAGAAACAAGGCCTGAATCAAGGCCAGCGCAATCGGCGCTCCGAATGGCGCAATCCACCAGAGAAATATCTCCACGAACAGACTTTCCAGGTTAGCCGAGGCGGCATACGACCTGATCCCCACACCAACCCAGTATAATAGTATTGCGCCCTGAATTACCCCGAAAAGGTATCCGCTCTTGAAACCCTTCTTGAATCCACTGCCGGAGGTAACCGCAATAATCGGCACCAGACAGAAGTATCCCAGAAATCCCAGCGGAATCGGGGGATAAGCAAGGATAAACAAAACTGCTGACAGAAGAATCAGGCGTCTTTTCGGATCGACTACAAATGATTTAAAAAAGTCTGCGATCTTGAGAGGAATGCGCAGGAATATATTTCTATTCTCGGATTTTGTCTCCAAACTGGATTTATCCCCGGCAGATTTATTAATCCAAATTTAATTGCGGCTCTTTGCCTTCCACAACACGGCCGATCACAATCGGTTTGTCCTCGGAATCGGTGAAGCTGTCGACTATTTCGCCAACGCCATCCTCGGATACAACGCAGGTCAGACCGATGCCCATATTGAATGCCCGAAACATCTCTTTTGTCTCGACATTTCCGGCCTCCTGAAGAATCGTGAACACAGGAGGTATCTCCCATTTGGAAGTATCGATTTCAAATGAAAGGCCGTCTCTGAATATGCGGCTCAAATTCCCGACAATTCCCCCACCGGTTACATGAGCGAATCCCTTCACGCTGTTTTTGTCTCTGAGCTTTTCTATCACCGGAAGGTAGAGCTTATGGGGTGTCAGAAGGGCTTCGCCGATCGACATGCCAAGCTCGTCAAAATGCTTATCCGGACTCCATCCCATGTATTCGAAGACAATCTTACGGGCCAATGTGTAGCCGTTGGTATGCAATCCGTTGGATTTGAATCCCAGGACAACATCACCCGCTTCGATCTTCGAACCGTCAATAATCTTGCTTCGATCAACCACTCCTACAATAAATCCGGCCAGATCGAATTCTCCCGGTTTGTAAAGATCAGGCATCTCCGCAGTCTCACCCGCAATCAGGGCAGTATTGGCATTTTTACATCCGGTAACCAGGCCCTTGATTATTTCCTCGATTGTCCCCGGTTCGAGTTTGCCGATTCCGATATAATCGAGAAAGAACTGGGGGTGTGCGCCCATGACTGCAATATCGTTGACGCAATGATGGACGATATCTATTCCGACAGTGTCGTACTTTTTCATCATACAGGCGATCTTGATTTTTGTACCGACACCATCAGAGGAGGAAACTGTTATTGGATCGTCAAATCCCTCGAACCTGCCTGAGTAACATCCCCCGAAATGCCCGAATCCTCCCACAACTTTATCATTGAAAGTGGATTCTATCAGTGATTTGATTTTCGATTTGGCGGCGTCGGCCTTATCAATATCAACTCCGGCCGAGGCGTATGTGAATGATTTTTTCTCGCTCATAAAAGCTTATATCCGTTTATCTCAACTTCAAATTTCAATCCCAGGTATTCGGCCGCCTTCCGGCAGACCACCATACGAGCCAGGAAAATCTCGAAATATTCCATGACCGAGGAAACCGAGGTGTCGATCTTGATCTGAAGCACCACCCGATTATTTTCAGCATCGACATTCAAAAATGATGATTTGGCGGCATAATTCACACGGTCATGAATATCCTGCTTAATCAAATCAGTGGTTCTGACTCTTGAGAAATGCACATCGGTCTTATCCGCCAGAATTATCGCAGCTGAGATTGGCGATATCGGCGAGCCATCCCGCTCATCATGATTCCCGATTGCAGCCATAATCTCAGCAATCTCATCCGAATCCATGCCCTTCTTCGTAAGTATATCATAGGCCAAAAGAGCCGCGGTCTGGGCATGATAATCGCGGTTAACCACATTGCCCATGTCATGCATATATGCGGCAATTGCGGCCAGTTCCGAAATCCGCTCCGGATATCCCAAACGTTTCAGGATATTATAGGCAATATTGGCCGATAGGCTGCAATGCCGGTCGCCGTGTTCGGTATAACCCATAACTCCAAGGTTCTCATCAGCTTTAGAGATCAAAGCCTGGACCATCGGATCGTCCTTGATATCCTGTAAGGTGGGTGAGGACTTTACTTTATCATTTTTGGTTTTCATAGGTCATCAAGCTAATCTTTTCAGTTCTACCGGTCAAGCTTTTATTTTGCCTGCCAGAACACACAATCCCTTATACATCAAAGCATATCCATCGGATCCACATCGACCGAAACTGTCAGGCGCGCGAGGATCTTCTGAGTATGTTTCAGAGAAAGGATATAATCAATTATTTCCAATGATTTGAAGACAGACTTTGTGCGTATCAGAAACTGCCAGCGGTAGTTGTTGCGGACCTTGAAAAGCGGGGACTCAGCCGGCCCCAGAAGATCGAAAACATTCGAATAATGCTTTTCATGCTGACGGAAGAAAGCATCCAGCGCATCGACCGTTTTCTCGCCTGCCTGCTTGTTTGGGGCTTTTATGTGTATGATTATCAGATGTTTGAACGGCGGAAATTCAAGTTCACGGCGCGACTCCAGCTCATAATCCAGAAACTCGCTGACCTTATCCTCCGATACATTCTCGATAAACTGCTTATAATCCTCCGAATGCTGGATTATCACCTCTCCAGGAAACCGTCCCCGTCCCGCCCGTCCCGAGGCCTGAAGGAGAAGCGCAAAGGTCTTCTCGCGGCTCCTGAAATCTGGAAATTCCAGATATGAATCGGCCGAAAGGATTCCCATCAATGCGACATGGGGAAAATCAAACGACTTGGCAATCATCTGGGTGCCCAGAAGTATTTTGATTTTGCCCTTGCGAAAATCATTCAGGATTTTGGGCAGGTTCTTTCCCGCTGCCACTGTATCCAGATCGATTCTGGCAAAGGTCACATCGGGAAAGGCGACCGCGATCTCATCCTCAAGCTTCTGCGTTCCAACCCCGTAATACTGAAATGATCTGCCGGAGCATTGCGGGCAGGTATCGGTAATCTTCGATTCATAATCGCAAAAATGACATCTCAGCGAATTGGAACTGCGATGGTACACAAGCCCCACCGAACAATTGGGACATTTAAGGCTGAAGCCACAATCGGAGCATTTGACTGTGGGCGCAAAACCGCGGCGGTTCAGAAGCAGCATAATCTGGCCGTCATCCTTGAGGACCTCGTTCATCTTCTGAAGAAGTTCATCTGAAATCGCACTGCCCGCAGGCGAAAATACAAACTCCACCGGCTGTATCTTTGGAAGAGCGCGGCTGTCCCAGCGCGATTCCAGACGCAGCATTTTGTATTTGCCGCTCTGTACATTATGCCAGCTTTCCACCGAGGGAGTGGCGCTACCCAGTACAACCGGGCATGAGACCGATTTACCGAGTATCAATGCAGTATCGCGGCCATGATACATCGGAGATGTTCCGGATTGCTTGTATGACGGATCATGCTCCTCATCAACAACGATAATCCCTATATTTTTCAGCGGCACGAAAAGGGCCGAGCGCGGGCCGATTACCACTTTATATCTGCCCTCCCTGATCTGCTCCCAGATCACCAGCCGTTCTGCAGGCCTGAGGCCGGAATGGATACGGCAGACAGTCTCGCCTAAACGGCTTCGGATTTTGCGGTAGATTTCCTCGGAGGCTGCTATTTCCGGCAGAAGCAGAAGCGCGCTTTTACCCTCCTCCAGAGCCTGCCAGATCAGTTTAAGATATAGCTCGGACTTTCCCGATCCGGTAACGCCAAACAGAAGATAGGGCCGGAATTTGCTGTCTTTGATTGCGGGTGATATATCCCTGAATGCGCTCTCCTGCTCAGCATTCAGCATAAGCTCCTGAGAATCTATCGAATCGAGCTTATCTTCCAGCTTAACCTCATGCGTTCTTTTTGGAGGACGGTAGCCGATCTTTATCAGCCCTTCATTTTCCAGATTTTCCAGAATCAGATAAAAATCCTTCAAATCGAAATTCTTTCGGGCGGTAGAAAGCTTTATCTTCTTGCGGGAGACAATATATTCCAGCAGTTTTATGGTATCATCATTGCTGAAATCCAAATCGGCCAGATCATCTTTGCCGATTAAAGCATAGATTGCCAGGAGGTTGGGATTTGTGAGCATACGCGGCAGAAAGAGCCCGACAGTATCACGAGGGGCGGCATAATAGTAACTGCAAATCCATTTCAGCAGGCTCAGCCTGGTACTATCTATTAATGGTCTCCTATCGACGACCTCCCGGATTCCGCGCAAGCCGTTTTCATCACCCTCGGAGATTGAATATATCATCCCAAAGGCCTTGCGCCGTCCCAGCGGCACAACCACACGCTGCCCCTCCTGAAGGCTAAAGCCATCATCATTTTCGAATTTGTAGCTCAGGGTTTTGGGAGGGCCGTTAAATATTACAACATCTGCAATCATATCGAAAAATAAAAGGCAGCCCTTTTGGGCTGCCTGATTTAAAAAATGTTATGTACTATTTCTTCTTGTCGTATCTTTTGCAGTGTTCACGAGCTTCCATAATCTTCTCACGGTTGTTCTGCTTGAGATAGATTATGAGCAGCTGACACCAGGCATCCTCGTTCTCAGGATCGAGCTCGAGAATACTCAAATAGGCATCTTTAGATTTATCCCATTCCTCCAGGAAGAAGTATGCTCGTCCCAGCCAATCAAGAGCATCCATATTCTCCGGCTGAAGCTCGACTGTTCTCTCAAAAACCTCAGTCGCCTCTCTATATTTTTCCTGTAATGAATCCTGCACCGCTTCCAGTATTGGCCCGTACTTTTCGGGATCGGTTTCCATAGAATCTTGAATCTCGCTCATCCGGGTTGCCAGATCAGCGCCGCTCCTGATTATAAAGGCGCCCAGGTTATAAAGTGCATCCGGCGAATCAGGGGTAATCTCGATTGACTTTTTCAGATAGACAATAGCGCTGTCAATCTGGCCTATGGTATTAAAGGCAAACGACATATTATAAAGCACATCGGCACGGCTCTGTTCGGTCAGCTCCAATTCCAGCATCTTCTTTCCAACCTCAATCGCTCTCTCATAGTTTCCGGTATTGAAGTAAATTGAGAATGTGCTGGAAAGAAGCGACAGATCTTCGTCGTTTATCTCCAATGCTTTATTGTAAAATTCCATGGCTTTTTCAGTGCTGTCGATGCTGTAATATATTAATCCCAGGTTAATCCAGCCCTGAGCGGAGTCGGGAAGTATCTTAGTGGAGGTCCGAAAGTATTCAGCCGCATACATATACAATTCCATGGTGCTGGAATCACATTCGGCTTTCAATATGGAATCCGTTATCCCCTCACAGCTCTCAGCCTCACTGCGCGCACGCTTGAGCGCATTGACACCGTTATTGTACTGCTGTATCCAATTCGAGGCGAGAACGTTTTGAATTCGTTCGGCATATTCTTCCTTCTCGCATTCCTTCTTCACATCATTATCCTGGGCCGTATCGCAGAGATTTAAAACATAATCGTATTCCTTGCGCATCTCCTCAAACAGGTTTTTGTCGGCATAAATACTTCCCAGGATAAAATGAGCCTCAATCGGCGGCTCGTCGGGATAATATTCGATCGCGGCCTCGAGCATCTCGGCGGCCTTCTTATAATCCTTCGGCGTCAAATCCAGGTAGATTTTGGCTGAACGGATATAGCCTTTATAATCGAGACGCCTCTGCGCCACAACCATGGAGCTTGTTAATATCAATATTGCCATTATAAACATGAGTACTTTTTTCAAACCGGTTTCCTCCTGTTTTCCTTTGAAATTTTGAGAAGTTTAACAAACCTCATTGTGATTGTCAAATACTTTGTGAAATAATTATCATGCACAGACTTATGATTCTATTCTAACAGTATAAGTCAGAACTTTTTCCTCATCCGGCTTCACCGGCACAACGAACTCAACTGTACGTGCATCTACTTTATTATACTCAAAATTGCTCTTCAGGATTTTAAAATCACGGCCGCGAATTTTTTCTCTCACAACAATCTCCACCGCCTCGTCCTCTTTATGATTTCTTAACTTGATTTCAACATCTTCTTCCTGAATATAGCGAGAGATCATGCGGGAGTCCTTGACCACGCGCTCGCCCACAAGGTCGAAAGCATTGCCAAGAAACAGCTCGACCTTTTCATCGCGGGGAGTGTGATCGATCATATTTTCGCCCACAAACTCAAGGGCATCATCACTGTCGCGCTTCATCACACGCACCTTACCCGCAGGTAAAGGCATGCCAAGGCCATTCTCCTCGGAATTTCTGAACTCCAGATTCACCCGGACATCCTCCCCTCCGGTGTATACATATTTTTTCGTTACCGGAGTGCCGGCAGGTTCAAAGAGTGAAATTTGCTTGATCTCCTTGTTGGCAAGAGTTGTTTTTCTGGGCAGCGTGTAGAGATGATATTCAAAAAAAGGCTTTTCCTCAAATCCGGCCTTGGGCATTGCATAAGCCATTTCTATTCCTCTTCCGCCTCTTATCCGCATGTCCTTCTCAATAATGCTTACATCACCTGCGACCAGCTTCAATTTGGCGTCCTCGAAAGTAGCTCCGGGAGGGAGGGATCGGCTTCGGCCCTGGCGCCCAGGGTGACCAAGAGGGTGGCGTC
>CAZBZV010000053.1:0-28015 GCA_964496505.1 uncultured Ignavibacteria bacterium | reverse complement strand
TCCCTCGGAATGACGTGTCTCGGTTCTTATTTCTATATTACTGACTTTTTCAACAATTCCTTAAAGCTTGGGGCACCCTTATTAGTAAATTCTGATAATTCACTATCTCCCCGACTGCTTGTCGAAGTTGCGGATCATCATGGCAAAGCCGGACTGCATCCCGACCTTCTTATAGAAGGCTTCAAGCTCTTCATCGCACACAAGGTCGATCATATAAAGACCGTCCAGCTTCTTAAGAATGCGACTGACAAGCTCCGCGCCTATGCCTTTGCCCTGATACTCGGGCAGGACCTCCAGAAGCGGAATATATGCGCTGAGGATCCCATCGCTGATCGCATTTATAAAGCCGATTACATGATCGGTACGATCGTCTATAGCCAGTTCCACCTCATAGCTCTGCTTCAGAATTTTCAGGAAGGTCTGTGGCGAGGGCGGATTCGGCCATCCCACAAAAAAGCCCTGAAGGTTTTCGGGCGTGATATCCTCGGTTGATGATGTATATTTTATCATGTATTTTCCTTGCGGTGGCAGGAGTCCCTTCCTGCCGCATTTTATTTTTTAATCACATACTCCTCGTACTCAGCCATCTTCTCGAAGCCGAGGTTTTCATAGATCGCTATTGCCGGTGTGTTCTCGGTACAGACATTCAAGCCGATCGTTTCCACAGACCGCAGAAGCTGACGGCAGCATTCGGCGGTGATAATCTGCCCGAAATGATTGCCGCGGTAATCGGGATGAGTGGCGATATTTCCCAGCGCGGCAACCTTGTATTCCTTGGAATAAACATGTACTCCCGCCACGCTTGCGATCCGGCCGTTTCGAATCACGCCGTAATAATACCCGGTCTCCAGCATACGCCCATCGAGCCAGTTGCCGGGATAGGCCTGGTAATAGAACAGCCGCAGATCGCCCAAATCCGATTTATCAAAGCGCTTAATAAGCACATTCGGCGCGCCGCCCAGCTTGGAACGATCGACAAGCCCCATCTTGTAATGCTGTCCCTGCGGCTCGATAGTACAATCATCTTTTAGCACATCAACTACACCCGGGCTTAGATGGGCATAATAATTTTTTGGAAGCTCATCTTTGATTTCTGTCATTAATTGCTTTAATGGATCTATATCATCTGAGAGAGCCAATAAAGTCGGTTCTGCAAGCCCGGAATAAAGCAGAATGACCGCTTTAAGGTCATCGTTGTCTTTCAGTCCATGCCATTTAGTGTAAGGCCAGAAGAAGTCGTCGAGGTCGCCGATGTTATAGATATAGAGCCATTTATTGCGGGCGAAATATGAATACAGCTCGTTTTTATTATCAAGAGAGATTGGGGCCATAAAAACTCTCCCTGCTTCGAAGAGAATATATATAATGTCCAATCGAATTTGGCAAGCGGATTTGTGTTCCTATTTTACGATGTGATATTCGGGGTGCCCCATCCCCTTCAGGGGTGGGTTGTACAAACCCAGATGCTGTAGGGTTGGGTCTTGATTCCGTCCCAGACAGAATTGTGACCCAACGTAGATGCATTCTATATAATGAGGCGCAGGGTCACAACCCCCGATTCCATCGGGGGTCAAGACCCCGCGCAACAAAAAAATGACTTGTAGGGCAGGAGCCCTGTGCTCCTGCCTATCCTATATTTGGCAGGTTCTATCCTACCATCTACTGGTATCTAGAAGCCCTTGCATCCAACTCCTAATATTATTATATTTATTGCTTATAGTAGGTAATAAATGGCAAAATATAACAAACAACAAATAATTCAAATCCTAAAAAACCTCGCAACCCAGCTTGGCAAGAATTCCCTTTCCCTGAAGGAAGTAAGCAAAGTAATTCCTATTTCTGCAATTAAATACCGATTTGGAAATCTTGGGAATGCCTTGGAAGAAGCTGGCCTTGAAAGGGTCGCTCCGGGACAGAACCTTCGACAATTAGGAAAAAGGATAACCAATAATGAACTTTTTGAGGCTCTTTACGATGTTGAGATAATTTTAGGAAAAGAACCAGGATATAATGACTGCTCAGCAAAGTGCAAATATTCAACCAGACCGTATAGTACTCGCTTCGGCCATTGGTCACAAGTTTTGACTTATTATAGAAAATGGAAAGAAGAAAACGGATTGCGGGGAAAGTATCCAAAAGAAGAGTCCAATTATAAAAATGAATATGAATTTAAAGATAATAAAGCCTTATTTGATTCCTCTTATTCTTATAGTATTAAGGGAAAGACGAAGCCTCAACAGTATTACGGAGAACCGATTGACTTTCGTGGTTTAAGGCATGCGCCCATCAATGAGCAAGGAGTAGTATTTCTTTTTGCTATCATCAGCAGCGAGCTCGGCTTCTATATCGAATCAGTCCAACAGGGATTTCCAGATTGCGAAGGAAAATATTGCTGCGATACTAAAAAGGACCTTTGGGCCAAAGCCAGAATAGAATTTGAATATAAGGCTTCTAATTTTAAGCAACACGGCCATGATCCAGATAAATGTGACTTTATGGTATGTTGGGAGAATGACTGGCCTGAATGTCCTTTAAAGGTTATTGAATTAAAATCAGAAATATTGAAGCTTCCTTCTAAATAGCAAAAAGCAATTAAAATCAAAACCCCACCGCTTACGCGGTGGGGCACCCATATTTTAAATTTGGAGACCCACCATAAATGGTGGGCCACCTTTTATGTTCTTCTATTCCTTGGCAGTGTCGCTGTCTTCTTCAGATGTATCTTCTTCGCCGTTGATCGGTTCGTTTTTGTCGAGACCGTTGGTTTCCTTGTCGGATACCACACGCGCGACATCGATCACCTTATCACCCTTGTCCAGGTTAATCAGCTTCACACCCTGAGTGGCGCGTCCGATTGTGCGGATCGCTCCAACATGAGAACGGATCACGATACCCTTGTTGGTGATCATGAGCATCTCATCCGAATCCACTACCTCACGTACCGCCACAACCTTGCCGTTGCGTGCGGTGGTCTTGATATTGATCACACCCTTGCCGCCGCGGTTGGTTATACGGTAGTCTGCTATCTCGGAACGTTTACCGAAACCGTTCTCGGTCACCGACAGAAGCGTAGTCATACGGTTGACAACCACCATGCTGATAACATAATCGCCCTTGCCGAGGTTGATGCCTTTTACGCCGTAAGCAGTACGTCCCATCTTACGGACATTATCCTCGGAGAAGCGTATCGCCTGGCCGTTACGTGTGGCCAGTATAATCTCGTTGGTACCATCCGTAAGTCCGACCTCAATCAACTCATCTTTGGATTTATCCGGCAGACTCATGGCAATGATACCGTCCTTGCGCGGATTAGAGAATGCGGTAAGATCGGTCTTCTTGACCTGACCCTGACGGGTAGCCATAACGACATTGGTATCCTCGGTGAATTCGCGTACCGGCAGGAATGCGCAGATAGTCTCCTCCTTGGCAAGGCTGAGCATATTCACGATCGGACGTCCCTTGGACAACCGTCCGCCCACCGGGAGTCCATGCACCTTTATCCAGTAGCATTTACCCTTGTTGGTGAAGAAGAGTATATAGTCATGGGTTGAAGCCACGAACAGATGTTCGATTAAGTCCTCTTCCTTGGTTTCCATACCGATCACACCTCGTCCTCCGCGTTTCTGACGGCGGTATGAGGATATCGAAATGCGCTTGATATAACCGCTGTGGGTGATCGTGATCACCATATCCTCTTCGGCGATCAGGTCCTCGAGTGAAATCTCCTCTTCCTCGTCGGTAACCAGCGTACGTCTCTCATCGCCGAATTTCTTTTTAAGCTCCGCCAGCTCATCCTTGATAATCTTCATACGCTTGGACTTTGACTTAAGGATGCCCTGAAGCTTTTCGATCTTCTTGATAACATCCAGATACTCGCCCTCGATCTTCTCGCGCTCCATTCCGGTCAGACGCTGCAAACGCATATCCAGAATCGCCTGCGCCTGAATATCGGAGAGCTTGTATTCTTTCATCAGGCGCTCTTTGGCCTCGGCGGGAGTATTGGAGTTTCTGATCAGCGTGATGATCGCATCGATATGATCCAGCGCGACTTTGAAGCCCTCGAGCAAATGAGCGCGGTGCTCGGCCTGCTTCAGTTCATGCTCTGTTCTGCGGGTGACAACCGTATGCCTGTGCTTGATGAACTCATCTAAGATCTGGCGCAATGTCAGGGTCACCGGACGGCCGTCAACCAGCGCCAGCATATTGACACCGAAAGTTGTCTGCATCTGGGTATGCTTGAAAAGCTGATTCAGGATTACCGGCGCCTGGGCATCACGCTTGAGCTCAATCACAATACGCATGCCGTCGCGGTCGGACTCATCACGCAAATCGGTGATACCTTCGATAACCTTATTGGAAACCAGGTGTGCAATTTTTTCAAGCAGGTTGGATTTATTCACCTGGTACGGTATCTCGGAGATTATAATCGATTCCTTGCCGCTCTTCTGCTTTTCGGTATTGGCCTTGGCGCGTACAATCACGCGTCCCTGCCCGGTAAGGTAAGCGTCACGAATACCCTTGCGTCCGTATATAATACCGCCGGTGGGAAAATCCGGAGCGGTAATAAGACCCAGAAGCTCATCATCTGGGAGCTCGGGATTATCGATAACCGTAGTCAGAGCGTCAACTACCTCGTTTAAGTTATGAGGCGGAATATTGGTGGCCATACCGACAGCGATGCCGGACGAACCGTTACAGATCAAATTCGGAAATTTAGAGGGAAGTACAACAGGCTCTTCGCGCGTTTCATCATAGTTGGCTACATAATCAACCGTATTCTTTTCCAGATCGGCCAGCATCTCCACAGCCAGCGGAGTCAGACGCGCCTCGGTGTAACGCATGGCCGCCGCCGGGTCACCGTCAACAGAACCGAAGTTTCCCTGGCCCTCGACCAGAGTATAGCGCATATTGAAATCCTGCGCCATCCTGACCAGAGTGGGATAAACCACACCCTCGCCGTGGGGATGATAGTTACCGGAGGTATCACCGGCGATTTTGGCGCATTTCCTGAAACCTCGTCCCGGAGTCAGGTTAAGATCGTTCATTGCGATCAGAATCCTGCGGTTGGACGGTTTCAGGCCGTCGGCCACATTGGGAAGCGCACGCGCGGTGATAACCGACATCGAATAGTCAAGATAGCTGGTCTGCATCTCCTCGACCAGCGATAACGGCAATATATTCTCTCGTTCCATTACCATGATTTATTTCCCCTGCTTGCTCCTATTGTACCCTTCATACATTGGAATTGATTAGACATGTTTAGACATCGAGGTTGCGCACATACTGAGCGTTTTTCTGAATGAATTCCTTGCGCGGCCCGACCACATCACCCATAAGTATCGTGAATATTCTGTCGGCCGCGGCGGCATCCTCGAGAGTTACCTTGAAAAGGGTTCTGGTATCCGGATCCATAGTGGTTTTCCAGAGCTGATCTGGATTCATCTCACCAAGACCCTTGTAGCGCTGTATATCGATTTTCTTCTCTCTTCCCACTTTCTCCAGATAGCGGTCGCGCTCATTATCGGAATAAACATACTGCTCGGTCTTACCGTGACTTAGCCTGTACAAAGGCGGGTTGGCGATGTAGATATGTCCCGACTCCACCAGCTCGCGCATATGCCGGAAGAAAAAGGTCAGGATCAGTGTACGTATATGGGCGCCGTCGATATCGGCGTCTGTCATGATGATGATTTTATAATAACGCAGTTTTTCCTTGTTGAAATTTTCACGTCCGATACCGGCTCCGAGAGCGGTGATAATCGTCTTTATTTCTTCGTTTGAAAGGATTCTGTCCAGACGCGCTTTCTCGACATTGATAATCTTACCCCGCAGCGGAAGTATGGCCTGGAAACGGCGGTTGCGTCCCATCTTGGCATTACCTCCCGCCGAATCACCCTCGACCAGGAAAAGTTCGCAGGATTCTGGATCCTTCATGGAACAGTCCGCCAGCTTACCCGGGAGATGCCCCGAATCCAGCGCGGTCTTGCGCCGGGCAAGATCCTTGGCCTTGCGTGCGGCCACACGAGCACGAAGCGCGTTGGTACCCTTTTCGATGATCTTCTTGGCCGTGGGTGGATTTTCCTCAAGGAAGTAGCTTAAGTTCTCACCCAAAACCTGCTCTACAATTCCCTTCACCTCGGAATTACCGAGTTTGGTTTTGGTCTGTCCCTCGAACTGCGGTTCGGGCACCTTGACCGAGATAACCGCGGTCAGGCCCTCACGGACATCATCGCCCGATAGTGATTTATCGCCGTTTTTAAGGAGCTTGTTCTTGCTGGCATAATTGTTGATCGTTCTCGTAAGCGCAGTACGGAAGCCGACCAGATGAGTTCCGCCCTCGATCGTATTGATATTGTTTACATAAGTGAAAACATTTTCCTGGAAGGAGTCGTTGTGCTGTATCGCAATTTCAACCTCGACATCTTCTTTGGTATCCTCGATATAAATCGGTTTTTTGTAGATCGGATTTTTATTTTCGTTGAGATACTCTGCAAATGATGCGATACCGCCCTTATAGAAATAAAAATCGGAACGGTCATCTATCTCATCTTTAATCTCAATCTTCAGTCCCTTGTTCAAAAAGGCCAGCTCTCGCATGCGGTTTGCCAGACGGTCGAAACTGAATTTGGTCTCCTGGAAAATACCCGAGTCCGGCATAAAAGTCGTCTTCGTACCGGAGGTTTTGCGCTGCCCGATTTTCTTTAAAGGAGTAACCGCAATACCGCGCTCGTATTTCTGGTGATAGACGTTGTCGTCACGCGAGATCTCAACTTCGCACCACTCCGAGAGAGCGTTGACCACCGACACACCAACACCATGCAGCCCGCCTGAAACCTTGTAGGTCTGATGGTCGAACTTGCCGCCAGCATGCAGCATGGTCATAACGACCTCTACCGCCGGCTTTTTCTGGGTGGGATGCTCGTCGACCGGAATACCGCGGCCGTTATCCTGCACTGTAACCGAACCATCTTTGTTAATTATAACTTTAATGGTATTGCAGAAACCGGACAGAGCCTCGTCAATCGAGTTGTCGACAACCTCGTGTACCAGATGATGAAGCCCGCGTCGGCCGGTATCGCCTATGTACATGGCGGGACGTTTGCGCACCGCCTCCAGGCCCTTCAAAACGGTAATGGTTTTGGCATCATAGAGCGACGGATCGTCCTTGATTTTATCCAGGACTTCAATCGGATCCACCTCTTTGACATTATTCTTCATCTTCTTATCCTTGCTTTTCTTCTTTGCCATACACAGCCTTACACAAAATATATATCGTTTACAACAGCCTTGCCCATACGAGCATTCAATGCCGCTATCAGTTCTCTTTTCAGGAATATCAGTTGTTGTTTCCAGGCAGGGTCGGGCACACGCACCGTCAATCTGCCATCAGCAATCTTTATCGCCCGACTGATTTTTGCGATTTTTTCCCCCGCAACCTCATCCCAGATTTTTACGGCATCAAGCTCCGTGAGTTTCTTCTCGAAGCCCATATTTTTGATCAAATCCGAGATGATCAGACCGATACTTTTTGGGTCGCTATTATACATAACCCCTTATAATAATTAAATTTAAATAAATTGGCAAGCAAAAAACAGGCGTTTTTAAAGATTTTTGGGCTTATAGGGTATTGGTATACAACAACTTATGGCTGCACTTTCGACCGTATCGGAATACCCCTCTCAACCTCGAATTTAGATTTAAAAATTTCTAAGTTGTTGACCTCGGATAACTTAGAAGTCGTTATAAACGACTGTCCCAGATCGGGTAAGAGGCTCATGACAAAATCAAGACGGTTTTTATCCAAATCGGAGAAAATCTCGTCCAGAAGGATGATCGGAAGCCTCTCCAGTTTCTGCTTGAGATATTCATATTGAGCCAGCTTAAGGCTCAAGACAGCGGTCTTGATCTGTCCCTGCGAGGCGGCGCTTTTGGCCTCCAGATTATCGATATAGAATTTGATATCATCGCGATGAGGACCGTACATTGTCTGCCCCATGCCAATCTCACGCTGCCGTCGCGAGGAAAGCTTATCGCAGAAATTTTCGGCCGTGAAATCCTCCAGATTGGGCGAGGGATTGTATTCGATTTTCAGATATTCCTCTGAGCCGGAAATCCTGCGATAGAAATCCGCCGCCATATCCCCTATTTTATGAATATAGCTCTTGCGGCTTTCATGAATCTGCACCGCATGTACCGCCAGCTTCTCATCCCAGACCGCAAGCGAGGCCTCCTGCGAGGCTGACAGCCGGGCTGTTTCCTCGAATGATTTTAAAAGCGCATTACGCTGCGAGAGCGTTTTATGATAATCGGATAGAATAGCCACGTGAGGCGGATTGAGCTGGGCGATTGTAATAGAAATATAGCGCCTCCTGACAGAGGGTGACCCGATTACGATCTCGAGGTCGTAGGGGGAGAACTCAACCAGACGGAAATATTCGAACAGCTCTCCCAGCTTGCGTATGGGTGAGGAATTAACTTTTATGATTTTGCGCTTGCCGGGCTCCACGCCGATCTCGATATGAACCTCATTCTCTCCCATCTTACCTGAAGCTTCGATGCGAAAATATTCCGAGTCGGTATTAGCCAGGTTCTCATCCAGATGCGTGCGGAAAGAGCGCCCGGAACCTGTATAAAAAAGCGCCTCGAGGATATTGGTCTTGCCGGAGCCGTTGGAACCCACGATCAGATTATTCTCGGGCGAGAACTCGATCTCGGCCTTTTTCAGGTTGCGAAACTCGCTCAATTTCAGCTTTTGGATAAACATCAGGTGAGAATATACCCAAAAAGTATGACACAAACAAAATAAAAATATGTTCATTTATGTAGTATATATACTACATAAACTATTCACAATTTGGAAAAATAATCTGTATATTATTGTTGTACATAATAATACAATATTACTATAGCGAAATAATGCAAAATTCATGTAGTATATATACTACATGCTATTTTGATTGACAAGATGAAAAAATTGCAGTATATATACTGCAATTCATGAGCCTCGGTATCACATGCTGTATATATACAGCATGTGATACCGAGGCTGTAAGAAATATAAAAATGCCTAAAAGAAAAAAACAGATTGAGCGGGCCAAAGGGTCAATCATAAGTGATCTAAAATCATCGGGCCGATTCGTCTTTAAAAAAACTGAGTTAGAGACGTTTTATTCTCAATATAATGATAAATGGAATCTCCCTGCTTCAATTAGTTTTAAGAAATTCCTGGATTTCCTAGTTGACCAGAATGAATTATCGGTCATACAATTAGCTTTTCCAAGCAGGACTGAAGTCCGGTATATTTTCCCTGAGGCATCTATATATGAAATAATTCTGTCGCTTCGAAATGGCGCATATCTTTCTCATTATACGGCAATGGGGATTCACAATCTAACAGAGCAAATACCAAAAACCTATTACGTTAATTTCGAGCAATCGCCCAAACCCATTTCAAAGGCTCAGCTTTCCCAGGAACGTATAGATTTCGCCTTCGATCGTCCACAAAGGATGACCAATAATATTGCAATATATGGAGACTACAAGATTTGCCTGTTGAATAGCAAGTTTACAGACAGGGCCGGAATAATTAAAGTAAGAAAAGACAGCCTTGCAATGGATATTACCAATATCGAGAGAACTTTAATAGATATCATAGTCAGACCAAATTATTCGGGTGGTATTTTCGAGATTCTGAAAGCATATGATGCGGCGAAGGACATTGTTTCGATTAACAAGCTTTGTGCGATTCTAAAAGAAATTAATCACGTCTATCCTTATCATCAATCAATAGGTTTTTGCCTTGAAAGAACGGGGGCATTCAAGGACAACCAATTAAAAATGCTCCGCGATTTTGGCATTAAATACGATTTCTACCTTACATACAATATGAAGGCAAAAGAGTATGATGGGAAGTGGCGATTATTCTATCCAAAGGGGCTTTAACCCTTTGCAAATATCTATGACATAATCAAAATAATAGTCGAAGTCTTTTAACTCCGCTGGGTTGATTACTGTATCCTTAACAGAAATGAAATCTTCTCTGTGAAATTCTCTTGTTTCTTCGATTTTCCCCAATAGGAAGATGGGTACTTTTTTTGCACCAAAGACAGCTCTGATTAAATCCGCAATTCTTCCATCCCTAAGATCAAATTTAAAGTGTTCCTGTAGTGTATATATATCAAAAAAATCCCTTGCCCTGGCTGTTTTGTTTTTGCTCTTCACAATCGCTCTGTATTTATCCATTTGCTGACAAATAGATCTTAATTTTTCGCATATCATTAACTCTGGTGCATACACATATATTATATAACCTTCAAATTCTTTCTTTATTTTATCATTGACGTACTCAAACCGGCTAATATCAATGGTAAATATTCTTCTTTGATTGGGACCAACAACGGATGCATTTCTTCTTATTGTATTTATATCATTTTCTATCCCGCGCCTTTTTGCATATTCAATCAATTTAAATTCTAATTGATAACCTCCCCAGAAGTCCCGCAACTTCTCATCTATTTCAGATGGTCGCTTGCTTAATTTAATATCGAAGGCCTCAAAACCAATTTCACTAAGCGCACCTTTTATTTGAAATTCTAATCTTGATGAAATTTCCTTTAAATTGCTCTCATCAAAATCATCTTCCATTGAAAAATCCAAATCCAAAGAAGATCTTTGGGCCATGCCATAGATCAAATCAATTGCATTTCCTCCTTTTAGCACAAGCTTTTCCATTATTTCATTATCTGAGAACATGGCCTTAATTACCGCTTTTTTTATTTCTGTAAGTTTTTCAACATCCATAATATTGTTAATCCTCTATCTTTAGATATAGTATATTTATTAACGATTTCCAAGCACAACATCAAACCGAGATTAGACTTGCGAATTCCCGCTAAAATCACTAAATTGCCCATCAAAAGGGGATGTTTTATGCCCCGGTATGTTCAGTTATAAATTGACGTAATATTTATATTGGATAAAATACATCTATTATATTTGAAAATGATATCTGAAAGGAGTCAGTTGTGGGAACCTTTGAGGACATAAAAAAACATCTCGGTGAAGAAGAGTCCCTTCTGGATTATAAATGCAAGGGTATACCGAAAGAACGCCTGCATCTACCCGGCCCGGATTTTATCGACCGCGTGGTATATCATTCCGACCGTCCGGTAAATGTATTGAAAAACCTGGCCTGGGTTTTCGGACATGGCCGTCTGGCACAAACCGGCTATCTCTCGATTCTACCAGTCGATCAGGGCATAGAACACTCAGGCGGAGCATCATTTGCACCCAATATTGATTATTTCGATCCCGAAAATATTATTCAGTTGGCGATAGAGGGCGGATGTAACGGCGTTGCCTCGACATTCGGAGTCCTCGGTTCCATGGCCAGAAAATACGCCCACAAAATCCCCTTTATTCTCAAGATTAATCACAACGAGATGCTGACCTATCCCAATACATACGACCAGGTTCCGTTTACCAATATAGAGCGCGCCTACGAGCTTGGGGCGGCCGGTATCGGGGCCACGATTTATTTCGGAGCACAGGAGTCGATGCGTCAGCTTCAGGAGGTCTCCGAGCTGTTCAGCCAGGCTCATGATCTTGGTATGTTCACCGTACTCTGGGCATATCTTAGAAACCCCGAATTCAAGGCCGACAAGGATTATCATACCGCCTCAGATCTGACCGGGCAGGCTAATCATATCGGCGTGACAATTGAGGCCGATATCATTAAGCAGAAGCAGGCCCAGACCAACGGCGGCTACAGGGCAATTAATTTCGGCAAGACTCATGATCTGGTTTATGATGAGCTTACCAGCGATAATCCAATCGATCTCTGCCGTTATCAGATAGCCAATTGCTATATGGGAAGGGTAGGTATGATCAACTCCGGCGGCGCCTCCGGTGAAAATGATCTGGCCCAGGCGGTCAGAACTGCGGTCATTAATAAGCGCGCCGGCGGTACCGGTATGATTTCCGGACGAAAATCTTTCCAGAAACCCCGGGAGAAAGGCATCGAGCTTCTAAATGCAATTCAGGATGTCTATCTCTGCGAGGATGTTACCATAGCTTAAAACAAAAATATCATCGATTTTTATAAAAGCGGCCGTGTAACAGCGGCCGCTTTTATATATGTGATCGCCTCTCTTTCTATATATGAAAATTTGCTTAGTATACTAAACATCAGAGCTAAAAATTTCATCTTAGCAGCCGATAGCTTAAATAACAAAGTGCTTCACCGTTAAATGATGAACGCTGGGGAAGCAGAGAATCCGGGGTTTTAGAATAATCAGTCGCTTTTTCTAATTGGTAAGCTTAATAAGTATCATACACTCGGAGAATGCTATCAGTTAAATCAATCCCCTGATTAATGCTCGCAACAAGGGATAGTTTAAGGCATCTTTATGGAAAAAAAAGAAGTCATACATGAAGAGAATTCGAGTTTTTTCCACAGTCTTGCAGGCGAAGACCGCTACAACGTTCTTCTAATCGAAAATGATGAAAATGATTTTCTGCAGGCCTGGAATCTGATCTCGGAAATCGGTGATGAAAAATATCAGCTTAAAGACGCTTCCGGCTTCGAAGCGGGTTTGGAAACGCTGAAATCGGATCATTTTGACCTGTGTCTTGTATTCTATGATTTGGATGACCATGATGGCTCCGAGCTTCTACTCAATGCAAGGAAAAGCGGGATCGAGATTCCATTTATATTGATTGTCGATGATCGGGATAGGAATTTATCTCAAATCTCTTCCGATGAAAATGCCGAGATCATTCTCAAAAGCCAGTTGAATGCCTTGGTACTGGAAAAGTCGCTCCAGCATGCGATCGACAAATATCTCTCGGAAAGACAATTGAGCGCCAGCCGAGAGCTCTACCGCACTGTGGTGGAAAATGCCATAATGCCTATTATGATAAGCCGCGACGGCAGGTTGCTCTTTGTCAACCAGAGCACGGAAAAGCTTTCCGGATATACCCGCCAGGAACTTTTATCCAAACCGTTTACAGAGTTTATTCATCCCGAAGACCGGGATATGATAATGAAATTTCACCTGCAGCGCCTTGCAGGCAAAAAGATCCCGGGTGAATACAATTTCAGGATAGTCTCAAAATCGGGAAAGACCAGATGGGTTGAAAACAAATCGGTTTTAATCGAGTGGGAGGGCAAGCCCGCAACACTCAATTTCCTGACCGACATAACAGCACGCACAAAGGCTCAGGAGGAGCTGGCCAATACACAGGCCCTTTTGCTGGCAGCGATAGAACAAACTCCGGCCGGAATAATAATCGCAGAGGCACCGGATGTAAAAATCAAGCTCGCCAATTCAGCAGCTTTGGAAATTCGGGGTGAGAAAGCGGACAAACTGACCAATATTTCCGTGCAAGATCATTCCCGCAAATGGAATGCCTTTCATCCTGACGGCAGGCCGTACGAACCAGATGAACTGCCTCTTTCGAAGGCGGTTTTGAAGGGTGAGACCTCAAAGAATGTCGATGTTATCCTGCGCCGGGATGATGGAGAGGAAAGATGGATTTACGGTAATGCCGCCCCTGTCAGAAACGCAAAAGGGGAGATAATCGCGGGTGTCGTTGTTTTTCCCGATGTTACCGATATCAAAAGATCCGAGGCCAATATCCGTGAAAGCGAGGCCCGCTACAGAACATTGTTCGATACCGCCAGTGATGCGATATTCATAATGAAAAGAGACCGCTTCATCGACTGCAATGCGGAAACATTGAAGATATTCGGATGTACCCGTGACCAGATTCTTAATTGCTCTCCCTTTGAATTTTCACCTCAATATCAGCCGGACGGGACATTGTCGAAAGCCAAAGGAAAGAAAAAGATAGAAGCTGTACTCAACGGAAGTCCTCAGTCCTTCGAATGGATTCATACACGCTATGACGGCGCTCACTTTGAAGCCGAGATCAACCTCAGCAGAATGGATGTTGGAAAAGACGATTACATTCTGGCAATTGTACGCGATATCACCGAGCGTAAGAAATCCGAAAAAAAGCTTCGGGAAAGTGAAGAGAAATTCCGCAATATCTACAACAACGCCCAGATCGGACTTTTCCGTACCCGAATCGAAGATGGTATGGTTCTGGAGTGCAATGACAGGTTTGCCGATATCATGGGATATACCTGTGCCGAGGAATGCATGATCGATTTTGTCACCCAGGAGCATTATGTAGACCCCGGTACAAGAGAGCGTATGATCGAGGAGATCAAAAGAACCGGCGAGGTGCGTAATTTCGAAGCGCGCTTAAGGGGCGCTGACGGCAAAATCAGATGGGTGCGGTATTCCGCCTGCATATTCGAAGACAAAGGCTATATCGAGGGCGTGGCGGCCGACATCACCCAGGAGAAGACCGCTCACGAAATGCTGCGGCTTTCCAACCAGCGTGTGGTCAATATTCTGGCCAGTATCAGCGACGGATTCTTTACCCTCGATGAGGAATTGACCATCACTTATTTTAATAAAGCAGCGGAGAAGAATTTCGAATGTAAAGGCTCGGAAATTATCAGCTATGAATTCTTCGAGGCCTTCCCTGAATTTAAGGGCACCACTGCGGAAGTAAAATTAAAACGGGTCTTATCCGAGAAGAGACCCTTTTCCTTCGAGGTTCAAAGGAACACCGATACCCCCGCGCAATGGTTTGAATTCCGCGCCTATCCCGCAGAGGAGGGTATCTCGGTGTACTTCCAGGATATTACCGAAAGAAAGCATTACGAGCATATCCTGCAGGAGAAGGAACACAAGCTCCGTTCGATTCTTCGGGCGGCCGGGGAAGCCATAATCGTGGTTGACCGCAAAGGCAAAATCGACTCTCATAATCCGGTCGCGGAAATAGTATTTGGTTTCAGCGAGAAAGAGCTGACCGGCCAATACATTACCGCCATTATTCCTGAATTTCATTATCACATCGGCGCAAGTCTCACCAATCTGAACAAAAACAGGGATGACAGCATTGCAGCGCTGGAGCTGAAGGGTTTACGTTCCAACGGCGAATCATTCCCTCTTAAAATTACTGTGAAGGAAATGGCACTTGGCGGTCAGAACTGGTATACGATTGTTGCCCGCGACATGACAGAGGACCTGCATAATATACAGAAACTTATGGAGATGGATAAGTTTTCGGCAATTGGTACCCTGGCTGGAGGTGTAGCCCATGAATTCAAAAATTACCTGGCCGGAATAATCGGAAATGCCAGCTTCGCATTGCAGTACCTCGATAATGAAGACGGCCTGGACACTGCCCGGGATACGTTAAAACAGGTTATAGATATCGGGCAAAATGCCAATCGAATTGCACTTTCCCTGCTGACCTATTCCCGCGACAACACCCATCGGGGATCGTATGTCAAAGTAAACAGGCTGATTGACGATATGCTGAAGATGATTCGCAAAGAGGCTGCATCTTTCAATATAAATATCTTTACAAGATACGACAATCTGCCCGATCTTCTTATTCCTCCCGGCGATTTTCAGCAGATGATGCTTAATTTGGTTTTAAATGCCAGAGAAGCAATCGGGAGTGATGGAGAAATTCGGATTTCCACGGCATTGAAAGGCTCTGAGGTAGAAATCAAAATTGAAGATTCGGGACGGGGAATTCCACAGGATGAGCTTAAGCGTATATTCGATCCTTTCTATTCCACCAAGGGCGTATGGGGTAAATCCGGTGCCAGCGGTACCGGCCTGGGCTTGTCTATCAGCAAGAATATCGCTCTTAAACTGGGGGGCGATATCAAGGTGGAATCTGCGGTGGGAAAAGGTTCAACATTTGCTATCAGGGTACCCGTTTCAAACTCCGGCAGCGGCGAATCAGGCAAAAATCAATTCAGTGAAATAACAAAGCTGGTTTTACTGTCTTCGCATGCGGAAACAGTCGAACACATGAAAAAGGCCTCCGAATTTAACAGATGGGACTTTTCGGAATTTAATAGTATCAGCGAAATCGAGCCGGATAAAATGCGGGATACCCTTTTTGTGCTGGATGCCGAATATCCGGGTATGGGAGAATTGTTCCGCTTTGCCGAATACCTCCGAAAAAACAAATTGAGGTTTATTATAATAAATAGTGGCCAGGCTTCCGAATGCCAGCTTCAGGGACTTTTTGATAACGCTGAGAAAGTCTATCGGGAGCTACCTCGCGGGCCGAAGGAAATGTTTTCAAAAGTATAAATTTCTTCTCTTTTATCTCACTTAAGCGACTGTAAGCAAAAGCCCCTCCTTCTCGGGAGGGGCTTCTTTTATTGATAATCTTTCTATACTCTAATCAGCCACAGCCGGAGCATCCGCCCTCGCTGCAATCTTCGCTGCCGATCTTTATCATATATCCGCTTTGTCCCATCGGATTTGTAACGAAATCAACATTGATATCACCGAATTTACCGAGATGTTCCTTCAAACGGGGATCGATATAAACATTGATTCCATTGGATTCCAGTTTCGTCAAACCATCTGCAGACTCATCCAGAGCCATTCCCAACTGGGGACCGCTTCAACCGGCGCCCATATAGTAGAGAATCAGATTCTTTCCCTGTGCCTTGGGCGACTCCATCGCTTTGTTCAGCTCACTGGAAGCTTTGTCGGTTATGTTCAGCATGTGGAATTCACCTTCCTCGTTTTTCTAAAAAGCATGATATTTTTTTCACATTCTAATATGATCTTTTTACTTATCCTGATACGCAAATTTTCAACACCAAATTTGTATCTAAACCGCTAATGCTGTCATAAAAAGGCGTATCCTGGACGCAATTTACATTTTCGTTCTGGAAAAACAAGCCTTTTCCGGCAAAAGTTTCCGGGGCATACGGATAAAACGTCCGAAAATTCGATATTGCAGCAGATTTTGGTGGCATTTCTCAGAATTCCTTGAACAGCCTCGCCAATGGATGTCCCGGTGCCTTCAAATCAAGATCGAGAAAATAGCCGAATGGAGTCTGACTGACTTCATACCCGGATTCAGCCAGCCGCTTCTCGGCGCTGTCGAATATTTTGGCGGTTAGATCAGGGGAGGCTTTTGATTCCGAGAGATGTGCAAATGAATGCAGGATTACCGTGTTGGTCTCATTTTTCCTTGCCGCCCATTTGAGATTCTTTACCAGCTTTGTTTCGACATATCCGGCATTCTCCTCATCCTTCTGCTCCAGATGAATAAACCCCACCATGGCGCCGTTAAACTCATTGCCCTCCTTGATTTCAGGAGCATCCTCCAATGTTTTCATTCGGGGCTGATATGCAAACTTCTCGCAGAAAATCATAAGCAGTTTCATTGCAAAATCCTTTTTAGTTACAAAATTCAGAAAAATCAAAGTAACGAAAATTTCCCGCAATGTCCAGTGCAAGCGGCCGATTCTCACAAAGTGATTGCATTAGACGCGGCAATCTTCTATTTTTTGAATATCATGATAAAATATCCCCGTCAGAAAAAGAGCGGACGGTTTGGCCGGCTCAAAGGCGTCCGTCTGCCCCGCAAAAAAAAATTCGAGCCGCGTATCAAGACCCGCTCGGGCGTGCAGGTACGATCACAGCTCGAAAAAAAATGCGCTGATTATCTTCATGACAACGGCATCGAGTTCAGATACGAGCCATTGATGCTTCTGGGGGGACGGCAGTTCCGTCCCGACTTCTTCCTTCCCCAGCACGACCTTTTTCTGGAAATCTGCGGCTACAACCACATGCCCTTCTACCGCGACCGCCTCAAAAAGAAAAAGGATGTTTATAAAGCCAATGGGCTGAAAGTTCATTTTATCGAATGCAGCAAAAGCAGCGAGCTGGATAAGTATCTGAGGGAGCTGAGGGATTTTTTGCATGAAGATCAGAATGTCATTCTATAATCAAGAACTACATCCGGGAATCGACAAGACAACAAGTTCTTTAAAATAAATTGTAACCTTTCTCCTTTAACCGTGTCCTGAGGGATGATGGACGGTCAATCGAATCAATTCTGGCAGCATCTGAAACCGTTGCATGAAAAGGCCCGGGCTTTTTGCCGCAAGCTGATGGCGAATCGCGACGAGGGTGATGATTTGTATCAGGATTCCCTGGTATGCGCACTCTCCGGCTTTAAAAAGCTGCGGGATACCGGAGCATTTAAGAGCTGGCTTTACAGAATCATAGTGAACCATTACAAAAACCGCATTCGAAATGGTTTGCTGAAGCGTTCAAAACCTTTGCATGAGAACTCGGCACTGGTTAGCGCGCATAATGATTCCGGCTTTCTCCATGCTGTGCGGCAACGGCTGAAGATAGCTTTTAATGCTCTCACGGATGACGAGCGCATACTGATTACTCTGTTCGAAATCCAGGGCTGGAAGCTGTCGGAACTTGCCGAATTTACCGGAAAATCAGAAGCTGCAGTCAAAGTCCGTCTGTCACGAGCGCGCGCAAAAATGCGCAAAGCGATAATTAAACATCTAAAAAAAACTGAATCTGAATGCCGCATAATCCCGGCAAAAAAAGAGGACAATTTATGCGTTGCCGCGAGGCCAAGAAAAAAATAGCCGGATACAAAGGAATTATTCCCGAGAGCGACAGAGACTTGCTTAAGCATCTAAAATCATGCAAATCATGCAGACTTTATATCCGGGCAGAGCAGTTGATTGAAAAAGATCTTGCGGTAGCTGCGAATGAGAAGACAGATGAGCGTCTTCCCTATGATATCCTCATCGAGCGCGTGGAAGCAAAGGCAAAGATTCAGGACGCAAAATACAGGGAGAAGAATATAATGAGCAAAATATTTGACAATGTGAGCAGACGGCCGGCCTTAAGCGCTGGCCTGGGAATCGTAATTGTATTAATTATGGTTATGACTTTGGTACCGTTTAATGCGCAACGAATTTCCGGATATGAAGTCGCGATTGGCGGAGTACACGAGGATTTTGCGCAGAATAAAGATCAAATCGATGAGCTCCTGAAAACCCTTGAAATTGACGGCGCCCAGTTTGAAATTGAAGACTGCGATGACAATTGCATAATCAGGTTTAAAAATCTGGAAACCGAAAGAGAAGCGGTTTTGATTGTGACAGCTTTCAAAAAGCTGAATCAACATGACTCAGATTCCATTATGCCGATTCTTGAAAAACAGAAGGTCAGCCTTGCAAACGAGGTCAAGCATCTGCTCGAATATCAGGATTCGCATGTAGCTGAAAGTGAAGAGATACATCTGCTGGTAATCAAAAAGCTGGAAAACAATCCGGATTTTGCTGAGGCCTATGCCACAACCTACAGTCCCCTTGTGGAAAGGATCGGGCAATCCGATTTTCTCGACAGTCTTCTCGAAGGCGATGACTATGATATAAAACTTGATTTTTTGGACGAGAATTCACCTGTAAAATCACTTATATATCCAATCACCCAGGATCCAAAGACCTATAATATCTGGAATCCCATGGCCTATATCAAACTGATCACCCGGGACGGTAGAGAGCTTGTGATTAAATCAGAGGATTTTGACGAAGGATTAGAGAAGTATGGCCTTGATGGGGATGAAATTGAGGAGTACGCTGAAAGAGGAATATCCATTTCCCTGGTTCCCACAGACAGAAGAGATAGCTCATCCAATGACGCATCAGATAGCGGAGAAACTTCACAAAAGGCACTTCCGAAGGCATTCGAACTGAATCAGAATTTTCCAAATCCATTCAATGCCACGACTCAAATATCATATATTCTCACAAAAGGCTCGAATGTCAGCCTTCAGATTTATAATACCATGGGCCAAAAGGTCAGGACGCTCGTAGATGAATACCGCGATGCAGGGAGTTATTCTGTCGAATGGGACGGCAAAAATGATAACGGCTCCGATGTCGCCTCTGGAGTGTATCTATATAAAATGCAGGCCGGGGATTTTGTTGACAGTAAAAAAATGACGCTGTTGAAATAGAAGTTTTTTGGGTGGCCGGGTCAAACTCTGTTTGGCCCGGATATGTTACCCGCCCAAAACGAGTTTGGGCGTGCCACCCATCCCTCCGGAAAGGGTTCCCCATGGCATATAAAATCGAATTTCTATTCTCCAATCCTCTCGCAATACCAGATATCCGCATCGAACGTGCCGTCCAAATCCGAAAGCACATGCACGAAATACAAAAGTGTGCCGTCGGCGGTAAGCGAGGGCTCGCCCACGATCCCCTGAATCACAAGCTCCGGCTCATCCCATGAGTTGCCATCCCACACAGAGCGAAATATGGCCATGCCGATCAGAGCATTACGGTCGGAGGCGAAATACATTGTATCACCGTCGGCGGTAAATGTCGGCTGGAGATCATCACTGGCCGAGTTGACAGGCGATCCCAGATTCACCGGTTCCTGCCACGCATCGCCCACAAAGCGTGAGCGCCATATATCCGCACCGCCCTCGCCGACAGGTTTCAGCGACGTGAAATAAAGCGTAACGCCGTCGGGATGGATAGCATGCTCTCCGTCAGGATATACCGAATTAACCGGCGGACCCAAATTCTCCGCAACTCCTGCCTCGCCGCCTGTTATCTCGGCCACATAGATATCCAGAAAATCGTCATAATACGGCGTGTTGTTGTAGCCCGTATTTTCGGGACGGTTGGAATGGAAATAGACCTTACTGCCGTCGGGACTGAAACTCAACTCGCCGTCAAGCGATCCGGCAGTGCCCTTGCCCAGATCGAAGAAGACCGGCTGGTCGAATTCATCCGGCCCTCCGATTCTTTCGGCACGATAAGTATTGTTCTCCTTTGAAAGGATTTCCGCGGGGGTCATGTTTTCAAGGATATCGGAAGTGAACATGAAGTAGAGGTAACGTCCGTCTGCGGAAATCTCGACAGCATCCTCCGGGCAGGGGGTGTTGATTGTCTCATCCAGACGAGCTGGATCGCCCCAATCATCTACCATGGATTGCGGTGTATGCATATCGGTACGGCCCGGATCGGACTTTGTACATTCGGGATACAGCACTTCCCCATTATCCGGCCCGGAGCTGTCATCACTGCATGCGGCAAGAAATGCCAGCGATATTATTACCCCCATACAAAGATTCAGAAGATGTGATTTCATAAATATTTAATTCTCCTCCTCGCTTTCGGGCTGGGGTGGCACGAGTTCAAAACCAAGCTGCTGATAAAAATCTGCAACATCAAAATATGCCCATTCTTCCGATACCATTCCATCTTCAAACCTGTTGATTGTCACACCGTAGATCACTACCTCTTTTCCGGTTGGCTCCATACCACGAAACTCTCCGGTATTGGTACCCTGCATTTTCCATTTCCAGACAATCCAATCTCCTGCAGGGCGAACGTCATCAATTTCAAATTTAAGATCAGGAAAGGCCTCATGGACTCTTTTGTAATATTGCTTCGCCATGGGAGTTCCGCAAATATCTTTCTGAGCGCCTGCTATCTGGATAGCCGACTCCGGTGTGTAAAGGCTGTCCAGAAGTTCAAGCTTTTTCTCATTCTGGGCCTCGAGCCATAAGCTCTTGACCCTTTCTACCATCGCTTCGTTTATTTCCGGTTCTGAACCGGCGCCGGCGGCGGTATCAGTTTGATCGGATTGACATGCTGCTATCACTAAAGCAGAAAGCAGCATAAACACGAAAATCCAACGAAATAACTTCACTGACATAATAATTCCCCTTTGTTTAGAGTTTTCATATTTAAAAATAAGTACCTATTTGCCGCAAGAGATTTATAATCATTCAACCATCTGATGCGGATAGCCGAATTTAGTAACCACGTTCCGGATCGACCCTGTTCGGAAGCTCCTCGCCCCTGGCGGCTTTGTTCAATATTTCGGCCAGCGAATCGACATTCATATCGCTCGATTTATCCGAGCGCTCGGCCAGATGCGGCGTCATAACAACATTGTCCAGATGATGGAAATCGAAATCCGAGGGCTCATGATACCTATGAGCCTCCTGAGTGCGTGGATAGTGATACCAGACATCCAGCCCCGCAATAAGCCGTTCGCCGTAAAGCTCGTTATAAAGCGCTTCTTCATCAATAATCGGGCCGCGTGCGATGTTCACGATTATGGCACGGTCGGGCAGAAGTCCCAGCTCCTTTTTCCCGATCAGCCCCTTGGTATCGGGAGTCATCGGCAAAGAAATGAAAAGAACATTGGTGTCGGGAAGCAGATATAAAATTTTGTCGATCGAAAATATCTCGGCCACATCATCGGATTTCTTATCCACATTCCGTTTAACCGCCTTCACATTCAGACCAAAGCCCTTGCACAGCTTTGCAATCTGCTTTCCAATAGCGCCGTAGCCCAGTACCAGGGCATTTTTGCCATTCAAAAGCACTGCGGGATACGGATTGTAACGCGGACGCCAGTCATGATGACGGAAACGGCGGTCAATAGGTATAATATACTTGGCGGCCGAAAGCAGAAGCGCAAAGGCTGTCTCGGCCACGGGAATATCGTTGTAGTGAAGGTTGTGTACGTTTAAATCAGGCTTTTCCAGAAGCAGTTCACGCGTCCGTGTGGGAAGCCCGGCCCAGGGGATTATCAGCGTATGCAGTTTGGAGCTGGAGGTCAGATGCTTCTCTTCCGGCACTCCCACGACCAGGATTTCATACTCGGCCGGATCGGGAATTTCCTCCCCATAATACAGGTCAACCTCGGGAATCAATTTTTTGCGCAACTTTGCCACGAAATCATCTTCATACTGCTCCAGTAAAAATACCGACAAAGACATATACAGGGCCTCCTTTATTTGACCTGAATTAACAGAATAAGTTTTCCGAGTGCAAGGCTGATTTTTCGAAAATACAAAATCATAAGGGATTATCCGCTCTACAATTACAAAATCATCTAAAATTTTATTTATTACTTGAAATCCTGTCTGGCCTAATTAATTTAATAAAAAACAGGTAAGGGGATTTCAATGAATAGAGTATTTGCAGCGATTTTTATTACTATCAGCATACTTTTAATTGCAGGATGCGGCGGAGATGAAGACAAAGCCGGAATTCCATCCGATAAAAATGTACAGATAGCCATCTGGGAGGACCAACGCCAGGCGGATACGCTTCTGTACACATACCTCAACGATGACAATCCGGAGATACGTGCACGCACCTGCTATGCCCTGGGGATGATCGAGCCCGAGGGCGCCTCGGCCTATATTGCCGATCTTCTGAATGATCCTGAGACAGATGTCCGAATCGAAGCAGTCTTTGCATTGGGACTGATCGGCGACAGCCTCTATTCAGAGAAGGTTATCCCGCTTCTATTCGATCCCGACTCGCATGTTGTGCATCAGGCCGCAATCGCGCTCGGCAAAATGGGCGGCGACAGCGCTGTAAATGCGTTGATGAGCTTCGCGCGCGATACAATCCCGGAGCACCGCGCCTGGGCCGCCGAAGGTCTCTGGCGTGCAGATGCCGATACCGCAGTTGAACTTCTGAAGGAGATGGTAACTGACAGCGTGGAGTTTGTCGAAGAAGCCGCAGTATATGCCCTGAGACGGCTGGAGGCCGAATCGGCGGCTGGCAATCTGCGCTTCCGTCTGAAGGATACCATCCCGGAAATACGCATGTATGCCGCCGAAGGTCTGCGTGCGATAAAGGACTCGGCCTCGCTCATGGCTCTCTCCAATCAGCTTTCACGCGACCGTGAATGGGAGGTCAAGGCCAGTATCCTGCGGGCCATTATGGAAGTTGGAGACAGAAGGATTATAAAGGCGCTTATGAATCTATTGGCCGCAAGAGAACATCCGCTGGTAACAGGCATGGGTCTGAGTCTGATCGGCAAATTCGAGATGGAGGCGCTATTCCCGAAAATACAGCCTTTTTTGAATCACGAGGAAAAATTCTTAAGAGGCGAGGCATTGATTGCGCTGGCGCAACTGGACCGGACCAAATTGATGAATATCCTTATGTCCGAACTCGAAAACTACGACTGGTACCTGCGTATGAAATCGGCTGAAGCCCTGGAATATATCAAAACACCCGAGGCCGCCAATCTTCTGGAGAAACTGTTGGCCGATCCTGATCATCGCGTTCGAACCGCTGCCCTCTACAGTCTGGCTGAATTTGATTTCGTGGAAATGGAGCGGTATCTGGGGGATGCGCTCGGCGATCCCGATCCGGCGGTTGTCACCTCGGCAATTGAGCTCATTACCAAACTCAAGCTGGATCAGTTCACAGAAAAGATTCTGGATATCTATGAGGATCAACTGGATCATGCCGACGCTAATTTCAGGTTTTCGATTCTGTATAATCTGAACGGCTGGGTGGTAGACAGCCAGATTGCCGATGAAAATATCCTCGAGCTTTTGAACAAAGCTCTCGAAGATAACGACCGCAATGTGCGCAAGCTGGCGATAGATATATTCGCCATGACCGGGGTGGACAAGTCAGACCATCTGGGATATTTCGACCCGATGATTACGGTTTCGACCTATGATGATTTCTACGGCCGCTTTGACGAAAATCCGATTGCGGAAATCAATACCGACAGGGGACAGATCAGGGTGGAGCTTTTATACGACAAGACCCCCAAAACAGTCTCGAATTTTATCAAGCTGGCCGAATCAGGATTCTACGACGATGTTATTTTCCACAGGGTGGTGCCCAATTTCGTGATCCAGGCCGGTGATCCGCATGGGGATGGTTTCGGAGGACCTGGATATACCATCCGCAGCGAGTTTAACCGCCATGAATACACCGCCGGAACAATGGGGATGGCGCATGCAGGCAAGGACACCGGCGGCAGCCAGTGGTTTATCTGCCATTCACCCCAGCCGCATCTGAACGCGCGCTATACAGCATTCGGGCAGGTGATCTATGGTTTGCGGATTGTGGACAGAATTCTGGTCGGGGATAAGGTAAATTCCATAGAAATTATCTATCCCGAGGATAAATAGCATGGAAGGATATCGTATTATATAAAAGGAGTCTGCAGTGGAAACTCATGTAGTCAAAATAGACAATCCCAAAGAATTAAACCTGATCTTCGGCATGACACATTTCATCAAGTCGGTCGAGGACATCTACGAAATCATGGTTGGCGCTGTGCCCGGTATCAAGTTCGGCATGGCCTTCTGTGAGGCCTCGCAGGAACGGCTGATCCGTACCACCGGCACCGATGACGATCTTATCAAGCTGGCCGCGGATAATATGCTGAAGGTAAAATGCGGTCACTCTTTTCTGATCTTTCTTGGAAATGCCTTCCCTATTAACGTGCTTAACCAGATCAAGGCCTGCCCCGAGGTATGCAGGATTTTCTGCGCTACCGCTAATCCGGTTGAGGTGATTGTGGCCGAAACCGAGGTTGGACGAGGTGTTATGGGCGTGGTTGACGGACTGACCCCGCTGGGTGTCGAAGGCGAGGAGCACAAGAAAACCCGCAGGGAATTCCTGCGCAAAATCGGCTACAAAAAATAGAAAGAATTTCTCGAATGCAGCTTACATTCAACAACGGGATCGAGATCGAAGGGCTGGAATTCAATATCGATGCGCACCGCAAGGCGGAATTCTCATTCGTATCGCATGCCCATACCGATCACATAGCCTCGCACAAGAAAATTCTGGCGACGCCGGAGACGATTCTGTTCTTCAACCAGCGCTATAAACGCACCAAAGCCCGGGCGCTGGGATACAATCAGCCCGTTGATTTCGGCGGCTTTTCCGTGGAGCTGTTTTCGTCCGGGCATATTCTGGGTTGCGCTCAGATAAAAATCGACAAAGGCGGTACCAAGATCGTCTACACCGGCGATTTTAAGCTGACCGGATGCGAGACCACGCCGCCGGCCGAGATTATCGATACCGATATACTCATTATGGAATCTACTTACGGCGATCCCCGCTATGTTTTCCCGGAACGCGACAAGGTGGTCGATCAGCTCATTACTTTCGTGCAAAAGACCCTGCTATCCAACCAGGTGCCGATTATTCTGGCATATTCACTTGGCAAGGCGCAGGAGGCGATCAAAATTCTGGGCGATTTCGGATTCGAGCTCTATGCCGAGCATAATGTCCATAATTTCTGCCAGCTTTATGAACGCTGCGGCGTAAAGTTCAAAAACCTGCATCCCCTGCATGAGAAGGATTTCAAGGGCAAGGTGGTGGTTTTCCCGCCCTACTTCAAGAAATACAAGTCGCTTTTTAACATGATTTACCCTAAACGAGTGTGTTTTCTCTCCGGCTGGGGTATGGACAAATCCTCTCGATTCAGGACCAGCGCCGATGTCGTTATACCGCTTTCAGATCATGCCGACTATAACGACCTGATCCGCTATGTGGAGGAGGCCAATCCGGACAAGGTTCTGACCCTGCATGGCTTTCCGGAATTCGCCGAGGATTTGCGCCGCCGTGGATTTGACGCCCGTTATCTGGGCAAGGGCGCCACTATCGACCTCGAGGACAAAGGCAGGATCTTCCCCTCGGCTTCGGGCAATTACGATCTGTTTATGTGATCAATCGATATCGAGCTCGTTGACCCTGAAAATGGGGGTGAAATTGTAGCCTTCTTTTTCGAAATTCTCCGATGCCCCCTGAAGGCGGTCAACCAGGCAGATCACCTTAACCACCTCGCAGCCCATCTCCTCCACTCGTTTAATACCCCTCAGGACCGAGCCGCCGGTGGTGGTAACATCTTCCACAATTATCACCTTCTGCCCCTCCTTGAGAGGGCCTTCGATCATGCGCATGCGCCCGTGATCGCGCTGCTCCTTGCGGATGATGAAACCGTCCAGAGGTCTGCCGATCAGATGCGACATGGCAACCGTGCCGCCGATAATCGGATCGGCGCCCAGAGTGGGGCCGCCGATATATTTCACGCCGTCATCCTTTATCATCTCAAGGATAACCTTGGCGAAATATGCCAGGCCGTCCGAGGTCAGCGAGATAAACTTGCCGTCGATGTAATAGTTGGACTTCTGTCCCGAAGCGAGCGTAAAATCTCCTTTAAAGACCGCTTTTTCATTCACGATCTCCATTAATTTCGCACGCGCTTCATCAAGAGAAAGATTTAAAATATCAGGCATTGTGCTTATCCTTTCGGGTGCAGATAAATTTTTCAGACAGGATAAACTATCCCCGTATATCTGTCAAGCAGGATTTGATCCGGCGGTGTTTCCCGTCAGGTTAGGGAACCCGACGGCACATGTTGTAGCTTATTTTTCGATAGGAATCCCGTTCACGAGCATAAAGTCCCTAAATGTGCCGCCGGGAACCCATTCCCGGCGGTTTATCTGAAGGGCTTTCAAAAAGCGCCGGCAGGAATCCCGAGCATGTCTCATAATTCCCAGTTGTAAAAAGCGCCGGCAGGAATCCCTTCCTGCCGGAACAAAATATGCCACAGATTACCCGATTTTCGCTAACACGATATTAATATTGAAAATTTCATAAATATTGTTATCTTTTTGAGTTATTATCCTTCACCTTTGGGCAATTAAAGCTTTTTACGATAGGGTCAATATGCTGAAATTAGTCGGGACTGACGGAAATAAATACTACAGCTTCGATCTCGCGCCTGGCGAATACCAAATCGGCCGGAGCAAGAAAGCTGATATCTGCATCGTCCACAAAACCGTGTCCGGAAAGCATGCCAGGCTTGAGGTCAAAGAATCGGGTGAAATTGTAATCGATGATATCGGCAGCCGTAACGGCACGATTGTCAATGGACGCAAAATAGAAAATCCCACCGAGCTCTCCGCGGGCGACAATATCATGTTCGGCCTGACCGAGTTCAAGATCAAGGACAGCGACCTGTCGGAGAAGGAGGATGTCAGCAGCCAGCGGATTTCCTTTACCGGGGATGTGCCCGAGAACTCGATCTTCATGCCGCTTGACGAAACCATGCGTCCCCTGCCCCAGAAACTCTCCGAAATTCCCGAGCTTATGCCTACGATTTTCGATATGGCCAAGCTTCTGGGCTCGGATGAGCCCAAAGATGTGCTTCTGGATAAGGCGCTGGAATTGATATGCAAGATTATTCCCGCCGACAGAATTGTGGTAATCATGGTATTGTACGAACAAGACATAGGTAACAGAAAAGACCGATCACATGGGTAACACTTT
>CAZBZV010000052.1:0-29193 GCA_964496505.1 uncultured Ignavibacteria bacterium | reverse complement strand
CGCACAATTCACGCGAATTGCCCTCGACCTCGACCATACGGACATCCTCGCCGTATTTCTCGCCAAACAGCGCCATCGCGCCTTTCTCTTTGGCGGTATCGAAATCGGTTATAGTCCATTTGACACTGCGATTTTCAAGAACCACTTCGTTTACCTTATCCTCGATAGCCTTCAGCTCCGATGGTTCTACCGCTTTGAAATGGGTGAAGTCGAACCGAAGCCTGTCCGGCGCAACCAGCGATCCCGCCTGGCGCACATGATCTCCCAGCACCTCCTGCAGAGCTTTATGCAATAGATGTGTGGCGGTATGATTGCGCTGGGTATGCTTCTGGTATCGGGCTTCAACACGTGCGGTTACTTTCTTTCCAACGAAATCATGAATATCGCCTGTCCTGTTCTTACCGATATGCAATGCTGTTTCGCCCTGTTTCTGCGTGTCCTCGACCTCGAATTCAAAGCCGCCGTTTTTGATCAAACCTTTATCACCGATCTGACCGCCGGACTCGGCATAAAACGGCGTCTTCTTCAAGATCGCAATTAGCTTGCCGTCCTTGTCGGTTTCGAAAACTTTAACAAGCTCTGTCTCAAGTTCGAATCTGTCGTCATATCCGGTAAACTCGGATTTAATGTCTATGTCGATTGTCTTTCCGCCGAATGTCACGCCCTTTGACCTGTAATCTTCCTTGCTCTTTTCCTGCTGTTTGGAAAGCTCCTTTTCGAAGCCCTGCTCATCGACGGTAAGGCCGCGTTCCCGAGCCATGACCTGTGTCAGGTCGAGCGGGAAGCCGTATGTATCATAGAGTTTAAACACTTCCTCGCCGGGAATGGTATTACCGCCTGCCGATTCGACTTTCTCGGCCACCCTGTCGAAGAGTTCAAGGCCGGTATCCAGAGTCTCGCCGAAACGTTCCTCCTCAGCTTTGATAATGCTCGACACATGCTCCAGCTTGGCCTTCAGATCGGGATAGGCCTCGCCCATAATCTCTGTGACAGTCCCGGCCAGCTTGTATATAAACGGCTCCTGCATATCCAGTAGACGGCCGTGACGTGCCGCGCGCCTTAAGATTCGTCTTAGCACATAACCGCGCTTTTCGTTCGAGGGCACCGCGCCGTCGGCAAAGGCGAATGTCAGCGCACGGATATGGTCGGCAATCACCCGATGCGAAAGGCCTTCATCACCCACGATATATTTTTTGCCGGTGATCTCCTCGATATGCCGGACGATCGGCATAAAAAGATCGCTCTCGAAATTGGTCTCGGCATTTTGCAGCACACAGGCGAACCGTTCCAGTCCAGCGCCGGTATCAACAGACGGTTTTGGCAGGGGAGTGAGGGTTCCATTTTCATCGCGGTTGAACTGCATGAAGACCAGGTTCCACATCTCGATATAACGGTCGCCCGGGCCGTTTACGCTTGAGGGCGTCCCGCCGTAATCGAACTTCTCACCGCGGTCGATATGAATTTCCGCGCATGGCCCGCAAGGGCCGGTGTCGCCCATACTCCAGTAATTTTCTTTCTCGTCAAAGCGCAAAATTCTGTCGCCCAGCTCCGGCGCAATTTTCTTCCAGAGATCAAAAGCTTCATCATCATCCACATAAACAGTAGCCCAGAGACGCTTGGGATCAAAGCCATAAACTTTGGTCATCAGATCCCAGCAGTAATAAATCGCCTCTTCCTTGAAATAATCGCCGAATGAGAAATTGCCCAGCATCTCGAAGAAAGTATGGTGACGGGCGGTTTCTCCCACATTTTCCAGATCGTTATGCTTTCCGCCGGCACGGATACATTTCTGCGATGAGGTTGCCCGGGAATAGGGGAGAGACTCCTCGCCCATAAAGACCCGCTTGAACTGGTTCATACCGGCATTGGCAAAAAGAATCGTGGGATCATCGTGAGGCACCAGCGATGACGATTCCACCTCTGTATGGTCATGCTTCTTGAAATATTCCAGATATGTTTTTCGAATTTCAGAGCTCTTCATTGAAATCGTATTCCTCGTTGTCGATAGTTTTTATAAACTCATCGGTCGCTTTTCTTATCGCGTCGTAACCGAATCCTCTGTAGCCTAAAAAGTTGCGAATTTTCAGCTTTAAGTCAACCGATTTTTGTTTCAGGAATCTATTTCTGTTTTTCTGCAGGAGTTGTAACGCCAGTTCCTCCTCTGATGTTTCCGCCATCGCCTCGGATATTACCTCAGCGGCGATATCCCGGTCAACCCCTTTGCTTAGAAGCTCGGACATCAACATACGTCTGCCCCTGGGCTTGGAAAGAAGCCTCGACTTGACATGAGCCTCGGCAAAATCACGGTCATCCAGATAGCCGTTATCGAGGCATTTTTTTATGATCGGATTTATGACCTCGTTGGAAAAGCCCTTTTTCTTCATCTTCATGCGTAGCTCGAGCTGGCTGTGGGGACGCATGGTCAGGAGGCGGTAGGCGGTTTCGGAGGCCCGGAAGCTGTTTGATTCCTGCTCGATCTCCTCGATAATTTTGGGCGGGACATCGACACCCTCCTTGAGCTGCAGCTTCTCGACCATATAATCCGGCACCGTACACAAGAACTTCTTCTCGATAAACAGATTAAAGCGATCCTTATGGTATTTGACTCGTTTGAGGGCGGTGATAATTGGCATAGGGTTATAACGATTTAATTAAATTGACTGTTTTCGGGTGCCCCAAGCTTTAGCTTGGGAGGCTCTTTTCGATCGATTCGAACCCAACCTAAAGGTTGGGACACCTGGAGACTTTTCTTTTATATTTATGAAAAATGAATTGCATAACCGATAATCGGATTAATTAACGATGCCTGGGTGCCCAAAGCTTCAGCCTGGGAATTTGCATTTTTAAACATTCTCAAATCCGTCCATTTCAATGGGGAAATCCGTATCTCCCTGATACCAGTTAAAGCTTGACCATTTCCATTTTTCAGGTCTGTTAACCAAGCTCTGGTTGACAGGATTTTTATGACAGTATCGAATTTTCTCAATTATTGTATCAATTGACCTGCAATTATGATCATAACACCTGTATTTCCAAAATGAGAAATCACTATTACTTTGAGGATTTTTTAAATTATTCAGACTACTCGCATTAGTCTTCTTTAGATATTCTATTGATCTTTTTGCCGAAAGGGCTTTTAATCTGCCAATTATGGTACCGATACGAACTCCGTCGGGAGGCCACAACACTAAATGCACATGATTAGGCATAATCACATAGCCCAGTATTTTTATGTTTTGTTCAGTTCTTAGCTTGCCCAATTCTTCAAGAAATATTTTAATTATATTCTCATCGGTCATTAACCTTTGGCTTTTATAGCAGCCAAAAGTTATGAATCTTGCAGTTCCAAGATTATCGTAGTGCTTTAATTTGGTCATAGCATCAACTTTAGGCCCAACCTGAAGGTTGGGTCACCCGTAGATTGTTCATAACATCATAAAACTTCATCTGAACTAACAACATTCCGATTAATTAAGGATATTTGGGTGCCCCAAGCTTTAGCTTGGGAGGCTCTTTTCGATCAATTCGAACCCAATCTGAAGATTGGGTCACCCACAATTAATTCTATTTTAAAGAATCCACTTTTTTTATATCAAATAATTTTCCATTGTACGTGTTAAAACTGACATCCCACCATTCAAGGCCGCTCTCCATTTTTTTTGATATCACCATATGCACAATATCAAGATTGCCCTTCTTAGTTATGTATGGCGCTTCGATGCTTTTGTCAGACGCCATGAGTCTTGTCTGCATCTCCTCACCCCAGTTTTTTATATCATCTCTGTTGCGGACAAACGGACGCTTTGCCTGGGAAGCAAAATCGATTACATATCGGAAATTTTGCTTAAGATTATATCTGTACAAAATCCACCAGCCCAAGCCAGTCTCCCTACGTTCATAAAGCAGGTCCTTATCAGATTCAAAAATATCACAGGACTCAAATCCAGGATACAGTGGCAGCACAAACATGGCCCTGCATATGAGCGGCATATTCTGCACAGAAGGAAATTCTTCAACCATATTGTTATAGTTTTCGATCACACTACCTCCACAGAAGGAGGATAAAATGCACCATATTCCCTGAGAATCGGATCTCGCAATCCATAAGTCTATTATGTCTTTTGATACGTAGTATCTAAGCAGTACAAAGTCATCGCAACATGGGAATCTATATTCATATCTTAAATTAATGCTGTCTGTGGAAATCTTTGAGTGATTTTCATTGCTAGCCCTGCGGCCTGCAATACAATCAAAGGTATTTAGGGAATCAGCTATTTCGGTTCGCATCTTCAAACTTGAATATCGGCTGTCAACATCATATGTAGGATAAAGAAACTGATGGTTATCTGTCGGGTCCGGGGGCAGATATATTCTTGCTATATATCCACAATCGCCCTCAGTTTTGACTTCGATATATTCAAAGTTAATACCCCATATATTAATCATTAAAGAAATAACTACTATAAGGTTGGAAATGATTGCGCCCATAATACCTACCTCCCATAACTTGCCGCTGTATATGAAATATCAAATTCTTCTTCGGGTGCCCCAAGCTTCAGCTTGGGGTGGTCTTTTCGATTGATTCGAACCCAACCTAAAGGTTGGGGCACCCGGTGACTTTCCTTTATATACACGACTAATACCAGAGAACGTTCAAACACAGTCTACTTCGTCTTCGCCTCTTCTTTCTGCTCTTCCGGCTTCTTCTCTTCCGGTTTTGAAGGTTCGATCAGCCCGTATTTTTCGCGGATGGCGCGGTCGATCTCATCCCGGATTTCGGCATTTTCGGTCAGGTATGCCTTGGCGTTCTCACGTCCCTGTCCCAGACGTTCTCCCTTATACGAGTACCACGCCCCGGACTTCTCTACTATATCGAAATGCGCGCCCAGGTCCAGAAGCTCGCCCTCACGGGAGATGCCTCTGCCGTAGATGATATCGAATTCAGCGTCCTTGAAGGGCGGGGCCAGCTTGTTCTTGACCACACGCACCCGTGTGCGCGAGCCAATCATCTCACTGCCCTCTTTGATAGCGGCGATACGCCTGATATCCAGACGTACCGAGGAATAGAACTTGAGCGCATTACCGCCGGTGGTGGTTTCGGGATTGCCGAACATAACACCGATTTTCATGCGGATTTGATTTATGAAGATTAAGCAGGTTTTCGATTTCGAGACCGTGCCGGTCAGTTTTCTGAGCGCTTGTGACATTAAACGCGCCTGCAGGCCCATATGCGAATCACCCATTTCGCCCTCAAGCTCGGCACGCGGTACAAGTGCCGCCACAGAGTCGATCACGACGGCATCAATAGCGCCCGACCGTACCAGCGTATCGGCTATTTCAAGCGCCTGCTCACCGGTATCCGGCTGGGAGATCAGAAGATTGTCGGTATCCACACCCAGGTTACGCGCATAATTAGCATCGAAGGCATGCTCGGCATCAATAAATGCAACCACGCCGTTCGTTTTTTGAGCCTCTGCGATAACATGAAGCGATAGAGTGGTCTTACCTGAGGCCTCCGGCCCATAAATTTCGACAACACGGCCTCTCGGCACTCCGCCCAGCCCGAGCGCAATATCGAGCGTGATCGAGCCGGTTGAGATTGCGGGCACCTTCAGGACAACATCTTTATCGCCCATCTTCATAATAGAACCCTTACCGAACTGCCTCTCGATCTGTGTCATCGCATGTTCGATTGCCCTGCTTTTGTCGGTAGAAGTTTTGTTATTGCCCATCTCAACCATCCTTTTCTGCTGAACGCAATTTGATGACTTTTTGAGGTATGTATGTCGGTCCTTCGCGTTTCAAAATGCTCTGGAAAAATACCACCTCATCGATTACAAAGTCATCCGTTTCAAAATCCACATCCTTAAACATATTGGTTAATCTTTCGATCAGCCGGGTGCTCTTTACCCGTCCGATCGTAAGGTGCGGGGAGAAGCCGCGCTTTTCCCTTGCAAAACCAAAGCCCAGCATTGTCTCGTCGATTTTCTTTGCCAGTTCCTTGAGGCTGTCCGCACCTTTATCGATCCCAACCCAGATCACATGCGGACGCCGTATATTGGGAAAAGTTCCTATGGCCTTTAAATTAAACTGAAATGATGTATCATTTGTCAATGACTTTTCGAGATAATCGAAAATTTCCGGCAACGCCTTTTCATCAACCTCGCCCAGAAACTTAAGGGTGACATGAAGATTCTCCGGTTTGACCCATTTGACATCCGTGTTGGATTTTTTCAAATCCCCGATCAATTTCGAAATCTTCTCTCTCTGATCCGATGATATTTTAACAGCTATAAATGAACGCATAACGATAATCCAATTTTTTATTTCTCCAGTAATTTCATTCTAAGATGATTTAGAGCATGATAGACAGTCCGTTCACGGTTTATCTGACGATCTGTGCCGAAAACATGTTCGTGGATATCGACGCCTCCCGGGTGCGCCAATCCTATATATATCAAGCCCACCGGTTTTTCCTCGGTGCCGCCTGTGGGTCCGGCTATGCCCGAGACCGAGATTGCATAATCGGTTCCGGCTTTGTCGCGAAGGTTTTTCGCCATGTGATAAACTGTCTCCCCGGAAACCGCACCGTGATCAACTAATATTTCCTGGGGCACATCCAGAACATCGGTCTTGGCCTCATTGGAATATGTTACCGCTCCTTGCAGGAAATATTCCGATGATCCGGCAATATCTGTAAGAGCCGCCGCGATCATTCCCCCTGTACATGATTCCGCAGTTGCCACTGTTGCATGTTTCTCCTTCAGAAGGTCGGTGGTGACCTCTACCAGGTCACGACCGTCATCAGCAATATAGTATTCCCCCAGAATTTCTTTTAAATCAGAGGCGTACTTTGCAACCAGCTTCTCGCCTTCGGCTTTGTCGTCGCCTCGATAGGTCAATCTCAGGACTACACCTTTCAATGATGGTAGATAGGCCAGCTCGCAGCCGTCATGAGTGAAATCATTTTTTCTGATCATATCAGCTATGTATGATTCGAATGTCCCGAAGGTCTGAACATTGCGGAAGATAATGTTGAAGCTGTCCTTATGCTTTTTCAGATAAGGGATAACCGATTGATCGATCATGGCACGCATCTCGGACGGCACCCCCGGAAGTGAAATCACTCGTTTATCGCCATCCTCGATTGCAATTCCCACTGCTGAGCCAATTGGATTTTCCAGTAAAACCGATCCATCGGGCTGATCCGCCTGTGTCTTCACGAACTCAGGCATGACCATACCCCGGCGGGAATAACGGTCGGTAATCAGCTTCAGGATATCAGAATGAAATTCCAGCTTACGGTTGAATGTCTGGCAGATAGCGGATTTGGTCAGGTCATCGTCGGTAGGGCCAAGCCCGCCGGTCGTAATAATCAAATCCGCACGACCCATGGCCTCTTTCAGAATATTTACGATATCCTGATTGCCATCCCCGATCGTGGTAATCCGCCTGATATCAGCGCCAACCTCGGTCAGCTTGTCGGCAATATAAGCGGCATTGGAGTCCAGTGTTTGCCCGAGAAGAATCTCGTTTCCTATTGTGATGATTTCGGTTATCATAATTTGATGAGAAAGTTTGTCAGCAGTTGTAATGTTATCCAGGAATAGACACCGGCCGCGATATCATCCATCGTAACGCCCCATCCACCGGGGAGTTTTTCGGCCGATGCTTCCGGTTCGATTTTTGCAACGTCAAATATACGAAATAGAATGAAGCCAATCAAATAATATCTCCAGTCATGCGGGTTTGGTACCAGCATCATTGTCACCGCCATTCCAGCGATCTCGTCGATCACGATCTTCTTGCTGTCATGCCCGAAATGCTTTTCCGCCGCCGAGGCGCTCCATACCGAAAGGAAAAAGAGGATGCCCACCGCGGCAAATTGATAAGCCAGCCCCAGAGGATAAAGAAGATAGCAGATAATTACGCCGGGAATCGTACCCCATGTTCCCGCAAACGGTTTCAGGTAGCCGAATCCGAACCCGGTAGCTATTAATTTTACGGCAAGTATCATTATCTATCTCAGTACGTTTTTTAGAAGATAAAAATATTTAACGATATAATCAATCCCCGTGGCAACCGTAATCACCATGGTAATGAATACAAGGCCGTCTATGAAAGTGTATGCCCTCGGATTGTTGAGAATATCCCAATTGCCGCCCATAGCCGGTACAAAGGTCTGGAGATTGACAAATAGCAGGATCACGCCGATCGAAACCATCTGCATAAATGTCTTCAACTTGGCCCACCAGGTTGGGGTTATCACCATTCCCTTATAGGCCGCCAGCGAACGAAGGCCCATAATGAAAAACTCACGGATGATTATGGGAAGCACCATCCATGCCCTGCAGTAATCGAGCATGACAAAGGCGATAAGCGCGATCGAGGCCAGGATTTTATCCGCCAGCGGATCCATAAACTTCCCGAATCCGGTGGTGATGTTATACTTGCGCGCAATCCATCCGTCCAACATATCCGTAATGGCGGCAACAATAAAGACAATCAGCGCCACAAGCCGGGCCCAGACGCCCTCGATCAGAAAGAAAATCATAAATACAGGCGCAAGCAATATGCGGGTTAATGTCAATCGATTGGGCCAATTCATATTTTGGCAAATAAAAACAGTATTGATGTTTAAGTCAATCTCAAATTGGCTATAAATCAATTCGGATGATCTGTTGTGAATTCATAATCTATATATGACAGAATCTGTCACCAAAAACGCAGAAATTGCTCTTTTCGGCGGGATTGCTGGCGCAGCAATTGCGCCCTTATAATCTATTGTAGCATTGGATATTACAGTAAATGCGCAGAATTCGCAGGAATTTGCGCGCATAAACTGCGCTATATGCAACGACCGTCCATCTTGTCCATAACTTTAAATAAACATTTCTTTTCCCTATGATACAAGGAGATATACTGTTTAATTATTGAACATCTATTTGTGGCACACACTTTGATTATATATATGCACGAAGTCAGTTACTCTTAAATGGCGGTGATAGGGTACGAAGAGGAGGGGATAAGGGATTCCTTAGTGATAAGGAATCCCTCCTCTCTTTTTAAAGAGATACTCGCCGGAAGGAATTGTCCATGCAATTCTGTCACTGATAAGGCGGACTTGGAAGATATCGCCGTTAAACTGGCGGAGAATATAACTTGCCTTTTCTCCCTCCTTTCGTACCATCCGTTTTCTCTCAAGCCAAATATTTTAGGTCAGGCCCTGCTCTCCCCGAGCGGGGCTTCCTTTATCCCGCCAATAACATCCTTCCTTGACAATCCCGCAGAAATTATTCATTTTCCCAAAACACTTTATAGCATAACTTGTTATAAACAAAATTCGGGAGATATGTTAATCAAGATAGAAAGGATTTTCAATGGCTGAGAGTTTTGATGTTGCGGTTTTGGGAGGCGGGCCGGGGGGCTATGTTGCCGCTATTCGTGCCGCCCAGATGGGAAGAAAGGCCGCCTGTATCGAGAGCGAAGCCCTGGGCGGAGTCTGTTTGAATTGGGGCTGTATCCCCACCAAAACCATGATTGCCACCGCATCGATGTATAAGAAGATGAAAAATGCCGCCCGATACGGTCTTAAGCTCGAAGGCAGTGTCTCGGTCGATCATGAGGCTATGATGGCGCGCAAGGAGAAGATCGTAACCGGGTTGGTCAAAGGAATCGACGACCTTTTTGAATTCCACAATGTCTCCAAATTTATGGGACGCGGCAAGCTTAAAGGCAATAAGGAATTGATAATAGAAAAAGCCGACGATAGTATTGAAGAAATAAAAGCCGAAAATATAATTATCGCCACCGGAAGCCGTCCTTTAAATATTCCGGCCTTTCCTTATGACGGTGAGTACATCCTATCTTCCAATGATATGGTTATGCTCAAGGAGATTCCCAAATCGATGCTGATTATCGGGATGGGGGTAATCGGATGCGAATTTGCCTTCCTGATGAGTATGTTGGGATGTAAGGTCACCATGGTCGAGCTTTTGGAACACGCACTTCCCCTCGAAGATGTCGATGTCTCCAAAACAATTGAACGCGAGCTCAAGAAAAATAAGGTCAAGTTTCATTTGGGGCGCAATGTCAATGTTGTAGATGTGCACAATGGCGAGGGAATCAAGGCCGAGCTCGATGACGGCAAGACCATAGAAGCCGAAAAAGCATTGGTGGCGATCGGCCGTAAGTTCAATGTCGATGATATCGGGCTGGAAGAAGTCGGTATTGAAATGAATGATAACGGTTCAATTAAGACCAATCTCAAAATGCAAACCAATATTCCCAATATCTATGCTATTGGCGATGTGGCCGGTAAATGGCTCCTGGCTTATACCGCCTCTGCCGAGGGTGCGATTGCCGCGGCCAACTGCGCCGGGCAGGAGACTGAAATAAACTATGCCGGAGTTCCCAATGCCATCTTCACAACTCCCGAGGTCGGTTCTGTAGGACTGCGGGAAAAGCAGGCGGAGGAGCAGGGTATTAAAGTCCGCACAGGGCAATTCCTCTTCCGTGTTCTGGGCAAGGCACAGGCCGAAAACGAAATCGAAGGCCTGGTTAAAGTTGTTGCTGATGCCGACTCGGACAAGGTGCTGGGTGTGCATATCGTAGGCGCCCATGCCACGGAACTGATACATGAATGCGCGCTCGCAGTCAGGATGGGATTGACTGTTGATGAGCTCGGAAATGCTTTCCATGCGCATCCGGTTATGTCCGAGGCGATTCTGGAAGCGGTGCACGATGTGCACGGATTATCGATACACAATCCAAAACAATTATAGTCCGGCTTGCCGATTCGAAATTAATATTATTGAAACTTGCGTAATTATTAGGCATATACCATATTAAATGTTTAAGCAATGGATAGATTTGAATAATTTAGAAGTTATTATGTAATATCATAGAAACGGAAGGAGATGATGTGAGAAAGCTTTTAACAGTTTGGGTTGCTCTGGTCTTTGTGCTGTCGTTATCTGTCGTATCTTCAGCGCAGATGACAGGCGATGAGGTGATTCAGAAATATCTGGAAAACACCGGGGGAATGGAAAACTACAAAAACATGGAAAGCATGAAAATGGAAGGCAAGGCCTTTTTCGGTCAGATGTCAGGAGATTTTGTCCTGGCCCAGGAAGCGCCCAATAAGCATTTCATGAAATGGACCAGCGATCAGTTTGAGGTCGAAGTGGCCTCTGACGGTGAGCAAATCTGGTCCAAATATCCGATGGTGCCCGGTTATATCTTTGCCGAGGAAGAGGATCTTCCCGAGCAGCTCGAGGGCATGATGATGAATCCCTATCTTGATTACAAAGAACGCGGCGCCAAGGCCGAACTTGTGGGTGAGGAGAAGGTCAAGGGGCAGGATGCCTACAATGTTCGATACATTCAGGCTGCCGGCGATACGATAAATCTCTATTTTTCGAAAGCAAATTTCAACCTTCTTAAGCAGTCCTCGGGTGAGGGCGACCAGTTGTTCGAGAAGTTTAAAGAGGTTGATGGCTTTACCATGCCCTACAAGATGACCAGCAGTCAGGGCGGACAGAGAATTATGACCATAATCAGATCGATCGAAATTAATCCCGATCTGGCAGATTCTCTCTTTGTGGCGCCTCCGGATTCACTGCGGGCTCCCCAGGAGGTGGTCGATCAGCTCAAGGCTCAGCAGGAAGCCGCTAAAAAGGCTGCCGAGGAAGAGGCCGAGGGCGCAGATGAGGGAACCGAAGAGTAGCTGAATGTTTTTAAATTTCAAAATAAAAAAACCGTCCGATATTTCACCGGACGGTTTTTTGTATGAGTTTTACGGACAGATTAAAAAGCTTTAAGAGCTTCCTCGACCGAATCCTTGACATCAAAGACCTCGGTCAGACGTGAGATTACCAGGATTCGCTCCACTTTATTGGTTAGATTGGCAAGCTTGAGTTCGCCGCCGGCATCTTTGAATTTCTTGTAGTGATGTATCAAAATCGATAGGCCGGACGAATTGATCCAGTCGCAGTCCTTCAGATCGACCACAGCATGTTTTTTTTCTTTGCCGATTATCGAATAAAGTTTTTCGTCAAGTTCACCGGTATCGGGGCCGCCCATGAGCTGTCCCTTGACCTCAACTACGTCAATACCGTCCTTTTCATAAGTGTTGAGTTTCATCGAGTTCCTCCATATCTGTCATAATTATTTTCCTCAATATATATTATTTTAAAATACAGGCAAATGAAATAAGCTCATGAAAAATTCTCAATGTAAGTTCTTGTCATGTATATTCAAAAGCTGCTTAACTGTCGATTCTATCAGGCCGATATCGATCTCGGTGTTCTTGCAAGGGCCTTCAGGACGATTATTGGGAAATCCGATAACCGGGATCTTGGGATTGACCTCGACAAAACCGCTCATCAAATCCCGCTCGCAGGCGACCGCGATTATCGCCCTTGGCATCATCATCTTTATCTTCTGACGCGCCTGCTGGCCGCCACCCACGGTGAACATCTGGAAATGATAGCGCTCCTTGAGATTGCGCAAAATCTCGAAATAGTCCTTACGCAGGCATCGGGGCAGAAGCACCAGAAGTTCCTGCGGATTGAGATGGATATCCTTTAGTCTCAATACCAGATTATGAACCTTTAGAAACGAATTGATCATCCTATCGCTGGGGATACCCAGCATTTCCCCGATTTTTATCGCCATATTCAGCAGAAAGTTAATTATCCTCGGAATAAGCAGAATCGGCGCGAATAATTTCAAATTGAAAAGCATGCTGATAATAAAAATGCTTACCCACAAAACCAGAACCACTGCAAAAATAAAGACTGCGTATATCATAATCTGTCCAACCATCGGCGATAGTTCAACCAGACGGGGATGGATCAGCCATGTGAACAAAAATACAGCCGCTAGAATGGCAAACACGCCCAGTATCGAAACCCACAGGAAGAGCTTCTTTTGAGTATTTACCAGTGATTCCTCAATAGAACCGTCCCAGTCGATCCACTCATCTCCAAGAACCCGGCGAGATTTTTTTGCGCTGTTGTCTTTTGAAGTCATATCTAACCTCTGCCTATTATCTTTAAATCCTCGACCTTGAAAGTGGGGGCGCCGATCATACCATCTATCGGCTCCCACTGTAAGTCGTTTCCAACTGCCGTTATGTTGTTAAGAAAATGAAACAAATTTCCCGAGATAGCGATATTATCCACCGGATAAGCCGGTTCACCGCCCTGGATTACTATTCCTTTGGCCGGCACCGAAAAATCGGCGGTGGCATGATTGATGCCGGCATGAAGGCCCGAAAGCTCGGTTATTAAAATCCCCTTATCAACATTACCAATTATCTCTTTTACATCCTTATGCGACGGTTGTATAAAGAAATTTGTCGGAAAAATCAATGGTTTGCCGTGATAACCACTTCTGGATGCATTTCCGGTTGATTTGGTTTTGCCTTTTTTGGCCGTATATGTATCGTAAAGATAGTTTTTAAGAAGGCCTTTCTCGATCACCATAGTCCTCGTACTCGCAATCCCTTCTCCGTCATACGGCCTCGTACCCAGACCGTTGGCAAGAGTGCCGTCATCGATTAAAGTCAAAACATCGGAAGCCACCGTTTTGCCGATCTTTCCCCTGAAAGGCGATTTGCCCTTTTGCACCGAATCGGCCTCGATCATCCCGAATAAAGATTGTACGATCGGTATACCGGATTCCGGTGGAAAAATTGCATGCATATTGCCGCCTTTCAAATCCTTCGAGCCCAGCATACGGACAGCATAATCTGCAGATGTCCGGCCGATCTCCTCGGAATCAAAATCGCCATAATGACCATAAGCCTTAACATAACGGCCGCTTTGCACGGCCTCGCCGTAATTTGCAAAGCAATATGCGAATCCGTAGCAGGTTGTTCCTGATGAGGCCACATCAATCCCGGTAGAGCTTAAAATACGATATGTCTCAGTTATATCACCGTATAAAACCCACACAAAGCCCTTGACTCTGGAATCTGCGGCAAGCCCGGATCTCTCGATTTCGATGGCGGCATTGATCTTCTCGAAAAGCGGAATTTTCGCCAGTTCGGGATCGTAGATCTCCTTTACATCACTCTTCTGATCTCCCAGCCATTCGGGCAGGGCGTTGAACGGATCGGGCGTATGCATGGCTGTGGCTCTTACCAGTTGACGGATATTCTCGGTTGCACGCAATGGCTCCATCCGATTGGAGGAGTAAAATCCGATTTTGGAGTCCAGAAGCACCCGAATTCCATAACCCTGATCCGAATTGACATTTACCGATTCGGGTTTGCCGCCTGAAATAGTAATTTCAGTCCCTGTTCTCTCGGACAAAAAGGCCTCGGCTTTTTCCGCACCGCAGTTTAGTGCGGTTTCTATCAGGTTTTGTGCAAAGCTTTCATCAATCATTATACCGAACCTTCAAAAGACTGTCCTGCTCCACCTACGACCAGCTTTTTGACCCGCAGGGTGGGCATCCCGACACCAACAGGCACTTCCTGGCCCTTGCCGCATCTCCCCGAGGAGGGATCCATTATAAGATCGCTTCCGACCATATCGATATCCTTCAGCGTCTCGATTCCGATTCCGGTAATTGTCGCGCCTTTGACCGGATAGGTAAGTTTGCCGTCTTCAATCATATATCCGAGAATTATACTGGTAATGAATCTGCCGGTGACCACATCAACCTGTCCCCCAAATCCGACATCGGCGGCATATAATCCGCATTTTGTGCTTTTAACAATTTCTTCCGGATCGTCGGGACCGGCTTCTATAAAGGTGTTTCTCATTCTTGGTACAGGCGGATATCTGTAACACTGCCGTCGCCCGGAGCCGGTAGGGCTTGTATTCATTTGACGCGCGGTCATACGTGAATGCAGATAATTCCTGAGAAAACCATTTTCGATCAAAGTGGTTTCCTGGCTTTCAATACCTTCGTCATCGAATGCGAAGCTGCCTGGAAATCCGGGGATTATGCCCGAGTCCTTTATGGTAATTTTATGTGAACAGACCTCTTTATCGATTAAACCGGCAAAGGAACTTCCCTTTTGTACCAGATCTCCTTCCATGCCATGTCCGCAGGATTCGTGAAAGAGCACACCGTTGCCTCCCGGGGCAAAAACGACCGGCATTTCACCTGAGGGGCAGTCCCGGGCCTCCAGCATCAGAACCGCCTGTTCACAGGCCTCTTTAACCAGGTTCTGCGGGCTGTTTTCACCCTCAAATGCTTCCCAGCCGCGATAAAATGATTTGCCTGCCCGCCCCAGCTGGCGCTCATCGTCCCTATTACCGGCGTAGACATAAATAAAAAACTCTATCAACGCCAGATTCTTGTGCAGGATTTCCTGGTCCTCGCTTGAGGCAAAAAGAATCTCGCGGTTGAAGTCGGAGTAATGTAACGAAACCTGTTTGATTTTATCAGAAAAATCCCAGGCCGATTGTTCGGCCTCTTTGAGCATCCCGACTTTTTCGGTCAATGAAATTGTCCTGGGGTCCTTAATTGGCTTATACATTTCGGGAAAATCGCCTGTCTTTAATATAACCGATGACTCGCTTCCGGACAGCTTGAGGCCCGAGGAAAGTTGACGGGTGGTTTCGAGAATTCTATTGGGATTGAAGCTTTCGCAGACCATGTAGTAATCGGCATTATCTTTGATCGCGCGAATACCCACGCCTGCCTGTTCGTGTGCCGAGCTGGAGATTTTGCGGTCGTCCGAAAGCGAACTGTAGAAACGTCCCTTTTCTGCGAAGATATCCGCATATTCCGCTCCAGCCGAGAGCAGAATATTCAGGCACTTGTTAAGCGTTTGTTCGTCAATCAAAGATACATATCCTCCATGATCAGAAAAGTATATATTAAAACAAAATATTATGCAAGGGTTCAATAAAAATGTGAGCGTCAGTCTGATTTTATTTGACTGACCACTTCTCGAATCATGGCGGTTTTGCGGAATTCGCGCAGTTCATCTATATCCAGAATCTGGCTCTGTATACGGGGATTCTGCTCCGATTCGGGTGCAATTTGCCAGATAATTCCCCAGGGCGCCGCTATCAGCGAACGTCCGTTCTGGGCCTTGCCGAAAATCGTCCCCAAACCACAGGTTTTGACCACGTATGCTCGGGATATTTCGGCCCCTCTGATAAAAATCTCGCGATCACGCTGGGCTTTGGCCCGCAATGTATCGTTGGTGAGAAGAGGCGAGACCGTTGGAATAAATATAACATCGGCATTCATCTTGCGCATCTTGCGGAAGGCTTCCTCATGCAGCACATCAGCGCATATCAAAATCCCCACCCTGAGGCCGTCCACCTCGAAAACCATATGACGATTTCCGGGCGTGATACCGCGTTGCTGCTCTTTTTCTGTGGGATAGCGCTTCCGGTAGCTGGCAATTTTCTGCCCCTTTTGAAACACGAAACAGGTGTTATACATCGACGAATTGGACTTTTCCATAATCGTGCCCCCAATCAGGGCAGTATTGAGCTCATCCGACCAGCGTGAAAGCAGTTTCAAGTTGCGGTCAAAACGGGAGGCATACTCGGAGTAATCCCGGGAGCCGGGCGGAATCAGGAAATACTCGGGAAGACAGACAAAGTCAGGCTTGCGTTTGAAAATATGAATTTTTTCTGCAAGGCTGATTTCGCCCCCAACCTGCAGTTGGCAGAGAATAACATTTATCAACATAGTAGTAAGGAGACCCTCTCTTAGTCTATTATACTGACGGCTGAGTAAGGAGTTTGTTTCAACAGTTTAATTGGAGAAATGTTCAGATTTGGTATGAATTATAAATCCGCTTCCTCTGTGAGGACTGTTTCACCTTTGGGGGATATCACGCTGATTCTCAGCCTGGAGGGCTGCGGGGCGGCCTCCTCCATAGATTCGATGGCAATCTCGGGCATAGGAATCTGCCAGCCGCGAGAGCTTTTTATGTATGCCTCCAGTTCCAGAGTCTCCTGGACCGCAACGGCAATTTCCAGCGCACCGGGTGTAATCTTATTTCCGCTCCATATTTCGGAGTTGGCATATTTTCTCCATTCATCCAGACCTGAGAAATAGAGCTCAGTCTTGAATGACCATAATTTGGGATGTTCCTTGATTTCGCGGCCTTCGAGCTGCTGTGCTTCTTTGTAATTCTCCGTGTCGAGCGTGAATTTACCGGGCTGATTGCCGGTGTTGGTCAAATGCAGGGTTATCAGTTTTGATCCTTCAATCGGATTGCCTGAACGGCCGATTTTTTCCGTGACGGACAGCTTGGTTATCACCATATTAGCCGATCCAAGGCTGGTAACCCATTTGTATATAAAGAACACCATCACTGCAAGCAGGATCAAAAAGAGTACATTGGTCAGGCAGCCTGACATGCGGGAACGAGATTTTGGCATAATAAAACTTCTGGAAACTGCTTAAAGCATTGCCAGCAGAAGCGAATTTTCTTTGGTTTCCTCGCTGTCGGAACGAGAGGCCATACAGAGAGGAAGTATCCCGCCCACGACCACGATTCCGGTGGGCGCCTTTACGAACCTGCTGAATGCCTTGTACATACCATAAGAGGTTTCGATGTTGGGAGCAACTAAAACATTCGCATTTCCGCCAACTTCGCCTTTTACCCCTTTGCTCTTTGCCGCCGCTTGAATCACGGCGCAATCCATCGAGAGGGGGCCGTCGATCAGGCAGCCTCTGATCTGCCCTCGGTCGTTCATCTTGGCTATCGCGGCCGCTTCAAGCGTATGCGGCATTACCGGATAGACCGCCTCGACCGCCGCTAAAAGTGCAACCTTTGGCATTTCGTCTTCCAGATGATTAGCAAAACTTACCGCATTTCCAACTATCGCAATCTTCTGTGTAAGATTTGGCGCCGGTATTACTACAGGATCGGATACAGTCAGCATACGATCGATATCCTTTACATAATGACAGGATACTGCCGAGACCACAGTCTTGCCTACTCTGAAACCAACATCCCTGGCAAAAAGAGCCTTGAGCAAGTCTTTGATTCCTACGGTTCCGCGCACCAGTATATCGATTGCTCTGTCGGCAATGGCGCTTTTGATATGCCCGACAGCGTCTTCGATTGAGGATGTATTCTTTAGGTCGAAATTATTGATTTCGACTCCGGCATGTTCCGCGGCTTTGGAGATTTTGCTTTCATCGCCCAAAAGCGTAACCTCAGCCAAATCATCGGCCTGATATCTATTCAATACCGTGAGCCATCCGGCATCATCGGCATCCCAGACCATCACGCGCTTCTTTTGATTTGCGGATTTAACCCGGTCCTTTATCTGATCGAATGTCTTAAGCATTTTGGTCACCTCCGCTTTGCTGCAAGTAATGCGCTACAAGACAGGCTATCGAAAGCGATGCCATCCTGTTCTGCGTGCTGTCGGTTCTTGATACAAGCGAGATCGGTACTTTGGCCCCCACAATCACTCCCGCGAATATTGCCTTTATAAATAGGATCATGACCTTGCTGGTGATATTACATTCTTCGATCGAGTCGACCACGAAAATATCGGCATCACCCGCCACCGGATTATCAATGCCGCGTCTTTCAGCAACTTCCTTACTTGTGGCGGCATCGAATGTCAGCGGTCCGGCAAGTTCACATCCCGGAATATTTCCAGCCTGGTAATGCTCCATTATTTTCTGGTTCAGAATCGTTGAGGGAAAGTTCTCGTCCACATAATCTATCGCTCCGGAAAGCGCAACCTTTGGTTTTTCGAATCCGAGCGCATTAAAAATCAATGTGCTGTTTTCGATAAGCTGAATTTTGGTGTCGAAATCCGGCTTGACCACCATACCCCCGTCGGTAATACCCAGCATCTTGTGATATCCGGGAATATCCAGCACAGCGGTATGTGATAATGTATTCTTTCCGCGCAAATTGAAGTCTCTTGAAAGGACTGTCTTCAAAAGGCCGGAGGTCGAGACAAAGCCCTTCATGATAACATCGGCTTTTCCCTGATCCGCCATTTTCACTGCATTATAAGCCGCTTCCACCGGGTCGGTATAATCGACCAATTCGACTTTCGACAGATCGATATTATGTTCGTCAACGATCTTTTTAACGCTATCCGAATTTCCAAACAGGGTAGAGGTACAGATATTCTTCTCCACAGCCATCGACACCGCTTCCAGAACCGCCACATCGGAGGCGGCGGCCACCGCCACATGTTTGGGCTTGTTCTTTTTGGAAAGATCCTGTGCGGCTTCGATGATCCCTTCGCCGGAATGAATTTCCTTTCCCATTATTTATACTCCAGAGCTTTTTCCTTGTTATCGATCACTCGCCATGCCCCGGCTGCGAGTGCGGGCATTTCCAGTTCGCCGGGCTGTTCGTAAATTTCGCCGTGATTTCCGATATGCTCCTTTATCTTATCCAGAAGCATTCTGGATTTGGCCATACCGCCGGTTAAGATTATACCGTCCACTTTGCCCTTGAGCACAGCGGTCATGGCACCGATTTCCTTGGCAATTTGAAATGCCATAGCATTGAAAATCAGGATAGCGATCTCATCTTTATCTGCAATCATCTTTTCGACTTCGCGAAGGTCAGAGGTGCCCAGATAAGCGATCAGGCCGCTTTTCTTGGAAAAGATCGTCTCGATCTCTTTCTGAGTATATTCGCCCGAGAAACACATCTTGACCACTCCGCCGATCGGCAGTGCCCCTGCACGGTCAGGTGAAAACGGTCCCATGCCCAGGAGGGCGTCGTTGACATCGATTACCTTGCCCCCACGAAGTGCACAGACCGATATTCCACCGCCCATATGGCAGACCACAAAATTCAACTCTTCCAGAGGCTTGCCGATTTTGGCGGCGGCGTCGCGCGCATTGGCTTTGATGTTCAAGGCATGCGAGCGGCATTTTCGTTCGATCTGCGGTACTCCCGATATGCGTGACTCAGGGATGAACTCATCGGTGGTAATCGGATCGGTGATATATGCTTTTACATGATGCTTCTTTCCCAGCTCATCGGCGATTATCGCGCCCAGATTGGAGGCATGGTTGGCATATTTACAGGAGCGTAAATCATCCAGCATTCTCTGGTTGACCTCGTACGTTCCGCCGACCAGTGGTTTGGTCGGAGCGCCGCGTCCGGCAATTCCCACAACCCTAGAGGAATCCATCCCATTCTTATTGAAGGCATCCTCGATAGCATCCAGCCTCAATTCATACTGCTCAGTCACTTTATCGAACTTCTGCAATTCCTCGGCGGGATGCTGAATATTGGCGTCATAAAGCGGCCCCTTGCGATTGTAAATAGCGATTTTTGTCGAAGTGGAGCCGGGGTTGATCACAAGAACGACATCTTCCATTGTCACTCTCCTACCGCGACAGGTTCGAAGCTGTATTCCCGTCCCTTTTTAAATGCTTCCAGGTTGGCATCAATAAACTTTTTCGGTACTCGTTTCTTTATTACTTCCAGCCAGGTCTCCTCGGGGATATCCATCGATGTTGAGAGGACTCCCAAAAGAATTGTATTGACCAGACGAATATTGCCAAGATCGGAGGCTATCTTGTCTGCATCCAGTATCTTGGCGCCGGGAAGAATCTCTCGTATTTTCCCGGCCGGATCTTTGGGATATTCAAAATCTCCGATAGTTGTAATCGGCGGTACCATTCGAGTCATCGAGCTTATAAGTGTGCCGCCCGATTTTAGCCAGTCAAGGGCACGCAGTCCCTCGGAGATTTCGAAGGCCATCAGGTAATCCACAGTACCCTCCTGAATCAGAGGAGAGTAGACCGTCTCCGCAATACGCACATGAGAGGTTACCACGCCGCCCCGCTGCGACATTCCGTGAACCTCGCTCTTTTTCACGTCCAGGCCGTGTTTCATGGCCGTTTCCGATAACACCTCGGATGCCAGAAGAACACCCTGGCCGCCCACACCGACTATCAATATATTCACTGCATCTTTCATGTCCGTGCTCCTTCCACCGCCGGGCTGTCGACCCTTACAATACAATCCTTGGGACAGACCTGTGCGCATATAGTACATCCGGTGCATGTTTCCGGATCGATTATCGCTTTGTTATGACCTTTCTCGGTTTTCTCTTCCGAAGCATAAATTGCCGGACAGCCGATCCTGAAGCAGAGCTTACAGCCATTGCACTCATCCAGAAGAACCGTGTAGGGCGTCTCCTTGATCTTGTTCGGCATGAGTACGCAGGGACGGCTGGTGATTACTACAGAGGGGCCGTCGTATTCCAACGCCGATTTAAGCACTTTTTTGGAGGCGTCCAGATCGTAGGCATCGACAGTGTGAATATCCTTTACACCCAGAGTCTTGCAAAGCTCCACGAAGTCGACCTGGAAGGTCTCCTCGCCCATTAATGTGACGCCTGTGCCGGGATGATGCTGTCCGCCGGTCATGGCGGTGATTCTATTGTCGAGTATCAGGACTACTACATTGGCTTTGTTATAAACCGCATCCAGTACACCGGTTATACCCGAGTGCAGGAAAGTGGAGTCGCCGATTGCGGCCACCACGCCCTTTTTCTCGGTGCCGACCTTGGCCATGCCTACGGCATTGCCGATAGAAGCGCCCATGCATATACAGGAGTCCATCACCTCCATGGGCTTCAAGGCTGCCAGCGTATAACAGCCGATATCGCCTGTTACCGGAACTTTCATTTTCTTCAATGCCGAGAATATGCCCCTGTGCGGGCATCCCGGACAGAGTACCGGAGGTCGGGGGAAAAGCTGCTCGGTCTGGTACGACTTTTCCACGCCCTCCGAGAGTATCCCGGCATGAACGAATCCGTTCATCACTTCACCCGGCGAAAGCTCCCCGTAATTGGTGAAATGTTCCTTGCCTTCGCATTGTATTCCCATTGCCTTGATCTGCTCTTCCAGAAACGGTTCGAGCTCTTCTATTATAAAGAGACGGTCAACCGATTCAGCAAACTCACGAATTTTCTTCTCCGGTAGGGGATAGCTGAAACCCAGCTTAAGATATGATGCGTCCGGCATAACCTCTTTGGCATAGACATAGGAAATGCCGCTGGTGATAATACCGATCTCTTTGCTGCCCTTTTCCCATCGATTCAACGGAGTGTTTTCAGCGAATTCCTTCAGTTTTTCCAGACGTTCCAGAACAACTTTACGGCGCAGACGGGCATGCCCGGGAACCATCACATACTTTGGTATATCGCGCTCAAAGCCCTCGGGAGTATGCTCCTCGCGATCACCCATGTGAACTACACCCTTGGAATGCGAGATGCGCGTTACCAGGCGATATAGAACCGGAGTGTCGAATTTCTCGGAGATTTCGTAGGCCTGAATCAGCATATCCTTGGTCTCCTGGGAATCTGACGGCTCTAACATCGGTATAATCGCGAATTTCGCATAGAATCTGTTATCCTGTTCATTCTGGGATGAGTGCATGCTGGGATCATCCGCCGAAACCACCACAAATCCGCCCTTCACACCGGTGTAGGCGTAGGTCATAAACGGGTCGGCGGCGACATTGAGCCCCACATGCTTCATGCAGACGAGCGATCTTGCGCCAGCCATCGATCCCCCGATTGCCACCTCAAAGGCAACCTTCTCGTTGGGAGACCATTCGGCATAGATGTCCTCTTTGACCAGCATGGCAATTGTCTCGAGGATTTCTGTCGATGGTGTGCCGGGATAAGCTGTGGCTATCGTTACGCCAGCTTCCCAGGCCCCCCTGGCGACAGCCTCATTTCCCGAAAGCAGCATTTTCATAGTTGACCTCTATCTTTTTGCTAAGTATTACTTTCCAATTAAACAGATAATTATAATAAAAATACGATACGAGGTCAATGTCCGCCGGATTTTTTTCAAATGACTGATTGGGCATAAAAAAACCGCCCCTGAAATTATTCAGGGACGGTTTGATTTATAAACCCTTAGAAGCTCACTTTATACAGGCATCCTAACAGTCGGGTTCGCCATCTCCACTGGGATCGCAGGGATCGTTTCCACCAATGAAGACATAGTTTATGATAAACACAGCATCACTGACATTGACAGAACCGTCACAGGTAACATCTCCCGCTTCCATCGGATCGGGAGCGCCGCCGCCCATAAAGACGTAGTTGATGATGCTGACCGCATCACTGACATTAACAGCATCATCGCCATCTGCGTCTCCGCAGATATACTGCGGCTGACTTATGACAGTGAGGTTGGCAGGTATGACAGCCTCAAAAGCTTCCGGATCATTGGAGCTTATGAGCACTTCGGCCTGATATGTTCCGCCCTCCAGGTCCTCTTCGGTCGTGAACTGGCACGGGATCGTGTCAGCTTCGCCCGGGAGCACGCTGCCGGAATATGAATCCAGCGAGAGCCATTCATACGGCTTGGAGAACTGAATCGCCAGGCCGTCATGCAGGTAGGCGCTGTGATAGCAAACTTCAAGGCCGTCAGTACCGTTAGCATTTTCGATTCCGACCGCACAGTTGAGTGCGTCGAATCCATCTGCAATACTCTGATACTGAATAGTGATATTACCGTCGATATCGATAATGATTTCAGCGGTAACGACATCACCCGGATCGGCGCGGTATTCGGGATAATCCACGAACTGAACCACAAGCTGTTCGCCGTCTGATTCATAATAGACATGCACATTGGGATTATCCGCGTCGGTAGGATCGAGATCGTTCCACATCCAGGCGATTATGTTGTTGGGCGTATAGGATGAGGGTATCGGATCCTCGTTACGATCCTGCATATTGCTTTCACTGAATCCGATTATGCCGTTGGAGCCGATATAGAACTGGGTGTATGTATTTCCGTAATAGGAGAACTCGAAACCGATTTCCAGAGGTCCGACATAGTTGTCATCATCAAGCTGTGAGACAACGTCGGTACCCGTGGCAGAAATATCGACCCAGTTAAATACTGGCCCACCGCTTTCATCGGAATCCATCCAATAGTATCCGTAGGTGTCAGGACCGCCGTAATTGAATTTGACGTCGTAGCCCATCAGACCGTTTTCTTCGCCCTTATCCAGATCCTGAACGTAGTATTCAGGTCCGTAATCGCGGCTTGCAGGCTCGCCCATACCGGAGGCATCCAGCTTAGCGAATGCCGAGGATTTATTGAGCATATACTGTACACCGATATCGTAATAAAGGCTGCCGTCGCCGGAGTTGTTGACCACCAGCTCGCCGTCAGCGCTGTCGCCTGCCATCAATGTCTCCGAGAGCATGGCCGGATTGAGTCCCATACTCGGCGGCAGGTCAAGCATTATATCATCGACGAACCAGTCATCAGCGCTGGAGCCGTCGCCGTAAGTCCTCAGCATTATCTGAAGGCCGCTGTGCAACGCATCGGCGGGGAGCTCGACATTGACGTACTCGAATTCGCTCATCGATGTATCGCCGCCGCTGTATGTATTCAGGGTTGTCCAGATGCCGACATTATTCTTGTACTGGATCCACAGATTATCACCCATCTCCGGATCATCGCCGCCGCCGCCCTGCTGGTAGCAGTAGGATAAACGCGCACCGGTCTGACCCTCGAGGTTAAGCATCTGCGTAATAATCGTATCGCATTCACCGTCCAGATTTATGGAGTACGGTGGGCTGGGCGGAAGCAGGCCATCATCGCTGATTGTCGCTCCCGCATTGGAGAACCATTGCTGCATATTCATGGTAGCGGTCGGGAAATCATCCATCCATGGTATCAGGGCAGGCGTTCCGGCCGAATATGTGATCAACATGGCAGTATCCTTGGCCATCGGATTGCCCTGTGAGGTTATTACCACGACACTTGTGTCGAACTCATGCAGCGGTGTGTTTTCCGGTATCGCCACTTTAACCGTTATTATGCCCGAGTCGAGAGAGCCGATCGGATCGGTTTCGGTGATTTCTTCGGTTCCGGCCTCATTCCAGAAGCTGACCCCCCAGTCACCGTTGTAACCGAGGTCATAAGTGTCAAAGAATGCTCCGCGGTTGCGGATCATCAGGGCATAGGCAGCCTGGTCATTGGCAGGCCCATACTGGCTCTGCAACTCGGGTTGAACCCTGACTTTGTACTCACTGCCGTTATAGTAACCTTTGAGCACGATATCATCGATGTTCCATCCACAATACTGCACCGAGCCGTCAGTTGATCCGATTCCAAACCTGATCTGGAACAGCTCATTTTCATCGGCATAAGTCGAGAGATCGTAGAACTCTTCGATCCAGGACTGCTCATTTATACTAGAGCCGTTCTCGAACAGGGTTACCCAGTCGGTGCCATTGAAGACTTGCAGATAAGCATGATCGTAGCTGTCGCTCTCTACGCCCAGCCAGTGGAAATAGGTCATCTGCACGCTGGTGTAATCCTCGCAGTCGATCACCGGAGAGGTGATCCAGTAGGTGGTACTCAGGCTGGAATTATAATCACCGCCGGTACCGGAGGTCAGATCATTGCCAAGCACCATATTATCGGATGATGGGGAATTATCCTCGGACGGGTCGGGGCCGCCTGAGCCGTCGCTACCCGTTCCGCCGACACATGGTCCGATTGTCCATTCTCCATTACCGCCAAGACCTGTCCAGCCCTGGTTGTAACTGAAATCATCGGAGAACAATGTTACCCTGTCGCCGACTGTAATATCAACTATGATCTGCTTAGTATATCCGCCGTCAGCGGTTAAATCGAGAGTGAACTGGGTTGCGTAGCCCTGCGGACAACTGGCGTCAGCCTCGACCACAAAAAGATCGGAGGCATTATCGGCAGTTGTACCGGAGCTGATTGTACCGTAAATCGAGCTGTTATCGGTGATTCCCAGAAATGTATCGTATTCGCTCAGAAGCGCGGATACGTTTCCGGCCGAACCCGAGCCCGAGTTTTCGAGAGTGATTGTAAGTTCAGCGCTCTCGCCCGGATCGAGTATGCCATTGCCGTTGCCGGTGGCGTCATTGATATCAATAGAAATATACTCAAGTACCGGAGCATGTACCGTCACGCTGAAACCGCTCTCCCAGGTTTCTCTGGCATCGCCTGTAACAGTAACATCGAATGATACCTTATGGCCGTCCGGAGTATTGCCGTCAACATCGAAATCAAAGGCATCAGCGGCATAACCGGTGCCGTCATTGCCCAGGATTGTACCATAAGCCTCGGTATTGTCATTGATAGTGACGTAGGTGTCGATGGTCGAAAGAGTCGCATCAACGTTCAATGCATCATCCGGACCGACATTTTTAAGCTGCATACCCATCAGGATATTTTCGCCGATATCCACCAGGGCGTCATTGTTGCCCGAGATATCATTGATATCATGCGTGTCATAGATCACATACGGGCCGTCCGGAGCGATTACCATCAAAGTATCGATCACCGGTATGCGGTTCTGATGTGTAATTACAACCTCGATCTCTCCGGGAATCGTGAAGGGATCGATATCGATATAAGCCGAACCGGTGGCATCGATATGACCGGCGCCGTGCAAAACGCCGTCACGTGAGATGCCCACGTAGGATTGCGCTTCGGCTTCGACATATATTTGATTGTCTGTAATCAGTATTGTGGCGGGAAGTGTATATGAATTCTGAGTTGGTATGCCCATGTATGTCATGACCGAGGGATCGCCCATGAGATGATAGATCTCCCAGTAGTATTGTATCCTGGAGCTGCCTGCCTCGGTAACCGCAGTGTTGCCGGCATACATAATAGCCGAATTGGTTATATAGTGCTTGGAGACAGGTTCGCCGTGATCGTGAAAGATACCGTCATAAGCGCCCAGATTATCGGAATGGTAAGTCGGGTTGGCGCTGACCGGTTCATTACCTACGCCCCACCAGTAATCCTCGTCCCAGTAGGTCGAGTTGGTGCCGCCGATATATCCAATACCGCCGCCATCTTCCTTCTGCATCCAGGCCTCGCCTAAACAAGGTGTGGAGTAGTCATCCCCAAATGTATTCGCCAGGCAGCAGTTACCGATTCCAAGACCGTACATATGCGCATTGGTCAATCCGGCCACATCACTGGTTGTGAATGATGGATCGGAATGGCCGCTGTGACCGCAGTGCGCGCTATAGTTTATAAAGCCGATACCGTCCTGGATCGTTTGGATAATTGCTGCCGAGGCTCCCGGATCGTCAGAAGCCGGGTAAAGCCAGATATTCGGATCGATTCCGTGGGCAAGATTAAAATAATAATCCGTGCCGTAGTTGATCTGCCCATTACCCCAGGTAGGCGCATGACCGGCGTCAACACCGGCAATCAATGTCACTTCTTCCAGATAGGTCGGGTCGGGCATGAGGTACTGTTCGTATTCCAGGGTCTTGTCGATCTGCGGCTGAAGCTCGGTAGTATTCTGAGCCGAGAATCTTCCGTAATAGACTTCCGGGAAATAATCATTCGTGTATTCGCAGAAATATAAGTCGCTTATATGGCCCGATGCCTGATGTGCCGGAATCTGCTGATCGTCGCCTACAAAAAGCACAAAAGAAGGTGCCGGATCAGCGGGCGGATTGGCCGAGTTATAAAGATTTTCCAGGTACGTCGTAACAGCCGTTGTAGAGGAACCGATTACATCGGTATAAGCAACCTCTACAATAAAGCCCTTCTTGGTCTTCCACTCGATAAAGGGCTGGAGCTGAGTCTGGAACATAGGATCGGCAACGATAACATACTTCACCGGATACGTTACCAGATCGTCCTTATCGTTCACAGGTGCCTGATAATTATCAAGCTTTTCATAAACAGGCGAGAAGAAGGGAGAGAAATACTTCTCGTTTATCTCTTCTGTTAACTGCCAGTCGGGATTAATAAAGCTGACTCGGATATCCATGCTGGTATAGATTTTCAGTGTCCCCTTCACAGGATTGTATTCCACAGGAGAAACCGAAACCCGTCCGATATTGACATTACGCATTGCACCCAATACCTGTGTCTCGGCCATGGGAAGCGCGTAGATCTGATCCATCTGATAGACCAGCTGGTCGATTTCGAACGGCACCGATTCCGGATCATCCGACTTCGAAAGTGACGGCTGAACCGGCATCAAAGGATTGGTATAACCAAGATCGCGCAGGTTCAGCTCCTGAACTTCATAGTTCAGTACCTCGACCTGAAGCTGGCTGCCGAACGGAATCGAGAGCAGCTTGTTGGCCTTGGGTATATTCGGCTCACCGACTTCAAACGAGCGGGTGAGTCCTTTGGCGACCATTAACGTAAAATCGCCGCCTTTTGTATTTACATCATAAAAATCGAGAGCCCCTATATCCATCCTCAGGTTCACGCCAAAATCATCCTGGCCGGTGATTTTGACCCCCGAGGGTGTATTTGAGAATGTGACCTGTTGATGGTCAGCGTAAGCGGATGTGAGCAAGCCTGCCAATAGAATCAGGAGCAGGCTGGTTCCAATTAGAAAACGCCTCAAAACTACCTCCGTATATTATTGATTAACTTATATTTATAAAAATAAAAAATATGTAATTTTCTTCGCAGTACAAAACGGGAGACAATATCTTACTCGCTTCCCGGAAGTAATTGGGTTTCGTCCACACCACGGCTTTATTATAAGTATAAAATCGCAAAAACAAAGTGAAAAATGGCCTTAAATATAAGAATAGCAAGGATATAGGATAATATTAGTCCTGTATATAAAATACTCATAAATGAGTGTTTTATAGATGATACGAAGGGGAGCAATGAATATTATGATTAAAGTTTAAATTTTTATTGCTGTAAATGATTTTGCTACCAGTGTGCCCCAAGCTATAGGGATTGTTGAAAAAAGTCCTTTTTTGTAGCGCAGGGTCTTGCCACCCGGTATAATCGGGGGTGTGACCCTGCGCCTTTTTGATTAACAGGAGTTCGCGTTGGGTCACAATCCCGTCTTCGACGGAATCAAGACCCAACGCTACATAAACCGAGCCTGCCAGTAATTTCTTACACCTAATTTATCCACAGCAAAATCCGCTTGTCAAAATCACCCTTTGGTATTAACATAACGCCTTGAAATATATTTGGGAGAGGATATGTCGATGCCTAAGAATTTTGCGATTATCGGATGTGCCGGGTATGTTGCCCCGCGTCATCTGAAAGCTATTAAGGACACCGGAAATAATCTCGTGGCCGCAGTTGATCCCCATGATTCGGTCGGCGTGCTGGACCAGTATTTCGATAATGTCAGCTATTTTAACGAGTTCGAACGTTTCGACCGGCATATCGAAAAGCTGCGCCGCAAAGGCGATGAAAACCGCATCCATTTTGTCAGCATCTGTTCTCCCA
>CAZBZV010000051.1:0-29743 GCA_964496505.1 uncultured Ignavibacteria bacterium | reverse complement strand
GGTCTTGGCCCCCGATGGAATCGGGGGTTGTGACCCTGCGCCTTATTATATAGCATGCATTTACGTTGGGTCACAATTCCGTCTTCGACGGAATCAAGACCCAACGTTACATCATCAGAAATTATCAAAGCTCCCTTTAGCGTGGGTCTCGAATACATGCCTTGCGCATACAAAATCACTTTATCCCACAATCTCCCGGACTTCCCGGCCGAAATTGCCGTCGACAAGTCCGCGGCCGTTGGCATACTGGATCATCTCCCAGCCCCAGGAAGCGTTGCCCTCCAGAATCACAGGACCGTTTTCGGTAATTATAATGTCCCATCCCAATACACGCATCTGCGGCACACATGACTGCGCCTTTATCGCAAGCTCTCTGGCCTGCTCGAAAAGAGGTATTTTTTCTCCAGTAATCTGCGCACCTGTATCGGGATGTTTGTCAAAATACTTAAGCCCCTCGAAAGTCGCCTGCACACCGGGACCCATAATGCCGTTTTCATCCACACCGCTTGCCAGACCGATCTGGGCGCTTATTCCCAGATGGCCGACATTATCTATAGCCCTTCCGGGACGCGATATCTTCTGGGTTACGCAGAATATTTCTATTTCACGCTCGGAATTGATAAAGGTCATTATTCGCACTCCCTGCGAGCTGGTTTCGCTGTAGCGGTCGTAAAATGGATGCTGGCGCACGACCTCCTCAAACATATACGAGTCCTTCACACGTGGGAATTCCGGATCACAGGTGTTGCAAATCTTCTCATAGAGCTCCTCAACCGTCATCTCACCCTCACCTATTGAAAGCAGACGCCCATCCGCAAGCTTCTTGATTCGCATCAAATCCCGGGCCTGATCCCCGCCTATCGGCTTGACCATAAATTCCTCTGCCGGTATGCCGTCGATGAATTTCTTCAGCTCCTCGACACTGCTCAATTTCCCGCCATTTTCATCCTTTCCAAAGGCCGGATCAAAAAGGCCGTAGGTTTTCGGCACTGGCAGGCCGTAATGCTTTGCATATATCTTGAATACCAGCTTATTCAAAACGCCGGTATCTTTGCGCGGATTAAGCGCTTTATCTACTAAATAAAAATGGTTTCTACTCAAAAATCTGGCCTTGTCCTGCCAAGTAAGATGCGGCTGCCAGAGCTCATAGGTTTCGAAATATTCGTAGGGCTCGAGTTGATTGAGACGAAGAAGATTGTAGCATTCTTTTGCCTGCTGCAAAAAACTCAATTCGGTCTTGCCTTTGCTGACCTTTGATAGCTTTCTGACCTTGCTCAAAAAACGGATATATTTTGCGGGATTCAATGATGGCATACTACCATCCTTTTCACTACGGGTTATATTTGATAAACTAAACCTATAATATCCACATTTTGTTTCCAAAAATCCACTTAATACTGAATGGAACATTGGCCTTCTATTATGTTTTTATAAGTACAAGAAAGACAATAAACAAAAAGGAGATGGAAAGTATGCTGGAGAATCCCACAATTCAGAAAAGCATCGAACTGGCAATCAAAACCGAGGAAATTGGGGCAAAATTTTATGAAGAGCTGGCAAAAAGATTCAAGGATGAGCCTGAAATCAGGGATATCTTTGCGAAGCTTGCCAAAGATGAGAAGACTCATGAGAAGCAGTTCAAGGAGCTTTTGAGCAAAGCACCCAAGGATAAAGAGGTTGATCCGGAACGCGAGGTTTATCTTAAAGCGGCCTCCGTATCAGAATTTTTCAAGACAGATGCCTTCAAGGACATCGCCAAAGTTGAGAAGCCAGAGGAGGTAATCCAGAGGGCTTTTAATTTCGAGAAATCCACGGTGTTTTATTATCAGGCCTTAAAGGATGTTATCGGCGAGAGCGAGGAGCTGGACGCTATCATCGAAATGGAAAAACAGCACATGACCAATCTGATGAAAGTCATGCTCAACGACGCCAAATTCCGCGGAACGCTTGATACCTTCTAAATCGAATTATGAGTAGGGCAGAACCCCTTTAGCGGTTCTGCCTATTTAATATCTTGACTCTGGTAATTAGAAATTTACATTTAAATATGAACTAATATGCAGTTATTTTCTATTTAGCAAAAAAGGCATTGCATATGGAAGATACTGGAAACAGCATTAATAAAGATTATAGAGAGTACGGAATTTATCCTATATTTAAAGGTGCGGGAATTGTATTCCTATTAATTACTGTTGGATTGAGTATTGCTTTTATAATAACTGAAGAGTATAAAGATACAAAATTTTCTATTTTAGCTATTGCCCTCCTGGCTTTTGGTATATGGGCTGTGAGAGAAATTTATACATATTATATAAGGTTATATCCTGACCATATAGAATTAAGCTATCTCTTCCGAAAAAAGAAAATCGCGTATTATTCAATCCAAACAATTAAAATCTATAAACACTGCAATCCTGTAAAATTTAAATCAAAAATGGGCACACTCAACTTATCGGACTATACAGTAGACTACAGATACATGATTATAGATATTATTGATAAAGTTATTGAAGCTAATCCCAATGTGAAAATGGAAGGCGAGTTAAAAAGCTTTGAAAGATTAAAAAAGAAATATGATTTAATTGAAGCGGAAGTCATCCGTCGCCTGCGCTCCAAAGGTGGGGAGTAAATTTTGTCAAATGTCAACTTGGTACCCCTCATGAAATGGGGGTTAAAGCCGGGCATCCTGCAATGGTAGTCCTTGAAAAGAAACATAGCAGACATACCGTTAGCTTCGCCCCACCTTTTCAAGTGGGCTACAGAAAGAAAACCCACCGCTGAAGCGGTGGGCCCTCCAAAACTTCGTGCGCGGCGTACCTCCCGGTGCACCGCGTAACTATATTTATTTCATCGCCATTTTCAGATGCTCTTCCACCTGGGGCCAGTTGACAACGTTCCACCAGTTGTCGACATACTCGCCGCGCTTATTCTGATACTTCAGATAATAGGCATGCTCCCAGACATCAATGCACATCAGAGGGGTATCCACCCACTGAGTTAACTTCTGATGATTCTCGGCCTGAAGAATGATCAAACGCTGGTCTTCGGGACGATAGCTGAGAATTCCCCATCCGGAGCCCTCGACCGATTTAGATGCGGCTGAAAACTGCGCTTTGAAATTGTCGAAAGATCCAAAATCCTCATTTATCTTCTCGGCAATCATGCCCGAGGGAGCACCTCCACCGCCGTTATTAGGCGGAGCCATAACCATCCAGAAAATCGCATGGAGAAAATGTCCAGCGCCATGAAAGGCCGCCTTCTTGCTCCAGTGTTGAGCCATATCATAATCGCCCTTAGCACGTGCCATGGCAAGTTGCTGCTCGGCATTCTTCAAACCGTTAACATACCCCTGATGATGTTTGTCGTGATGAAGCCGCATAGTCTGCTCGTCGATATAAGGCTCCAGAGCATTGTAAGCATAGGGCAGGTCCGGCAGCTTGTGATTGGTAAGCTTCCCGGCCATAGCGGATGACGGATCGGTTTGGGCCTGAGCCTGTGAAGATATAAACGGCGCCCCTACAAATCCGGCAGTTGCGATCGCGCCCCCCACTCCTTTTAAAAAGTTTCTGCGAGTATTATCCATAGCTTCTCCTTTTGTTCTTTAGCAATTTCTTGCAAACTGATATACTAAATTCATAAAACAGGTAAATGAGGTCTTTGTTCAATCTTATTGAACCAAGCAAAAAACACTTGTACCCCACCCCTCGGGAGTGTTGATAATCCCTGATGATGTAACGTTGGGTCTTGATTCCATCGAAGACGGAATTGTGACCCAACGTAAATGCGTGCTATATAATAAGGCGCAGGGTCACAACCCCCGATTCCTCGGAGGCCAAGACCCTGCGCGACGAAAAGTACTTTTTTCAACAAGCCCCCTCGGGTGGGTTCAAATCATTCACCTGCTAGGCCGCGATTTATGATCCGCAATAAATTCATCTGAATGCCTTTGTGATATACTATAATCAAAATGCATTGTTAGAAATAGATGTCGCAGGTGTTCGGCATAAATGCCCGCCTGTTAGGTGGGATACAAATAAACATACCAGGATGCGCGCCTGAACCCACATTTCATGTGGGTTACCATTGAAGCAAAAAGGCTCCTCACTCCGAGGAGTGAGAAGCCTTTGAATCAAGTCGCAAATTTTCTACTCTTTTATAATAAACCTGGCATCCACAGCTTTTGTGGTTTTTGGTGAGCCGGAGATAATAAACGGATTAACATCAAGCTCGACTATTTCGGCAAAATCGGTCACGAGCTGGCTGATCCTGAGTATCGAGTCAATAAGAACGTCCATATTGACCGGTTCGCTTCCACGAAAACCCTTCAGGATTTGGTAGCCCTTGAGCGATTTGATCATCTCCTCGGCATCCAGATCAGACAGCGGATTGATCTTGAAAGCGACATCCTTCATAATCTCGACATAAATTCCGCCCAGGCCGAACATGATAATCGGGCCGAAGGCCGGATCGGTGGACATTCCGATGACCGTCTCCACACCGCTCGAAACCATCTCCTGAATAACGACCGAAAACTTCTCTTTGCCTCTGAGCTCCTTCAAGACCCTTTTCTTTAATTCATCAAATGATTTATTAATCTCATCGGGTGTTCTCAGATCCAGCGCAACAACGCCCTTATCGGTTTTGTGCAAAATCTTGGGCGTATTGACTTTCATCGCCACCGGAAATCCCAGCTTTTTGGCCTGCTTAACCGCCTCATCTTTGGAAAAAGCATAAACATAAGGCGCAATCGGAAAGCCGTAAGCCTCCAGAATATCCAATGCCTGCTCACCTATTATCTCGTTTCCCTCAGCCTTATTTATAATATTCTGCACCTTCTTCTTTTTAACCTCGAATTTCTTGAACTCACCCTCGGGACGATCCTTCCATTGGCGATACTTCTCGAGATTCGCCAGGGTACGTGCCGCAGATTCGGGGAAGATAAATGAAGGCACATGATTATCGCGCAGAATTTTCAGGCCGGTCGATTCCAGACCCACACCCATAAAACATGCAACCATCGGCTTGTCATGTTCATTGAACGTATTCACTATCGAGTGCGCCACCGCCTCCTGGTTGACCGTGATGGGAGGAACGAAGATGGCGAAGACCGAATCGACATTCTTGTCATGACAGACCGCATGAAGCGCGTGCTGAAATTCTTTCTCGCCCGCACCTGCAATCAGATCCAGCGGATTTCCTATAGGCGTGTCGGGGGGAAGTATTGGACGGATTTTCTTCTGGGTACTGGCGGCATAGTCCGGCAGATCCAGACCCAGATTCACCAACGAATCGGTAGCGATAATTCCCGGACCGCCAGCATTGGTAACAACTCCAACATTGCTTCCCTTCGGAAGCGGCATGCGTGCAAAAGCCGAGGCCACATCAAACATCTGCTCGATCGTACCGACCCGCAGTATTCCAGTCTGCTGAAAGAGCGCCTCGACCGAGACATCCGAGCCCGCCAATGCCCCGGTATGCGATGAGGCCGCGGCCATTCCCTTGGGAGTGGTACCCGCTTTTACTGCGATTACCGGCTTGACTTTTGTTATCTGACGAGCCAGGGTGCTGAAATTGCGGGGATTGCCGAAGTCCTCGAGATACAGAAGAATAATTTCAGTGTCGGGATCCTGACCGAGGTATTCCATGACATCGATGCTGTGCACATCGGCCTTGTTGCCGATCGAAACGAACTTGGAAAAGCCCAGGTTCATCTGGGTCGCTAAGGCCATGATCGCTTCACCCATCGCTCCCGACTGGCTCACGAATCCGATCTTGCCGTATTTCGGCCGGACTTTGGAGAAGGTCGCATCCATACGGCAGGCCGGATTGGCATTAATAACGCCGAAGCAGTTGGGGCCGATCATACGCATGCCGTATTTTTTGACCTTCTCGGTCAACTCCTCCTCCATCTTCGCTCCGGTTGCGCCGACCTCGCGAAATCCGGCGGTGATTACTATCAGTCCCTTGACGCCCTTCTCGCCGCACTGATCGATTACCTTGGAGACATGCTGGCGCGGCACCACGATCACCGCACAGTCGACAGCATCGGGAACATCGCGCACCGTGGAGTAAGCCTTGATCGAATGTATAACCGAATGACTGGGATTGACAGGAAAGACCTTGCCGTTGAACTCGTAACTTATAAGATTGTGCAGGACCTCATGCCCGATCTTGCCTTTAACCGGAGTTGCACCGATCACGGCAATCGATTTGGGATCGAATATATGTTCTAATCCTTTCATGGATTATTCCTCATTAGATTTATAAGCCAGCTGTTTTTTGATATATACTTAATTTGAACAGTATTAGCCACAGAAAAAAGCCCCCGTTTCCGGGGGCTTCTAATCAGCTAAGCCGTCGAATATGATTTTCCGGACTTCTGCTTTTCATGTTTTTCCTTGATGACTGCCTGAGCCGCAGACAAACGCGCAATCGGTACACGGAAAGGCGAACAGGAGACATAGTTCAAACCGGTCTTGTAACAGAATTCAATACTGGCCGGATCGCCGCCGTGCTCGCCGCATATTCCAACCTTCAGGTCTTCATTCACAGAGCGGCCTTTTTCAGTACCCATCTGTACCAACTGCCCCACACCGGTCTGATCCAGAGATACGAAGGGATCTTTTACGAAGATTCCTTTATCGATATAATACTTCAGGAACTTTCCGGCATCATCACGTGAAAAGCCCATAGTCATCTGGGTAAGGTCATTGGTACCAAAGGAGAAGAAGTCGGCCTGCGAGGCCACCTCGTCGGCGGTCAGGGCCGCGCGCGGGACCTCGATCATGGTACCGACCTTGTATTGTACCTTGGCTTTCATCTTGCGGATCACTTCCTCGGCAACCCTGACAACGACCTCCTTCTGGTTCTCCAGCTCTTTCACATTGCCGACCAACGGAATCATGATCTCGGGGTATACCTTCTTGCCCTTCTTGGAGAGCTCGCAGGCGGCTTTGATAATAGCCCGCACCTGCATCTCGGTAATTTCCGGGAAGGTGATTCCGAGACGGCATCCCCGATGGCCCAGCATGGGATTCTGCTCATGCAGGTCCTGGATTCGAGCAAGGATTTTTTCCTGCTTGCCGATTTTCGCTTCATCAGCACCGTCATCGACCAGCTTCTTGATTTTAGCCTTGACCTCATCGGCATTCGGGAGGAACTCATGCAAAGGCGGATCGAGGGTTCTGATAGTAACCGGCAGACCCTCCATGGCCTTGAATATCCCCACGAAGTCCGATTTCTGGAAGGGCATCAATTTATCCAGCGCGGCCTGACGTTCGGTCGTAGTATCAGCAAGAATCATCTGCTGCACAACGGCTAAACGGTCCTCGGCAAAGAACATATGCTCGGTGCGGCAGAGACCAATACCCTCGGCTCCGAACTTCCTGGCAGTGGCGGCATCATTGGGTGTATCGGCATTGGTACGGACTCCAATGGAACGATACTCATCGGCCCATTTCATGAACTCGCCGAACTCGCCGGTCAGCTCCGGTTCGATAGTCGGTATCTGGCCCAGCATAACCTCGCCGGTGGTACCATTGATGGTGATCATGTCACCTTCCTTGACTATCAGGGTGCCTATCGAGAACTGACGCTGGGATTCATAAACCCGAACATCCTCGCATCCGGCCACACAGGGCTTGCCCATACCGCGGGCAACCACCGCGGCGTGAGAGGTCATACCCCCGCGAGAAGTCAGGATGCCCTCGGCCGCGAACATGCCGTGGATGTCGTCGGGATTGGTTTCGGTTCTGACAAGTATAACCTTCTCACCGTTCTCATTCGCTTCCACAGCCTGATCGGCGGTAAAGATAACCTTGCCGCAGGCAGCCCCGGGTGAGGCTGTCAGACCGGTAGCCACAACGTCATACTTGGCCTTGGGATCGATACGAGGATGCAGAAGCTGATCCAAATCCTTGGGCATAATCCTCATCAAGGCCTCTTCCTTTTTGATCAACTTCTCCCTGACCATATCGACCGCAATCTTGACCGCGGCCGGAGTCGTGCGTTTACCCGCACGAGTCTGGAGCATGTAAAGCTTGCCTTCCTGAATCGTGAACTCGAAATCCTGAACATCCTTATAGAATTTTTCCAGCTTGCCGGTAATATCCACCAACTGCTTGTAAACGCTGGGCATCTCCTTTTTCAATTCGACAATCGGCTTGGGAGTACGGATTCCGGCCACAACATCCTCGCCCTGAGCATTGGTAAGATACTCGCCGTAGAACTCCTTCTCGCCGCTGGCGGGATTACGTGTGAAGCCCACACCGGTTGCGGAGGTATCGCCCATATTCCCGTAAACCATGGTCTGGATATTGACCGCAGTTCCAAGATCGCCGGGAAGTTCATTCAATTTTCGGTATGTGATCGCGCGGGGATTGTTCCATGAACGAAAAACCGCATCACGCGACATTTCAAGCTGCTTCCAGGGATCCTCGGGAAATTCCTCGCCGGATTTATCCTTAACAATCCTCTTGAAACTCTTGATAATGGATTTGAAATCATCGACCGAAAGCGAGGTGTCCTGACGAATCTTACGCTGTTTTTTCTTTCGGGTTATTACATCTTCGAATATGTCCTTGTCAATGCCAAGCACAACATTGCCGAACATCGCAATAAAACGACGATAGTTGTCATAGCCGAAACGCTCGTTATCGGTCTTCTTTATCAAACCCTGCAGAGTCTCGGCATTTAAACCCAGATTCAATACCGTATCCATCATGCCCGGCATCGAGAAAGCGGCTCCGGAACGCACCGAAACCAGAAGCGGATTTTCGGGATCGCCGAATTTCATTCCGGTATCTTTTTCGAGCTTTGTCATAGCCTTGTCGATCTGCTCGTCCAGACCCTCGGGCGCCTGCATATTGTTATCATAGTATTCACGGCAAACATCTGTAGTGATAGTAAATCCGGGAGGTACCGGGATTTTGGCATGCGTCATATCCGCCAACCCCTTACCCTTGCCGCCCAGAAGGTACTTGTCTTCCTTGTGGCCTTCCGCCTTGCCGGCGCCAAAATAATAAACCATTTTCATCTTTGTTGTTTTTTCCCTCTTGGTTGTAGTGGTTTTTTTGGTTGTCTTTGCTTTTTTAGCCGTTTTGGCAGCCTTAGCCTTCGAAGTCTTCTTCGCTGTTACTTTTTTGGCCTTGGTAGATTTGGCCCTGGAAGCCTTAGCGGCTTTGGATTTCTTCTTCGAACTTACCCTTTTTTTCTTCTTCTTTGCTTTTGCAACCATATCCTCTCCATTATGTTATAAATTTTCTGCCTAATTACAAAAAATTATGCCAAAATGCAAGTTTATTTTGCATTGGGTGCACTGCCCCATTTGCTATAGAACTGGATCGGATAGAGTTGGTTCAAAAATAGCGCAAAAAAAGCCCTACATTGTGAAAAAGCGCTCACCCTTTATTATATCATTAAGAAGCCTGAGAGTCTTCTCGACCGGAGCATGCATGAGATCGTGGGTATTCACGGTCTGCTTGTACTTTTCGCGGACAAATTCAACCCCGTTTGCACCCTTAACACCAGCCTTCTGCTTCTTCTTGTGAGTCAGGTTATAGAGTCTCTGGTACTCTTTGGCTTTTTCTTTGTGGGCTAAGTAATACCTGCGCTGATACTCCCGACGGGCTTCACGAGCCTCTTCAGGCGTTTTGTATTTTCTGCGTCGTCGAGGCTTTGATATATTAATCTTAGCCATAACACCTTCCTTGGTTATAAATTAACCAGCCCAAATTTCCGAAGATGTGAGCCACAAAGATTGTCAATGTAACTAATTTAATACGAATGGGTTGTATTGTCAATAAATTTTTGTTGATTTATTAGAAAAAATACTAAAAAAACCAACAACCTATTTTATTGACAATAAACCGCTTATGAATCGCATTAAAATATAATCAATGGGTAAATAAATAAGTATTGCCCCACTTGCCCTTCACACCGCAATCCTCTGTCTCACATATGTTTATAATTTCTATTTTACACTCATACACAGCAGCGCCGGGAGCTTAAATGCTCCCGGTCACTATTTCCAGCCAGTCTTCTATCAAAAAACTGATTCTGTTTACGAACAATGAGATACGAGCCATTACCGTAAAGCCGAAACTGGCTCCGAATCCAATCATCAGAACCCAGATTCCGATCTTGGCCATTCCTCCAAAAACGCCCGTGTGTTCTTTGGAGAAGAAGAAGTAAATGACTCCGCAAATGACTCCTACAACGATGAAAATATTCCAGAAATCTGTCCAGTTTCCGAATCCGACCGGAATCATGGTAGCCGAAAGCTGGCGATTCACAAAGTTCTGCATATTAAGCGGAATAGCCAGCCCGCTTCCGATTCCGATGTAGACCGCAATCGGATAACGAGACACCCAGGCCAGCTTACGCGAGAACCTGAGCAACATCATAATACCCAGAATACCGGGCAGGATATAGAACCATTCATTGGAAAAGTTATAAAACACCGTATCGATCAATTTTGGCTTCAAACTGGTCCAGAACAAAAGGACCACAAAATAGCCTGCCGATACTCCCACCACCAGATGTTCCGCGAATTTATAAAGCGGATTATCCTTATACAGGAAGGAGAAGGTGAACAGAGTCAGAATCGCTCCCAGTGTCAGCCATAAAAACGGCAATATAAAAGTCTCTTGCATTTCTATCCCTCCTTCCTATGCCTGGCCTGTGGTTGATTGTTTACGTCTGTCAGAGAGGAAATAACCCAGATTTCCGAGTACTATAAAGAGTATGATAGTCAGGTGTGCTACCACCTGGGCCGGCATACCCTCCTTGGCCTTGCCCTCGTCACGGCCGACCAGTTCCTCGTACTCTGCTGCGCCTTTCCATCCCCCGATCAATCCGAAAATCTGGCCCGACTGCAGATACTGATAGTAGTCGGCGCCCATAACTCCGGTCAGACCCAGGGCCAGAGGCACACCGTAACGGCCGTTGCCGTAGATAAGCCAGAAATCGGCGGTGTTGCCGGCGGTAATATCTATCGCCAGCTCGATATCGTCATAATTCCGTACGCCCTGCATGATATCCAGTTCTCCCAGAGGCGTATTGTAATAGTCCTGCGGGAAATAGAGCCTGAAGTTCTGTCCCATACCGAGAATAACCAGGGCGGGATACGGTTTATAACCGAGGAAACAATAGTCGATTCCGTACTCCCAGTCCTTCTTGTAGGTCTTGTCGCGATATCGGTTGTCGCTGGTTTCATCATACATACTTTCATTGTATGCTCTGAACCTGTCGATTTTTTCCGCATAGGTTCCGGAGGCGGTTCTGAGAATATTCTCAGCCATACCGGCGCCGTACTGCGAAAGTGTAACACCGATAACCTTGACCCCGCGCCTCTGGCAATGTTCCAGTATCGCGAACGACATCGGATGCAGCTCGGCCAGCGCGTTGGGATCGTAGTCGAAAGCGATCAGAATCTTGTCCCCCTCGTTCAGGGATTCGATCCTGTCATAGATCGATTTTACTTCTGATGTAACTGTGACCGGCACGTCGAACTTGGTCAGGAAGGCGATAACGACAACTACCGCCAAAAAGAGATAGACCCAGCGCCTGTCCAGTTGTGATATTTTCTCAAAAAAATCCATCTGAGGCACCTCCTAATCTCTTCCCATATAACCGCGTTCAACGCCCAGCAAGACCTTCACGGCGGTAGCCACCATGCCCAGTCCCACGCCGATAAAGATCGCGCGTTTAGCAGCCATATTTGGTATTTTTAACAGCCAGCTCGATAAATCGGAAGCGATAGACGAAATCGGTCCCATCGGCACGAACCTTATCATGATAATCAGAGCCGCAACCAGCAGAATCGTGGACAAAACCGACCTGGCCCTGAAAGCACGATAGGCGGCCGAAGCGATGTAGAACGCCAGTAGCGAGAACATCGTGGCCTGAATCGGGATCATGATATGATCGAAAAATTGTACATAGAAATAGTTTCTCAGGTATCCGCCCAGCAGAAGTATATCTCCCGATTCCAGCGACGCTCCCGGTTCGAAATCGAAATTGCCGCGATTCGAAAAGGTGGAAATATTATTCGAGAGCTCATTGGTTGAGATCAAAGCTGTCCGCCCGTTCTCCATTATCGTTCCGGTCGTAACATCGACAGGATTTCGTCCCGAGAAGAAACGATTGGCGGAGGCAAATCCGCCCAGACCGTCATTTCTGTGAACCCATACCATGTTATCACCCTTGCTGGCCACAACCAGATCGCGGAACTCGTCATCATTGATACTTCCGCCCGCAAGAGCTGTGGGCATTGTGCCGGTCTGGTAGGAGTCCTGAGCAACGAATACTCCGGTCGAATCGCTTCTGAGTATGTGTAACATTCCGGGCTCATCGCCAAGATCCTCGGTCACCGCCAGGTCGATCCAGCCGTTTTCATCGAAATCGCCGGTCGCCAGCGCTGTAATCTTCCCGCCGTCAACCTGGAAATTCTGAGCGGCCTGGAAGGTACCGTTGCCCTCTCCCACCAGAAGGGAGACATTGCTCGAGCCCTCGTTTGCCACTACGATATCGTTGATGAGGTCACGGTTGAAATCGGCGGCGTAAACATCAACCGGCTCGGTACCCACATTATATTCACGCGCATCTCCGAATGTACCGTCGCCGTTATTGATATATACCGAGATATTTCCCGAGCCTTTGTTGGCGGTCACCAGATCATTAAGCTTGCCGTCGCCATCGAAATCGCTGCGGGCGATTGCCACTGGCATCTCCCCGGCATCGTAACTCACCGGCTTGTCTATTTTCGGCTTGCCAACATTGAAGATCGAATCGAGATTGCGGTCGGGAGTAATTCTCAGCCGCCTGTCGATGAAATCTTCCGGGGTACCTGCGTTCAAAAGTACGCTTATCTGATTTGTCGTCTGATTGGCAACAGCGATGTCAAAATCATCGTCACCGTCCAGATCGGTCAGAACCAGATCAATCGGAGTTTTACCGGCATCATAGGTATAAGCCGATATAAACATCCCGTCGCTGCGGTTCTTGAATATCGATATGTTATCGGTATCGTAGTTAGCCACCACGATATCGTTATCCTGATCGAAATTAATATCACCGACCGCTACGGCCTCCGGCCTGTCGCCGATATTGCCGACGCGCCACGGCCACCATCCGAAGAACAACATGGCAACCAGACCGATTATTATGACCCAGGAGTAAAACCATCCCGGCGCCTTGCGGCGTATCTTGTCCCAGGATACTCTCACCAGAGACCAGATACCAAGGGCCAGGGCGAAAATGCCGATAATAATCGTGAAGTCGATCATATATTCGTAGAAGAATTCGGCTTTCTCGTTGGGGATAAAGTACTGGATCATCATAAAAAGGCCGGTGATCAATACTATTTTTAAAGGAATCCACTGCTTCATATAATCACCTCACTTATAGTCTCACCGTAGTCCATTCAATGAATTGATCCCAGCCCACTGTCGCCGCGATCACACCTACTACAACCAGCAAAATAAATATGGCCTTGCCCCAGTCCTCGGCCTTGAGAGAACCGAGAAGGGTGGGCTCGCCCGAAAGATATGCACTGGCGGCGTAAAGCTCCTCGCCTATTAAGGTGTAGTCGCAGGCCACAATGAAAAATGGCAACTGGGCCACCTGGTCGGTACCGGCGATCTGGATCGACCCTGCCAGAGATCCGGTTTCCGCCAGAAGCAGTGATTCAGCGTAAAATATTCCCAGATAGAAATTGGAGGCAGGAAGCTCACGCAGCATCATGCCGTTAACCGCCGCCACATAGGCGAACTGGCTCTGGGTCACGAAGAAAACCTGATCCTCATCATAGGCGTCAGGCCGCCCCGCCTCGGCATAAGCGTTTTTAACCACTTCCTGTGCCACAGTCATCACGATCGGATCATAACAGGGCACCATCAACGAGCTCTGATGATCCGCCACCCTGCGGGCCACACGCCCCAGAATCGTAAATGAACAGATTGTGGCGATATCCGATGCGGTTCCAAGGCCGAGAACGTAAAGAATCGGCTTACCCATCTCGGTAGCGCGTCCGATAGCCTCGTCCACCGCATTAATGCCCGAAAGCGGGCGTACATAAAGCTTGGCATCCTCGCCTTTGGTCCTGCGTACGAACCATCCGACAAGAAATCCGATTGCGCCAATACTGATAGCCAGACCTACGCTGCCGACAAATGCACCGGGAATGGCCAATAGAAACCAGAGGCCGTTAACCGAAGCCCCGACAATCAGTCTGATCAGAAGAACCAGCCAGATTATGAGAACAAAAATGATCGGCCACATGACAAAAAATTGCTTCATGTCTATCTGACCGCCGGCTACGATAACGAACGCCACTGAGAACGAAGCGAAGATCAGAACAGCTACAGCCACAGGCGTCTTACCGGTGTGGAACCATTCGCCGGTAGCCTGCACCGGTCCGTAAACCTCAGATTCTGTTTTTGCATCTTCATCGGCTACAGCAGCGATCTTGTACCAGTAGTCCTTGCCGTTGGGCAAAGGATCAACCCCACCCGCGGCATCGCCGCGATCGGTATAAATTTTGACTCCGTAGGGGACAGTTCGCCGAAATTTGAACTCGATTTTACCATCGACCATCTCGCCGCGCCAGATCTCGTACCCGGTTACATAATCCCCGGTACCGTCATCATCGGGAGAAAGCTTCCACTCCAGGTCAATCGAATGTCCATGGTCATTGTCTGAATCCTTGATATCCACAATTTCAGGAGGAGCAGGTGGTGGAACTTGAGGTTCTTCTTGAAGCGTATCTGCCTCCAGGGAAGCCTCACCAGATTGATCCGGCGCCTGAGCAAATACAGGCGCTGCCAGAAGCAACAGTATTGCCAAGGGCAGTAATTTCAATCGCATCTGGAAAAGGCAATCTTTCATAAGCACCTCTAATAAATTGTTAATTATTTGATTAATCCAAGCCAATCGCCGAAAAGATAGGTCATCCTCCCGGCCAAAAGTGATATTCTTGCCATTACGGTATATCCAAAACCGGCTCCGAAGGTTAACATCAGAACCAGAATTCCAAGTCTTGCGGCGCCCCCGAAAAATCCCTTGTGCTCCTTGGAAAAGAAGAAATATACCAGCCCGCAGAGCACACCAACGAAAATAAATATATTGGAAAAACTGCCCCAGAAACTGATTCCGGCTTCAGTTTTATCTACCAGAGGAAGAATGGTGTTATTCACCTGCTGAATAAAATCCGAACGCAAATAACGAATCAAATTCAGACCTGCGGTAGTCCCCACGATAAAGGCCAGCGCCCAGCGCGAAATCCATCCCCCCTTGGGTGAGAGACGCATCAAAAGCACCACTCCCAGGAAAAGCGGAATCAGAAACCAGAAGCTGGGATCCTTCTCGGCCAGTGCCGGCAGGACGCCCTTGACCGCACCCGGCCAGAGCTTGGCCACCAGATTGGGCATCATAGTACCCCAGAAGCCCATTGTCATCCAGTATGCCGCCGAAACCCCAACAAAAAGATGCTCGGCAAATTTATAGTACGGATTGTCTTTATACAAGAAGGACATGATAAAAAGCGTCAGGAAGGCTCCGGTGGTAATAAAAATTCCATCCCGCAGCGATCCTTTGTCCATTGTCACGAAATAGACGCTCAGCACTATGGAAGTGAGGACTATAACGAATATGATCCATTTTATGGTCTTGGGATTCACAGTCTCTACTTCTCCATCGCAAGTTTGCGCTCTCTGCCGCGGTACATGAAATACATCACATTACCAAAAACGATAAAGAGCATAATAACTATATGTGCAACCATCTGCGACACCATCATATTCATCCCCGGTGTAGGGGTCTTTGCGAAAGCATCAGGATACGTGTTCAGAACATGACTCTCATATTCGGCGGCACCCTTGATCCCTCCCAGAAGGCCAACCATCTGGTTGGGATAATAGGGATAAAGCTGAGGAGCGGAAACAGCCGTGCAGGCCCCTCCGATTGGAATCTCGCCCGGATCACCCGCAAAAAGAACCCATTCCTTAATACCCGGGAATCCGCCTCCAAAGGAGACTATCAGATCCATATCCTTCAGGCTTTCAACCTGCTTCATCATGGGAATCTGTTCGATATCGGTGCCGTTGGCATCGGTGCTGTACATACGCTTCATATCATCCACGATAACACGGATCAATCCCTGATTTCCGGCTTTATATCCGAGATTCACATAATCTATGCCATATTCATAATGGGGAAATTCGGGAATAAGCACCTGCTCAACCGTCTGAACCGTGAGGCTCTGCCCCGTGGCCCAGACCGCCATAAGGTAAACTTTCAGATTCTTCAAACATGCGTGACGCAGGATAACATCGACCATAGGCTGAATTTCAGGCGCGGTAGTCGGGCCGTAATCGAACGACATCAATAGACGCGAGCCGGGAGGCATATCATCTATTTTGTCGTACAACGCCAGGACTATAGGCGAGGGCTCTTCCTCAAACCGCAGTCCCAGGAGCAGCGGAATAATAACCGCCAGAGCGATGAAGATGAAGATATAACGGCGGTCGATAAACTGCAGCCGCTCCAGGAGACCCGCTTTATTTTTCGCATCGTCAGGCATAAAATCCCTTTATTTGCTGTCAGCACCCAGATAGGTTCTTTCAACACCCAGTATTAATCTCAGTGCCATCGATATAACTCCCAGCGCAATCCCGATCAAAATCGCCCTCTGGCCCGCAAGGTTGGGCACATCCATAATCCAGTCTGTCAAGGTCGGCACGAAATTGAATGCCGTCGCCATAAAGCCGATACCGGCTCCGGCAAAGAAGTCTGCAATCAGGCTCGGGGCGGGAGTGCGTCCCAGAAGAATTACAAAGGCGGCTATTAACAATATAGAAGCATCAATATTTTTGGCGCGGAAGGCACGATAGGAAGCCGAGGCCACAAAAAATGCCAGGAGCGCATACATGGTACCCTGCAGGGGTGTGAAAATCGAATCATACAAATCGGCAAAAAGCGATCCGGCCGCTGTAACATCGCCCTGAATACCCATGGGATTTCCGATTTTGAATAATCCCGCCGCCAGCATTACAAAAAATCCCAGCAGGGTGACAATCGAAAATTGCCAGTCCGTTTTTCCGCGGTAAATTTTGGAGAAATGCACGCGGCAGAGATTTCCGCCGCCCAGTATAAAGGCGAAAACAGCAATGATATCGAAATAGAGCGAGAAATCCTCACCCAGATTGCCGAACGGCTTGTGCGGTATAAATTCGGCCACAACCAGCACAGTGCCGACAAAAAAAGTTATCATTATAGGTATTGTTCTACGCCACATAATCTCTTACGCCGAAAACCATGATTTTATCATATTGGTAATATTCAAAAAGGTTTCACTTCCGGTCAGCGCCGCCAGTGTTGCAAACGCCGTCCCGATAATAATAAATACCATTGCGATAAATTTACCCACATCCTGCCCCTTAAGAGAGCCGAGCTGCTTCGGCTCGCCGGAAAGATAGGCCGAGGCCGCAAATAATTCCTCGCCGATCAGGGTGTAGTCGCAGGCGGCCACAAAGAACGGCAACTGCGCCGGCATAGCTGTACCGGCAATCTGAATTGCGCCGATTGAATTGCCTGTCTCCGCCATGATCAGCGACTCGGCAAAGAATGCTCCCAGATAGAAGCAGGTGGCCGGCTTCTCCCTGACCATAATACCATCCACCGCCGCCACATATCCGAACTGCTCGTCTGTAATATAATGAACCATATCATCCGAGTATGCGTCCGGACGTCCCGCGGAAAGATAGGCCTCTTTAATAGTCTCACGCGCTGTAGTCATAACGATCGAGCGTGAGACGGGCATATTTATCTTCGTATCATATTCCGCAATAGTCTTGGCAATGCGTCCCAAAATAGTAATTCCGGCCACAGTCTGAACATCGTCCATATCCTGAATGCCGGGAATAAAGAGGATCGACTTACCCATCTCGGTGGCGCGGCCGATAGCATTTTCAATCGCCTGCAATCCGCCGATTCTTCTCAGGAATAGCTTTCTGCCGCCGCGTGCCATTCCGATAAAAATCACAACCGAGATGCAGATAATCAGTCCAATTATAAACGTATCCAGATCTTTTGAATTGAACCACTGCGCGCTTGATTTAACCGGCCCGGCGACCCTCGAAATCCCGAGAATATTATCATCGAATACTGACATGATATCCATATCATATTCCGCCAGCATGGAAACATCTTTTATATCCAGCTCGGTGAGTTCCGGGTATTGTTCCATCAAGGGGTCGATCTCTTCTCTGGTAAGTCTAACCTCACCCTTATATTTTGGGAAGGTTACTATTTTATAATAATATTCAATGCCGTCTTTTGTATTCTTATCGATAAATGAAGAATCCTGATGATTGGCAACGCCGACTATGTGAAAATCGGATGTGTGATTTTGCGAGCGCAGTACAACATACTTTGAAACGAGGCCGCCCTCCTTCTTATCATCTACCGATATATCCCAGGTCAGTTCTATCTCGCCGCCGGCATCGTCAGGGCTGTCCTGTGCCTCAAAATTCGTTACCTGTGCAAGCTTTGGAATTTCATAGATAGGTTCTTCCAATGCGGCTGTGTCCGAATGCTCCGCCTCAATCTGGGCGACTGCAGAGAGACAATACAGAAGGAGAAACAGGAATGTGAAAATCGCAGCTTTGAATTTTAACATTTTTCAGACACAAAAAAGGCCGCACAAATTCATATGTGTGGCCACCGGAATGTATTCTATTTTAAAATCTTTATTCTCAAAATTTATGCCTCGTAAATGGCAACGGCCAATATAAAAACTGACGCTTATTATAACTATTTCCGGCTCGAGAAGTCAAGTAATTTATGGCCATTCGTCCATTGCCAGAGCAAGAAAGCAGGACCCTGCCCTCATCATAATTTATACGATTATTGGTCAAAATACCAAAGGCAAATTAAATTGAGAAGAAATAATTCACGGAAGATCTTATTTCACGACCTTGAGCCACTCGACCAGAAGGAAGTCGATTCGTCCGATCAAAAGCGACATACGGCTCATGACAGTATACCCGAAGGAAGCACCGAAAGTTACCATCAAAAACCAGGTACCCACTGTGGCCGCACCCCCGAAGAATCCGGTGTGCTCCTTGGAGAAGAAGAAATAAATCAAGCCGCAGAAAACACCCATGAATATTATCAGGCCGGTAAGATTAAGCGGCATTGAAAGACTGTAGAAAGTTCCCAGCGCACAGGCAACCAGCGCGATCAGGAAGAAGAAAAGCTTGGTGGGTGTGGGAAGATCAATAGTCGTATTGCGTCCGAATAAAATAAATCCGAGCGAAACAATCAACACGGCGAAAACCAGAACATTGCCGATTATTATTCCACCCGACTGAACCCATCCGATAGACTCGGGAAATGTTACCACCGGCTGAATCGTGCTGCCAATCTGCCTGACGGCGTTCGAAACGAGATAGTTGATCAGGTACAATCCGGCGGTTCCGCCCACAACAACCGAGAGCGGCCAGCGGGAAATCCATCCGATCGGCGGAATCAGACGCAGGAGCATCATCAATCCCAGAATACCGGCGCCGGTATAGAGCAGATTGTAATCAAACTGCCCCTGGAAAAGGCTCTGGACAGCTGGGCTCCAGTTGGCCCAGAACTTGGCATGCAGGCTCTGCCAGAAAAGGGAGGCAAACCAGTATCCGGCAGACAGACCCACGAAGATCGCCTCTGAAAATTTGTACCAGGGATTGTCCTTGTATAAAAAGGACATAATACCCAGAGTCAAAAACGCCGCTATCCAAACACCAATTAAATCAGAACCCATATCACTTACTCGCCTTAAGCTTGTCCTTGCGGCCGATCACGAAATAGGCGATATTACCGACCACGATAAAGAACATCACAACCGCATGCGCGATTGTCTGCGAAAGCATATATTTAGTACCCTTATCCTTGTACTCAACCGTTCCGCCGTCATACCTTGCGAACACTCCCTCCAACTCGGCGGCCCCGCGCATACCCCCTGCCAGTCCCACAATCTGACCGGAATTATAATAAGGGTAAACCTGGGGCGCCTGCACCGCGGTATTGCCCGCACCCAGACGGACATTGAAGCGGTCGACCGCAATCTGAACCCATTCCACGGTCCCCGGGTACCCGGCGGAGAAATTGATCGAAAAATCTATATCGTTGAAATTCTTTATTCCGCGCATCAGGGGAAGTTCCTCGTAACGATTACCGGCATAATCCTTCTTGAACATCTCGTAAAAGGCCGAACCCATCCTCTGGATCACAAACTCATTCCCGGCCTGATAGCCAAGATTCACATAATGCACGCCGTAAATGTAATCATCCCTGTTGATATCCTCCTCTAAGAAGGCCCTGTTGAGCGCCATATTGGCCTGAATCGGCCCCTGGGGCCAGAGCCCCATGATTATTATCCTAAGTTTCTTTTTCAGGCAGTATTTCATGATCGCGTTCGCCATGGGCTGAAGCTCCGGAGCCGAGGGCGGATCATAATCAAAAGACATCAGCACCTTGGAATTGGGCTGAAGCTTATCAAGCGCATCATACAATCCCTGAACCTCGCGCGAAATCGAAAGATCAAAATCGACATTCAGGAACATAGGTACGGCAAGCGCCAGAAATACGAAAAGGAAAATCCAGCGTCTGTCGATTGCCAAAAGCGCTTTCCAGAAATTCATCAATCACTCCCCAGGTATGAACGTTCGATACCCAGAATTATGCGCAGGGAGGTCGAAACCGTTCCCAGCGCGATACCGATCAGAATCGCACGCTGACCGGCGGTATTCAAAACCTGCATTATGAAATCCGAAATTGTCGAAAGTATTTTCCAGTCGGCCGGCAAAAAGCCGAATACTATCTCATCAAAAAGAACCCGTCCCGACAACACCAGAAAGGCCGCTACAAGAAGCAAGGTGGCCTGAAAATTCCTGGCCCTGAAGGCACGGTACGAAGCTGAGGCCACATAAAACGCCAGCATAGCAAACATAGTCGCCGATAACGGAGTGTATACATTATTATAAAGCCAGTCGAATTTCGTGCCCGGCTCCTGAAATCCTGGCCCCTCGGAAATCCCCACCATAGCCATGGTCAGCCAGGAGAGTATGATTACAAGCGAGAAGAACCAGTCCTTCTTGCGTTTGGAAACATTTATAAACGAGATCTTGAGAAGATTCAGTGCACCCAGCCAGATCGCGCAGGCCGCAATAATCGAGAGCCAGTCGCTGAAAAGCGCCTCGACTTTATCAAAGGGCGTATGCGGAATGAAGTACTGAATAATGTAGGCTATACCTACAGTCGCTGTAATTATTAACGGAATCTCTCGTCTCATAAAATATTACACCCTGAATAATGACGCAAAATCGAACCATCCAAAAGTCTGCACAACAACTCCCACCGCCAGCGCAATCAAAAGCAGAGCCTTGCCGACATCCTGTCCCTTTAAGGATCCCAGAAGTTTCGGCTCCTTGGAAAGATAAGCCGACGCGGCAAAAAGCTCCTCGCCGATAAGCGTGTAGTCACAGGCAGCTACGAAGAACGGCAGCTGAGCCGGCATAGCGGTACCGGCGATCTGAATCGCGCCGATAGAATTACCGGTCTCCGCCAGAATCAGCGATTCGGCGTAAAACGCACCCATATAGAATATCGTTACCGGTTTCTGACGAACCATCTTGCCGTCAATAGCAGCCGCGTAACCGAACTGATCGTCAGTCAGATAATGAACCATATCCTCATCGAAGGCCTCCGGACGGCCGGCATTCATATATGCTTCCTGAACAATTTCGCGCGCCGTTACCATAACCAGCGAACGTGAAACCGGCACCTCGAGCTTTGTGTCCATCTCAGCCGTCAAACGCGCCACACGTCCCAGAATCGTTACCCCGGCAATTGTCTGAATATTCTGCATATCCTGTGTTCCGGGAATAAAGAAAATCTCCTTGCCCATCTCGGTCGCACGTCCGACCGCCTCCTCCACAGCATCCAGACCGGCGATCTTTCTGATAAACAGTTTTTTGCCGATACGGGCCTGTCGTATGTAATACAATATAAAGAATGAAAGTATCACCGTGATAACAAGCACATTCACGCGGCGCATATGAAGCCAGGATCTCCCCGTCTTAATCGGCCCGACCACATCGCTTCTGGCCATCAATCCGTCTCCCAGATGCTGGCCAATGGTAAGCAGTTGATATGGATTGGAGGTCAGCGAACTCTGGACAAAGAAGCCGAAATACGGTGAGAAAGAAGATACCAGCTGGCTGGCGGCAAAAGAGGCTGCAATTGCTTCCGGTCCCTGCATACCATCATCGGCACTGAAATTTTCCCAGACCGATTTTTGTGCAAGCTCGGACTCGAAACCGTCCAGATTGCCGTAATAGCTGTAATTCTGGCCCAGCATGGAAAGCACCACGCCATGGGGACTCATAGTCGCCCAGGGGCTGAGAGTTTTGAACCGTTCCATCTGCTCGACTGCCATGATGCTGTTCCATGAAATAGGCCGGAATATATATTTAAACGGATATGCGGCTATTTGATATTCGTATCGATCTTTGTTGTTTACTGCGTTATCGAATGCCAAACGGCTTTGACTGGTGGCTGTGGCTACAAATTCGAATTCCTCCTCGCCCACAACTCGCCTTCCGATCACATATTTTTCCACCAGGCCGCGCTTGCCCCAGAGATTATCATCGGGCGAAAGCCGCCACCGGAGAGTCAGCGATCCACCATTATCATTGGGAGTATCTTTTACCTCGCAATCCGTGGGCGGTTTAAGCTCGAACCTATCCAAAAACTCGGTATTTATACTGGAGGACTGGCTTTCCTGACCCACAAGGAAAGTCGGGATGAAGAGTAAACAAAACAGAACAATGATCGGAAATATTTTTCTCAGCATTACAGTCCTGAGTCTACCAGTTTAAAATATCAATGGCTGTTCAGCCAATCCAAACAGCCTTGAAAGTATAATCAATTTATTATAAGTCAAGCCAAAAAGGCTCAGCCTTCGATTAATTCGACATTGGCTCGAGGGATAACGGCCTTCTCTCCCTCTCCGAATTCCACCTCTAGTACGCGCGCCTTTGATTCGGAATCAAGCTGCTGCAAGGCAGGAGGTAATTCGGAAACTGTGCCGATTTTTCCGAAGTAGGGCTCGCGAATAACACGGATCGGCGAACCAACCTTTAAACCCTCGGTAAGCTGAACTTCCTCGGTTCCGGTCTCTTCCAGTTCACCGCTCAAGGGAATCACCACCTCGGGACGAATAACGCCGGCCCTGATCTGGGTGGCGCCATTAATACAGGCCATGATACCCTCTTTCGATTTCAGAAGATCGAAAGTCTTTTGAGCCATAGCGATTTCACCAAAGCCCTCGGTTACAACCAGAGTAACACCCAGATTCTCATTGCCGGTAATAGCCACACCGATATCATATCCCAGAAATTCGCGTAAATCCTTGTCAGAGATTCCGCCGGCAACAATCCCCGCCGCGCCGACACTAATAGCCTTATTGATAGCGCCCGCGGTTGCCATCGAGCCGCCAACCACCACACAATCTTTACAGCTATCGTCGATATGCTTATCTTCCAGAACAGTGGTATTATCGGGCACAACGATTTTTATACTACCGTGAGTTTCGCCGCCCACGCCGAAAATACCCTGGACAAACGAACCCTCAGTTGAAATCGCGCAGCCCTCGGTCTCGAAAATCTCAGCCACTTCGCCCTGAAGATAAGCCTTGACCTCGACCGGGATAGGCTCGCCTCTCAAAAGCACCTGTCCGGTAACAGAGGAGATACTTTCGATTGAACCTGTTATCTTGGACTTGGCCTCGGTCTTGAACAGGCCGAAGAAACTCTTATTCAATGCGATCGTCTCGCCCTTCTCAATCGGATCGCCTTCCTTTTTTACCATGCAATCCTCAACATCCTCGGGCGGCACGCCGAGGATATTGGCCACGTTCAATGGCTCCACTGTGCCGGGAAGATCGGTCCGGGCAACCACGGTGTCCGGTTCAACCTTGTCGCCGACCTTCACGACCACATCACCCTTAAGAGGAAGAATACGCTTCTTGGTAATCTTCATCCTGTCGGTAACTTTTAATCCTGGTGTATATGAATGCGCCATGTATGACTCCTTTATATCAACCTATCGATAATCCCGCTTAACCCCGCAGGGCATCCTCGTTATAAACATCCAGATCAGTCATCCACTTAATCAGGCTTTCGACCCTCTCCTTATTATTTTCCGGAGGACTGAACGGTCTTCCCCGGCCATCAACAATCAGTCCCGAAACACCGCCCGAAACGGTTGTTTCCAGATGCGAGCCCTTGCCTGCACCCACATCGAAGCCGCGGTCAGGCTCGAGCACAGCCTTGGCCTTCAGGGGCAGGTCTGTTTCGGAGTCGAAGCCCAGATCTATCTTAATCATCTCACCGTATTTAAGCTCGCCCTGTTCGGTCTTGCCACCGGGCAGTTCGAATTTGTATTTCATTATCGGCTTGCCCGGCTTTGAATCCCCTACGGGTGAGATACATGTACCCAGATGAATCAGACAATCCTTATCGAAAACCTCTTTGGCGGCTTTGGCATGAACCTGTGAAAGCACCCCAAGCTGAGGCATCATAAAGATCGAGTCTACCGCCAGACGGGTGATTCCCTCCGGCTGGAAAGCATCGATAAGCATCAATGCCGCCTGCTGGCGGCGCGGGGCATGGGAAAGAACTCCGCCGGAGCCGATCAGCATATTCAGAGTCATCATATTAACCAGCGTCTCGCCGCCCGCTTTCTGATCGAAAGCATCCGCGATCGTGCGTTGCTGCTGCACACCCTTCAGAACAGTGGCAAAATTCTTGTGCTGGATAAAGGCCAGACGCAGTGCTTCTTTGGCAATCGCCTGTTCGAAGATCAACTCCTGCATGCTCTGCGGAATTGTTGTGGGACGGATCATCTTGTTCTTGACCCTGTTTCTGAGGTCGCGCTCATCCATATCGAACGGCACCCAGCGCATAACCATCGGAAGTGTTGCTTCGGCGAAAACGTTGGAAACCGAATAGCTCATACCCAGGTTGGCTGAAACCGTACGGTTGAACACACCCTGGAAAACGCTGAAAACATCGGTGGTAGCGCCGCCGATATCGACCCCCAGAACCTCGATATCCTCAAGGTCGGCAATCGTTTTCATAATCAGGCCGACTGCCCCGGGCGTGGGCATAATGGGAACATCCGTCCATTTCATAAGCTTGCTGTAGCCCGGCGCCTGCGCCATAACATGCTCCATAAACAGGTCATGGATTTTCTCTCTGGCCGGGAGAAGGTTCTCCTTCTCCAGCACCGGACGAATATTATCTACAATTCCAAGATCAACTTTTTCTTCCAGCGTCTCTTTAATGGCCTCGCGCGCATCTTTATTACCGGCATAAATAACAGGCAGGTTATAACCGGAGCCCAGACGCGGCCTCGGATCGGCGCCCGAAATCAGCTCCGCGATCTCGACAACGTGAGTAATCGTACCGCCGTCAATTCCGCCCGAGAGAAGGATCATATCCGGCCTGAGGTGACGAATTCTCTCGATCTGCTCGTGAGGAAGACGCTTGTCGTTAGAGGCGATAACGTCCATAACAATCGCGCCCGCGCCAAGTGCGGCTCGTTCGGCCGATTCGGCTGTCATGGAACGTACGACTCCCGCAACCATCATCTGCAGGCCGCCGCCCGCCGACGAGGTGGAAACATAAATGTCCGTTCCCTCTTTCTTATCGCTGTTATCCTTTGTGGGTGAGATAATTCGATGCTCTTTGTCCAGAAGCCTGCGGCCGGACAGCTCTTCAACCTCGGCCACTGCATTGAGAACACCCATGGTCACATCCTCAAAGGGCGCCTCCACCGTGGTCGGAGCCTCGCCGCGGACAATAAGGCGGTACTCATCCTCCACCTTCTCGATCAAAATAGCCTTGGTCGTAGTTGATCCGCAATCCGTGGCCAAAATTACATTAATATCTTCCGGCTTTATCTCTTTCATAAAAATACCTCTAACGCATACATTAAATTATATTGACCGGGCAAACCATGCCCCAAATATAAAACCCTAAAATATAATTTTACGCGATCATTTGTCAAGTAATCCCATTTATATTTTGATAATAACTTCACAAGATAAAACCGCCCCAACTTGAAAAGATAATTGACTTTTTGGCTCCGCTATACATTAATAATGTTTAATGTGAGATGCAAAAAGCAACAGGAGGATTATATGGCCGAGGAAAGAACCGGCATAGTCTCAATGGGCGGCAAAGCTGTGACTCTGCTGGGACCTGAACTTAAAGAGGGCGACAATGCTCCCGATTTTCATCTGCTGGATATAAATCTAAAGCCGGTTAAGCTCTCGGATTCAAACGGCCGGGTACGGCTTATATCGACTGTGCCCTCGCTCGATACCGAAGTCTGCGCTCTGCAAACAGAAAGATTCGATAAGGAAATCAAAAAGGTTGGCAAAGATATCGAGTTTCTAACCGTTTCCATGGATCTGCCCTTTGCCCAGAAAAGATGGATTGAGGAATGGGAACTTGAGGATATTATCACTCTTTCCGATTTCAATGATGCCAATTTCGGCATGAATTACGGCCTATTATTGAAGGAGATACGCCTTCTGGCCCGCGCCGCATTGATTGTGGATAAGGAAAATAAAATCGCGGATTTCCAGATTGTATCGGAGCTTTCCGACGAACCGAATTATGCCCACTCGCTGAATATTCTTCGTGAACTGACCTGATCAATCAGCAAAGACGTAAAAAACGACAGGGTGCGGAAATTATCCGCACCCTGTTTTCGATAATATTATATTTTTTATAAACCTAATAGTCTATCTAAAACCAAAGATGAAATAACCACCCGCTTAAACGGGGGGTTGACCGGCAAGCTTCATCTTTGGGGCCGATTTACTTTATTATATATGATTAATATCGTCTTCCGCCGCCTCCCCCTCTTCTATCGTTTTTCGGACGGGGCGGGCGAGCCTCGTCGATTCTAAGTGTACGGCCCTCGAAATCGGTACCGTTCAATGATTCCATAGCCTTCTCGGCCTCATCGTTGCTGGACATCTCCACAAAGCCAAAACCCTTGCCTGAAATAATTCTGACATCGCGGACTTCACCGTAATTCGCAAACAAAGTCTGCAATTGTTCGTCAGTAACAGCATAATTAAGGTTACCTACATAAAGCTTGTTACCCTGCATTAGAAAAACTCCTACTCGTGAAAGCTCTTTGTTTATGAATGTCTCTGTGTGAAGGTTGAAGATGCGGAAAGTCGAACCAGATACCTTTTAGAAAAACATTGCCAAACAAAAGAAACTTACAGTTAAAAATCAACAAATAAGGCAATTCAGTTTAAGTTTGCCTCCTTAAAAACCAATGCCGGTCCAGATGATTTATCGGACGGTCGATCAAAAACTGAATTAAAATTCCGCCGAATTATACCTATTAACACCGTTTTGTCAAGCCCAAAAATGTTAAAAATCCACAATGACAAACGCCTTAAGGCCTTTAAAGCGCCTCTATATTTTTCTTACAAAATCCACTTTTTTGCACATATTGCGCCAAAATCCGCCAAAAATATTGATATTCTTATCTTTTATTAACAATTCCCTAAATAACATATCGTTTAATGTGTCAGGTTAAGAAACGAGAGGACTTTGTTGTATGAAGAGGATTTACCTTTCATTATTCACAAGCGGCCTGGTGGTCCTGATCATTCTGCTATTATCAGCCAAATAGAATTCTCAGCTTCAAAGCCGCATTTGACGATAAAAAGAATAGAATGGGCATGAAATCATCACGCCCATTCCTCTCACTTTGGCGTCGCAAGCATCTATGCTCGCAACTTGCCCATGATACGGTTCCATTTAAGTCTTTGCTTGCCATTAATTTCATTCTAAGTGAGATTTATAAATATTTTAGGAATACCGATCTCCAATTGAGGTCCAAAAAGAAGGGCGCGGGTTGCTGCCACGCCCTGTCTCTTCACTCTTGGTGTTCAAGTCCGCTGCCTATACAGACCTGATGCGCTTAATATCGCAGGTTTTGTGAAGTTAAAATTCACGAATTATTAAAATCGGGTTAGTTTCGGGAGGAGTCGGATTTATCATCCTTATCAAAGCCGGTCTTACCGACATTGTCATCTTTGCTCCGGGCAGCCTGTTTCTTTTCTTCCTCGAGTTTCCTGGCGAATTCCCTGACTTCCTCGACCGGGACACGATATCCCACAAAACGCATCTTGAGTTTGTACCAGAATGATTTGCCCTCGAAGTGCTTTTTCTTCAATATTTTATAAGCCTTCTCGAGCTTGACCGCCTTGGCATCATGCTTCTCGATCTTCTGCATCAGAATCTCGACATTTTCGCGGTCCTCGATCACCTCGCGGAAGACCGTATAGCTTTTGAAATCGAAAAGGGTCTGCACGATCGGCTCGAAGAAAACCATGACCTGCGAACCGATGAAATTCAACGGCTTGACCGACTCGATAAACATCAAAGCCGGCACAGTCATGCGTTTCTCGACTACCTTGCGCGCAACCTTTTCTAAGACCTCATCCTGCTCCGGGGTGAGCTTACCCTTCTCCGGCTCCCCCTTGGGCGGCAGAGGAAACATCTTCTCGCTCATCTTCTACTGCACTCGTTTTGCTTTTAACAATTCCCAGTATAGTATCGGGATCGCCTTCTCCGTATCTCAAAAACAGGCCGCGGAAATTCTCCAGACGGCTGGGACGGGTGAATGTCGAAAGAAATACGCCGTTTCGCTCCGGATAAATCGACCTGTATATATTCCAGTTCTTTTTTGTCCTCGATATCGTATAGATCACCTCGATATAATCATCATATAATTTATACGTAGTCGGAAAGTAAAAAGATCGCATCGAGGCCAGAAGAACCACCGCGCCTATTATAGTAAAGAAACGCGATTCGGTTAGCCAGTATACTATCACAAGCAGCAAAAACAGAAATACCGTAACCAGCGAGGTTACCAGCCGGTTGGCTTTGGCCGGATGAAAGACCCACTCGTACAACGGCTTCTGCTCTTCAACCTGCTCTTTTTTCTCTTCCTTTTCCGTCATTGCCTTATAAAGCCGTTAGCGAAGCCTGTGATTCTGAGAAGCGCAGCGACGAAGAATCTCGCTCGAATCAAAAAGATTCTTCGCTTCGCTCAGAATTACATCTCATTTCGTGACCGGCGTACGTCCTCGTGCGCCGGGAAAAAAACCTCTCATCTTAAAACTCTGTTGTGCCGTCGGGAACCCATTCCCGGCGGTTTTTGTGGCCAAATCCCTGTGGGATTTGACTCGTAGGGCAGGACCCCTTTGGTCCTGCCTATTCGGGATTGGCAGTTTCAGAGCGAACCTGCCCTACGTTTCCTAATTCGTGCGCGGCGTATGTCCCATGCGCCGCGAGGATCGATTCAATCCTCGCAAAGATACTCCAAACCATACCAAAGGTCAACCCCGATTATAACGGGCAAATTCTTTGGGTGGCATGCCCAAACTGGTTTTGGGCATGATAACCGGGCCAAACACAGTTTGACCCGGCCACCCTGATGTCTTAGAAATGGGTGCCCCACTGCGTCAGCGGTGGGCTTTTTTGGATGCACAAAGATCCGGGCCAAACACAGTTTGACCCAACCACCCTGATGTCTTAGAAATGGGTATGAACCGGACACATAGGTAACACATTAAACCGGGCACATAGGTAACAGT
>CAZBZV010000050.1:0-30258 GCA_964496505.1 uncultured Ignavibacteria bacterium | reverse complement strand
AACTCCCGATTTCATCGGGAGCAGGAAAAGAAAGAACTTCAGAATAATCACTCTTGTGGGACAACCACGCCCCTTCCTGCTGGCAATATCACCGTCGGGTTGGGGAACCCGACGGCACATGACTTTATATGTTCCACATATGAAAAGGCCGTTCGGGTAATTCCTGAACGGCCTGAAATCACTTACAAATCAGTGTTTTTAAAGCGGGCAGTCTGCGCAGGGCACCGCGCCGCCCCGGAAGACATAATTGATTATATAAATTATATCCACCAGATTCACTTTGTCGTCGCAGTTAACATCGGCAACCTCTAAATTGTCGGGAGCATCGCCGTCAAGATATATATAATTAAGCAGGTAGACAGCATCGGTAACATTAACCGTCTGATCGCCGGTCAAATCGCCGCAGACAGGCAGAGGGGGATTGACCGTAATCGCAAAGCTCATAGTCATTGACTGTACCGGATCGGAGTTGTCCTCCACCTCCAGGGAAAAAGTAAAATCGGAAGCGAAATTCGGAGTGCCCTCTATAACCGCTTTATCTCCGGCAGTATTTAGGGCCAAACCATACGGAAGCTGCCCGGTGGCTTTGCTCCAGGTATAGGGAGGCGTACCGCCAATAGCATCAAGCTCGACATAATAGGAAGTACCCACATAAGCAGGCGGCATTTCCTGCCCGATTATATGCACTGTGAATTCCGGCTCAAATAGCTTATCGCACAATATTTTATCGTTGGGATCGATCAAAATCGAGTCCGGCTCCGAATCCAGTTCGAACTGGAAAATCTGATTCAGCAGATTATTAAAAACGGTAATGGTGGTATCCTCAGCGCCCATAAACGCCTTAACCTCAATCGGCATTGTAAATTTATCGTACTCCTGAATCTGGTCAATTGCCAGAGTTACCTGATAACTCCCGTCCTTGGTCTGATCGGTTTGATATGAATACTGATACACTGGATTGCCCGGCTGATACACCCAGGCATCGAAAAACCAATCCATCTCATCACCGTAAACTGTCTCACACGCCTCCTCCAGATCCTCAGTCAATGCGGAACCGTATTCCAGATCAGGATCATGGAAATAAGTATCCATGGCGGTACGGAAGCCCTCGTCGCCGAGAATCATATGCAGCATGTAGAAAACCCATGCGCCCTTATCGTATACAGTTGCGCCGTCAAAAACATTATCATTTTCCAAATCTTCCACATAAGGAGTGCCCACATCCAGCCGCTTCTGGTAATTCAGCCATGTGTCGGCAAATTCGTCACCATAATGATAGCGGAAATACAGCGATTCGGAGTATGATGCGAAGCCCTCGTTAAGCCACATATGATGGAAATTCCGGCAAGTCACCAGATCGCCGCCCCATTGATGTGCAGCTTCATGCGCGATAACATATTCGGTATTGAAGCCGGGTGAAATCGAGGTCATGGTCTGATGTTCCATAGCCCCGCCCCAGCCGTAATGATTATGGCCGTATTTTTCCTCAATAAAGGGATAGAGTGTATGCCAGTACGACAAAGCCTCGAGGCTGGGAATGGTATAATTCTTAAAATAGTAAGAGGAATATTGCATACTCGAGGGAGGAGCCCCAGGGTAATGATACTGCTCAATAGGCAAAAACTTGCCAGGCTCGTACTCCCATGACTGGTCGAAACGTTCGTAGTTCGTACATCCGATTGTAACCAGATAAGTCGCTATCGGGTAGCCCTCATGCCAGTGAGTTGTGGCGGTGCCGTCACCGTTATCCTCAAGGCTTTGCAGCATGCCGTTGGAGACCAGGGTAAAGTCCGATGGATGCGTTACGATAACATCAACCGAATCCGGCTTGTCATAGGGGAAGTCCTTGCATGGCCACCAGAAACGCGATCCAAATGGTTCCACGCTGGTGAAGCAGACATGGCTGCTGCCCCAGTAATAAAAGGACATGTATCCGGCCTGACCAGGATATCCGGAATAGTACACGGTCAGGCTGATCTGCTCCCCCGAATCTATAGCCTCGGGAAGATAAGACTGAAGCAAAAACCAGTCGGTTTGTGAATAGTTGATATTGATCGAATCGTTGAGCATTACCTGGGAAACATTGAAAATATATCCCAGATTGAGATCGATGAAACCAAGATCATCTACAAGCGATGTTAAAGTCGTTTTGGAATAGCCGGAAATGAACTCATTGGCAAAATCGATCCCGATATTGATATCGTAATGGGTGACATCATAGTCGTACATATTAGGTGTGGGCTCGGTATATGACTGGTAGCGCATATACTTTTCGTTTTGCATCCATTTCTCGGCCTTTGTCATGCAGGCATGGGTTTCGAGCCTGTTCTCGGCCATCTGCTGGAATTCTTCCATTGAAGGCGCAGGCAGTTTGGATTTTTCATAAGGTTCATAAAGGTCGGCATTTGAGAGTGAAGTAAAAAGAAGCATTATTGCCATAGACGCAATAATGATACGGGGAATACGGTATCGGCTTTTCATTGATCCAATCTCCTTTTTAGCGAGTATCTTGCAAGACCTGAGGCAAGATAATCCAATATCCGATATTGTCAATTCGATTTAACGCTGATTTATTTGTCCTTATACGATAGTTTAGTAAACGAATGAAAGGGGGAAATGTTTGGGTGGGTTATTGGGAAAAATAGCCTTTTAAGCATTATATGAAAGTTAATAAATCCGCTACACAAACCGCAGCAGCCATTCAGACTTGAGATTCTCCTCGAATTCGTGGATGTCGATGTCGCAGCCCTGGTCCTTGAACGATGTCACGAAATCCTTGTGGGAACGGTTCATACGGTAGTCCGGCTGGCGGGGCGGGAATTTCAGGTAGCGTTCCATCGGACGAGTATTCCCCGCAATATTGATTATCGAATGGAAGAAGACGAAGTCCTTGCTTCTAAATATCGATGAGCCCGCGACTTTAAGACCGTTTATAGCAATATCCGATATACCCTTCATCTCGATATTCTCGATGCCCATCTTCTTGAAGGCATTTATGATTGCAGTCACGAACTCACGGAAATACTCATTCTGTTTTTTATCGGGATCGTTATCGACTATGAACGACACCACCGCCATATCAGGCGACAGCACAACCGCGCATCCACCCGTCCCACGCCGGATCACCGGCACATGATCCAGCATAATGTTTTCGGACATCAGCTCCTCTGCTGGGTGGGAGCCTTTGCCGACAACAACCATAAGATTCTCCGGCACCCAGACCATTAGCCCCTTGTAAGAATTGCCCGACCGGAGCATCTCCGAATCGGGCAAATTATAATCCTCAGAAATCTGAATATTCATAGCTCTTTATATATGTACTGGCCTGTCTGCGGCCACATAACTGGCTTCCATGAATGTCTCGCTTATAGTAGGATGAGCATGCACCACACGCGCCAGCTCATCAACAGTGCTCTCCAGACGCATAGCCATCACAGCCTCCGCGATCATATCGGTAGCGTCGGCGGCCACTATATGTACGCCCATAACCTCGCCGTACTTTGTCTCCGAAAGCACCTTCACGAATCCCTCGGTCTCGCCCTCGATCATAGCCTTGCCGTTAACCGAAAGGGGGAATTTACCGACCTTGTAGTCGATTCCCTTCTGCTTCAACTGCTCTTCATTGTATCCGACATAGGCAATTTCCGGATCGGTATAAATATTGACCGGGAGCTTGTTGTAGTCAAGCGTTTCTTTGATATCGTTCATGTGGTTAACAGCAGTCAACGCCTGAGCCGAGGCCACCTGCGCAAAGAACTGCTTGGTAACATCACCGGCGGCATAGACATTGGGCGCCGAGGTCTGCATATATTCGTTGATCTGCAGGAAATGGCCATTCCTCTCAAGCTCGAGCCCTTCCATCTCCGGCAATACCGCACGCCTGCGCTTTGCATTCAAGATCACATCGCATTCGATATAATTATCGCCGACATAAACGCCGTCCTCGGCATCCTTGGTAATCTCGGCGCCGGTATACACGGTGATTCCGGCCTTCTTGATCTTATCCATCACGAATTTACGAATTTCCTCATCCAGAAATGGTATCAGGCTGTCACTCTCAGTCACCATGGTCACCTTACTGCCGGTATAACGCAGCATCAAAGCCATCTCGCAGGCATTGATACGGCCGCCATCAACCAGGATGCATTCCGGCTTCTCTTCCAGCGCAAAGAACTCATCGATCTCCATGATCTTTTTCTGGTTGATATTTTTGTATTCCGCTCTCAATGGACGCGAGCCGGTTGCGATCAGCATCTTATCACAGGTATATTTTGTGTCGCCAACCATGACATGCTCTTTATCCAGAATCTTAGCTTCGCCGCTAATCATCTCAACGCCGTTTTTCTTCATCAGATATTCCACGCCCTTGACAAGCCGCATGACTATGCGGTCTTTTCTTTTGGCAGCTTTTTTCCAGTTGAATTTGAGCGCCTTTTTATCGATACCGTCTATTCCGAATGATTTGGCATCGGCGATTTTCTTGAACAGCTTGGCAGATTCGATAAAGGCCTTGGAGGGAATACATCCCCAGTTCAGGCACATACCGCCCATTTTTGCCTTCTCGATCACTGCTGTCTTCATACCCAGTTGGGCGGCACGGATGGCGCCCACATAACCTGCGGGCCCTCCTCCTATTATTATCAGATCAAATGTCGTCATTGACTGCCTCCTACATCATTAACATGGTCAAAGGATCGGCCAGCATAGCCATCAAATCCTTGATAAACCTGGCCGCATCCGCACCGTCCACGATTCTGTGATCGAAACTCATGGAAAGCGGGAGTACATTGCCGGGCACTATCTCGCCGTCTTTGACCACCGGACGCTGGACAATTCTGCCCACGCCCAATATTGCCACCTCAGGGTAATTTATTACCGGAACACCGTAGGTGCCCGCAATAGAACCGTAATTGGTAATCGAGAATGTTCCGCCCTTGAGCTCGTCGAGCTGAATCTTGCGTTCACGGGCTCTCTCCGAAAGATCCATGAGTGATTCGGCAATCTCGATTATACTCTTGCGGTCAACATTTTTAATAACCGGAACCATCAACCCGTCCGGAGTATCGGTTGCAAAACCGACGTTGTAGAATTTCTGGTAGATCACCCGGTTGTTTTCCATATCCAGCTTGCAGTTCAGGCTCTTGTGGCGTTTCAATGCAAGAGAAACCGCTTTGATTATAAAGGGCATATAAGAAAGCTTGATGCCCTGCTCGGCCAGCTCCTCTTTCTTTTCTTTTCGAAGTTCGACCAGCTTGGAAACTTCCACCTCTTCGAAAGCTGTGGCATGAGGCGCGGTGAACTTGGACTGGACCATGCGGTTGATGATGGTTTTCCTGATCTGGGTTAGTTCCTCGACCTCGACTGTATCCTCGGCTTTCGAGGGCACCTCGATTTTGCCGGGCTTTTTACCGACTTTGGGTCCGGCCTGCTTTTCATCAAAGGCTTTCTTGATATCCTCTTTCATCACACGCCCGGCGGGACCTGTGCCCCTGACAGTGTTGATATCGATACCGAGGTCTTTGGCCATCTTGCGCGCAACCGGGGTTGCCAACGCCTTCTTCTTTGGAGCAGCCTGTGCTGCGGCTTCAGTTGCAGCCTCTCTACCCTCTTCGGTGGCCGGAAGGAATGCGTCGGTGTCGGCGTCTTCGATAACACCTACAACTCCAAAGCCCTTCTCTTCGATTGGCTTTTCTTTGGTTTCAGCCTTGGCTACCTCTTCCTGCGTGGAGGCTTCTTTTTCCTCTTCGGCCGCTTCGCCTTCAACTTCCATCTCCACCAGAGCATCGCCGACATTGATAACTTCGCCCTCTTTGCCGTAGGTGTTCTTGATAACACCGTCTTTGGGTATCGGAATATCTGTTACAACTTTATCGGTCTCGACATTGACGACAGGATCGCCCTCCATGACCTCCTGCCCCTTCTTTACGTGCCACTTGAGGATTTTGCCTTCGTGAATGCCTTCGCCGATATCGGGAAATTTGAATACGTACAGCATAAATCCTCCTTAAAACTCCACTACTTTTTTGATATAATGATGGACACGGTCGGCATCCGGGTAATACATATCCTCGCCCATAGGAAGCGGAACTATCGTATCGAAGCCGGTCAGACGAGTCGGGGGAGCTTCTAAATACAGAAATGCTTCCTCGTTTACCGCGGCCATAATTTCAGCGCCGGCGCCGAAGCTGCGGGCGGCCTCGTGAACTATCAAAATTCGCCCGGTCTTCTTGACAGATTCGACAATCGTATCGGTATCCATAGGAAATATCGTTCTCAGATCAATTAGCTCAACCGAGATGCCTTCTTTTTTAGCCTTGGCAATTCCCTGCTGGACTGTCCGAAGCATTGCTCCGTATGCCACCACGGTTATCTGGTCGCCTTCCTGGGCAACCTTGGCCTTGCCTATTTTAATCCTGTATGGTTCCTCGGGGACTTCCTGCTTGATTGCCCGATAGACCTTTTTGGGTTCAAGAAACATCACCGGATCGTTATCCTCGATCGCCGAAATCATCAAACCTTTGGCATCATAGGGAGTGGCCGGAATAACCATTTTTAGTCCCGGAATATGTCCGTAGACAGCCTCAAGAGATTCGCTGTGCATTTCCAATGCCCTCACTCCGCCGCCATAAGGCGCGCGAATTACCATCGGGCAAGTGATTGTGCCGCGGGAACGGTTGCGGATTCTTGAGACATGTGAGATAAGCTGGTTGAATCCGGGATAAATAAATCCGGAGAACTGTATCTCAGCCACCGGGCGAAGTCCCATAGCTCCCATCCCTACACCGGTCCCGATAATCATCGATTCTGCCAGAGGAGTATCGAACACTCTCTTTTCGCCGTACTTCTTTTGAAGGCCCTCAGTTACTCTGAACACACCGCCTTCAACTCCAACATCCTCGCCATAAACAATTACAGACTCATCATCTTTGAGCTTGAAATCAAGGGCCGAGTTTATGGCCTGAACCATATTCATTACCGCCATTTAACGGCCCTCCTTTCCGGCCAGATACTTTTCCATTTCAACCTTCTGTTTCTTGAGTATATCCGGCATCTCCTCATACATATACTTGAATATCTGCTTCAGTGAGGTTCGCGGATATTCCTCGACCTCCTTGAACTGGGCGCTGATATCTTTCTTGGCATGTTTTACATAATCGTTTTCTTTGTCATCATCCCAGAGCCCTTTGGCTTCCAGGTATTTTTTCATCCTTACCAGCGGATCTTTGGCCTCCCATTCGGCCTCTTCCTCGGCTGTACGATACTTGGTGGGATCATCCGATGTCGTATGATATCCGCGGCGGTAGGTTTCGGCTTCAATTAAGACCGGGCCATTGCCCTTGCGAGCGAAATCGGCGGCTTCCTTTGTTGCCGCATAAACGGCAAAGAAGTCGTTGCCGTCAATCTGAATACCCGGCATGCCGTACCCGACCGCCTTGTCAGCCAGCTTTTTGGCGGCGGATTGAATGCGCCTGGGGACCGAGATTGCATACTGGTTATTATTGCAGAAGAAGATAACCGGCAGCTTAAATACGCCGGCAAAGTTCATTCCCTCGTGAAAATCACCTTCCGAGGTTCCGCCATCACCGAAATATGTTATAACGACCTGATCGGTACCCTTGTATTTGATGCCATATCCTATACCCGCGGCATGCGGTACCTGCGAGGCCACCGGAACCGCGCTGGGCATGAAATTGACATCATCCGGGGTAACATTGCCGTCTTCGCTTCCAGCCCAATACAGATACATTCCCTTGGCGGTTGCGCCCCAATAGAGCCAGGCGGCCATCTCACGGAAGGCCGGAACCATCCAGTCCTTGCTCTTATCCATAGCATACGCGCTGCCCAGTGCGGCAGCTTCCTGTCCAAGATTCGGGGGCAGTGTGAAAAGCCTTCCCATACGCTGATAAGCAACAGCTTTAAGATCGACCTGGCGAGCATAGAGCATGTACTTATAGGCCTCAACCACCTGATCATCTTTGAGGTCGGGCATATTCTTTTCATCCACTATCTCGCCGTTCTCGTCCATGATCCGCAGTTGTTTGCCTTTCAGCGGATCAAACGTTTTGAACAACATTTAGTACCTCTATCCTTTCGTAAACGTATTTGATTTTTCGCAATAATATTATTCCAACTCCAGTATCGGAATATGAATATGTATTATTATAATCCATTTTCTGCCAAATTCCATTGGATTTCTACCAGATACCGAGCACGTCCTTGGCGTAGTCAGAGGCCATCTCCTCGGGATTCCATTGCGGCTCCCAAACAACCTCTACCTCTGCTTCTTTGACTCCTTCCATCTTCTCTGTAGCGATCCTGACAGCATCCAGAAGCTCCGGTCCGTATGGACAGGCCGGAGTGGTCAGGGTCATCAGGATTTTGACCTTACCATCATCAGAAACATCAATATCATAAATAAGACCGAGATCGACCACACCCAGGCCGATTTCCGGGTCTTGAATAGGCATTAAATTCTCTTTTATCTCTTCCGGGCTAATCATAATTCTTACTCCGTACTTATAACCTTCAGTTCAGTTCCCTTCTCCCAGGATTCTATACTGTCGATTAATGTTGTCCAGGAGAGAAGAGCGCATTTAACTCTTACCGGAAATTTTTTCACGCCCTCCAGCGCCTCCAGATCTCCAAGATCCAGATCAGATTCAAAATCCTCGCCCTTCAGGAGATGTTTTACCACCCGGGAAATTTCCTTAACCTCGTCTAAGGTCTTTCCCTTGATTATTTCCGCCAGCATCGAGCCGGAGGCCGTACAAATCGCGCATCCCACACAGCTCACCCCGACATCCTCAATAACGCTTGCATTGATTTTGGCCTGAACGGTCAGGGAGTCACCGCAGAGTGGATTCTGGCCCTGATTCTCAAGGTCAGGATTCTCCAGGGTCTTCTTGCCGCGCGGATATTTGTAATGATCCATCAGGATATCTCTATATAAATCATTAAGATTGCTATCCATGATAATTGCTTCCTGTGGGGAAATTCAGAAATGAGGACTTTGATATGACCGCTGAATCCCCCGCTTTGAATTTTAAATCAAACGGTGCGGGCTTAATGTCAATGCGCGATGTACTATCTCTGCGCCCGCACCATCTTTTATGTTTATCACTATCCATTTTGTTTAAACAACAAGCTTTTTATTCTCCGGTTCCGTTATTCAGCTTGAATTGCACCATATTTTGCATCATCTGACGCAAATCCTCGGGCACCGCAGTCAACAGCGGCTCGATAAAGCCGGCCACGATTGTTCGGACCGCTTCATCGGTAGAGTAGCCACGGCTCTTGAGATAGAAGACCATCTCCGGATCGATCGGTCCCACAGTTGCGCCATGGCTGCAACGCACCTGATCGTTTAGAATCTCGAGTTCGGGAATCGATTCGGCCCGAGCGCCCTTGTTCAGGAGAAGATTTCGGTTTTCCTGAAAGGCCTCGCAATTCAAGGTGTTCTCATCGATTTTAATCAACCCGGTATAGGCCGAAAGAGCTTTGTCCTTCAGGACAACCTTGAAATCGATATTCGAGAACGATTCGCCGGCCTTGTGATGATGCATTGTATGGTGATCAAAATGCTGGTTTTTATCGCCAAACAGGATACCCAGCATCTGGCTGTATGCACCCTGGCCGTTTAAGATCGTTCCCAGATTGAACTTGGAAACGTCAGACCCGAGCGAGATGAAGATCGAAAACATGCGCCCATGCTGGTCGATTTGCGCCCGCTGGGTAACATAGGAACGCGATTCCTTATACAGATTCTGGGGGCTGACAAAGCGAATCTGTGAATTCTGCCCGCCGAAAATCTCGACCGCGCTGTTGGCGTTATACGGCTTATCATTGGCCTTACCGGCATAATCGTCGATAATAGTAGCTTTGGAACTATCGCCCACAACTACCAGAAGACGCGGCATGTTGTACTTATCATCGGGATGACGATGCATGTAAATCGGCTTTTCAAGTTCGAGATTGGGCGGTATATACAGGAACATGCCGTTGTTGAAGAGGGCCATGTTCAAAGCCTCGAACTTGCCGAAATCATACCCGATAAGCTGGCCCAGATATTTCTGTACCAGATCGGGGTGATTTGTAATCGCTTTCTGTATATCCTCGAATACGATTCCTGAGGACTTCAGCTCTTCGGAGAGCTGGGTATATGTTATCCGGTCGCCGTGATTGCATCCAAAAGCGGCAAATTCCGGCTTTAAAGGCGCGATCTCTTCGTCCTTTATCTCCGACGCCACCGGCAGGACCGACATCTTCTTTTCGATTTCCTCAGGCATAAACCATTTCGGCTTGGTGTATTTCCAGAGATGTTCGACCTGCGAGGGCATCTCCGCCTCCTGGAAATAATCCCAGGCACGGCTTCTGAGATCGTAGAGCCACTCCGGCTCATTTTGCCCAATCGGCCGGAACGCGACCTTCTGTTCTGTTAATGTTTCTGTTATCATATCTGCACCCTGATTCTTTTTGATTTTCAGTTTAACCAACCGACCCTTCCATTTCCAATTCGATAAGCCTGTTCAATTCAACAGCATACTCCATCGGAAGCTCTTTTGTGAACGGTTCAATGAAGCCGTTGATGATTAGAAGTCTGGCCTCATCTTCGGTCAGGCCGCGTGAAGTCAGGTAGAACAATTGCTCCTCGGCCACCTTGCTGACACGCGCCTCATGCTCAATACGAACATTATCATTATCGATTTCCATGGTCGGATAAGTATCCGATCTCGAGGCCCCGTCCAGAAGCAATGCGTCGCACTCTACAGATATCTTGCTCTGCTCCGCGCCCGGATACACCTTGGCCATACCCCTGTAGGAGGCTCTTCCGCCCGCCTTGGAGATGGACTTGGAGGTTACCCGCGAGCTGGTTCGGGGGGCGACATGAATCACCTTGGCGCCGGCATCCTGATGTTGGCCATCCCCGGCAAATGCTACCGAGAGAATCTCACCCTTGGCGCCCTCTCCCAGGAGGTAGACGCAGGGGAACTTCATAGTCAGCTTGGACCCTATATTACCGTCAACCCACTCAACGGTAGCATTCTTATGGGCATGGGCCCTCTTGGTTACCAGGTTATATACATTCTGGGACCAATTCTGGATAGTAGTGTACCTGATATAGGCATCATCCAGAGAAATCAGCTCCACAACCGCCGAATGCAATGAATCGGTCGAGTATGACGGCGCGGTACAGCCCTCTATATAATGTACTCGCGAGCCCTTGTCGGCAATGATCAGGGTCCGCTCGAACTGCCCCATATTTTCGGCATTGATTCGGAAGTAGGCCTGAAGTGGAATCTTGACATTCACGCCCGGGGGAATATAGATAAACGATCCGCCTGACCACACCGCCGAATTCAGAGCCGCAAACTTGTTATCGTTGGGCGGGATAACGGTCGAAAAGTACTTCTTGACAATATCCTCATGCTCCCGCAGGCCGGTATCCATATCCTTGAAAATGACGCCCTGATCTTCGAGATCCTTCTGCATCGAATGATAGACCACCTCGGATTCATACTGAGCCGATACCCCCGCGAGGAACTTGCGCTCCGCCTCGGGAATACCCAGCTTATCGAACGTATTCTTGATCGATTCAGGGACCTCATCCCAGGTCTTGCCCTGCTTTTCGATCGGCTTGATATAATAGTAGATATTTTCAAAATCTATGCTGTTCAGGAGCTTGGTATTACCCCAGGTCGGCATCGGTTTGGCCAGGAATGTATCCAGCGCCTTGTGACGAAAGTCCGCCATCCAGCGCGGCTCATCCTTCATCTGGGAGATCATTTCGACCACCTCATGGCTAACGCCCCTGGCGCCCTTATGGAAATATTCCTCCGGGTCGCGGAAACCGTACCTGGTAGCGTAATCAACTCCTATATCTGCAATTTCTTTATTTTTAATAACTTCAGCCATATTACACCTCAACAGCTTGCTGATTCTCGGCTTTTATCCAATCGTAGCCCTTTTCCTCGAGTTCGAGGGCAAGCTCCGGTCCGCCCTCGCGGACGAATTTACCGTTCATCATGACATGAACCTTGTCCGGCTTGATATAATTCAGAATTCTCTGATAATGCGTTACCAGAAGCAGACCGTTTTTGCCGGTGGCCACGGAATTTATGCCTTTCGAAACGACCTTTAAGGCATCGATATCCAGACCCGAATCGGTCTCATCCAGAATACCGATCTTCGGATCGAGCATAGCCATCTGCAGAATTTCGAGGCGCTTTTTCTCACCGCCCGAGAAACCATCATTGACATAACGTGTGGCAAATGATGTGTCCACTTCCAGCAGCTTAAATTTTTCCTTAAGATTCTTTCTGAAAGACCTCAGAGCCTCCTCGTCACCTCCATACTTGGCCTTCACGGCCGCACGCAGGAAATTGGCGACAGTCACGCCCGGTATCGCCAGCGGGTACTGGAAGGCCAGAAAGAGCCCGGCCAGAGCACGCTCGGTGGCGTCCATCTCAAGCAAATCCTTGCCATCAATCATGGCCTTGCCGCCCGTGATCTCATAGCTGGGGTGGCCTGCCAATGCATTGGCAAGGCTGGACTTACCGGAGCCGTTAGGACCCATGATTGCATGTATCTCGCCTTCTTTGATATCCAGCGAAACGCCCTTGACCACCTCGTTGCCCTCTACTTCGACATGTATGTCGGAAAATGAAAAAACTGTTTTTTTATCACTCATTTTAACCTCATCCATTTATTTTATTCCAACTTGTATATTCGATATCATATCTCCAAAATCATAATTGCCCGAGGCCGCATCCGCCAAAGTCACTTTTCCCAGAACGCCGTCAATGATCTTGCTGAATTCCTTCCAGATATCACGAACTGTGCAATCCTTTGAATGCACACATTTTTCAAGATCGCCTTTAAACTTGCGGCAATGCCGGGGATTGTATAACGGCTCGCCCAGAGCATCGAAAATCTCCTTAAGGTCATATTCCCCAGCCGGTTTTACCAGGGCATATCCACCCTGACGGCCGCGCACCGCCTTGACCAGACCGGCTTTTTTGAGGATCATCAGGAGTTTTCCGGCATAGGAAAGCGAGACTCCCTCGGCCTCGGAAATTTCGGACAATGTCATCGGCCCGCCGCTTTTTCTGGCAAGCTGAAGCATGCATCTTAGGCCGTATTCTTCTAATGCTGAGACTTTCACAATCTTATTTCCTTACAATCCTTTATAATTACTTTACAAAAAAGTATAGTATTTTAGAAATCTAACCATTTTGGTATTCTTTTGTTCCACAAATCGGGATAATTTTAGGTGTTTTTTATTGAGCGGATTGTTGAAAAAGTATGTGGCAAAGAAATGTCATTCTGAGCGAAGCGAAGAATCTTTTTGATTCGTGAGAGATTCTTCGGTCGCTTCGCTCCCTCAGAGATGACAGCCTGATCTGGCGTAGGGAAAAACCCGCAGCGAAGCGGAGTGGTTTTGCCTATTTATATGTGCTGGCAAACTATTCGGATGTTGCCGTCTGGTAAGTCTCTTCCAGAGTCTCGAGCATAGCCTTGACATCTGTTGTCGGGAGGCTGCATGTGAAATTCCGGCAGACATAGGCGGTGGCTTTCTCACCTATTGATTTCTGATCTTTAGTATATTCCGCATACTTTGAAATCTCGGGTGAATCCTCCATACCCGGACGGAAGACTATGATTTTATTGGGCATAAATTTTTGTCTCACAGCAGTGAGCATTTCATGAGTATCCGGCTTTTTCAAATCGCCCGCTATTACTATTTCAAATGACGGTCCGATCATAAAATCAACCGCTGCCAGAAGCATCGAGTTACCGGCCGGGTAGCGGTCGACCTGGGCGGCAAACGCCTTTGTGATCTGAAGAGACATCTGCTCCCATTCGGAATTAGCCGTGATCCTGGCCAGTTTGAGAAGATTCATGGCGGCAATCGAATTGCCTGAGGGAATGGCGCCATCATAGATCTCCTTGGAACGGTGAATAAGCTGTTCCGATTCTTTGGAGGTGAAAAAGAACCCGCCCTTGTCTGAATCCCGGAAATTCTCTATCAGATAATTATTCAAAGCTATCGCTTCCTGCAGATATCTGAGATCGAATGTGGCCTCATAAAGCTCGATCAAACCCCAAACCATAAAGGCATAATCATCAACAAAACCGACCTGATCCGATTTGCCCTCGCGGTACATATGCAAAAGCGAACCATCGTCATTTTTCATGCTGTCCAGAAGAAAATCGGCCGCCCGTTTGGCAATCTCGGCCAGCGCCGGATTGTCGAAAACCTGCGCGCCTTTGGCATAAGCCGCAATCATCAGGCCGTTCCAGTCGGTCAGGATTTTATCGTCTTTATGGGGATGGACCCGCATCTCGCGATGATCGAAAAGCCTTTTGCGAATATCTTCCACACGCTTTTCGAACTCATCAACCGGGATATTCATCTCCTCGGCATGCTGAGCATTGGTTTTTTTCAGATGCAGGATATTATCTCCGGTCTTCTTTCCGGTAGCTTCCTCGGCATAATTGCCGGTAGCGGTTGCATTGAACACCTTCAAGGCCAGTTCAGCATACTTCGCCTCCAGAACCTGATTGATCTCATTCTTTGTCCAGAGATAAAACTTGCCCTCCTCGCCCTCGCTGTCGGCATCCTCGGCCGAATAAAACCCTCCCGCAGGATCGGTCATATCGCGGCGCACATATTCGAAAATCTCCTCGGCCGTTTTCTTGTACTCGGTTTTGCCGGTCGCCTGAAATGCTTCGATACAGGCATAAGCCAGAAGCGCCTGATCGTAAAGCATCTTCTCGAAATGCGGAAGGAACCAGCGTGAATCGGTTGAATAGCGATGAAATCCGAAACCGACATGATCGTACATCCCGCCCTTACGCATCTCCTGCAATGTCTTGTCGACCATGCCAAGCGCCTGGGCGTCATCATAACGCTTCCACTGCCTTACCAAAAACAGAAGGTTATGCGGAGAGGGAAACTTCGGCGCAGTCCCAAAGCCGCCATTGGTATCATCAAAGCTGGAGGCCAGTTGATGGGAGGCCTGCTTCAAAGCATCCTCTCCCAGCTCCGCACCCGGCTCGCCCGGTCCGGCTGCAGAAAGCCCGGCCGTTATCTGCTCCGCCGATTTATCGACATCCTCACGGCGGTTCTCCCAGACATCATCGATGCGCTGTATCAGTTCGATCATGCCGATACGTCCATAGGAATTGTGTTTGGGAATATAAGTACCCGCGAAGAAAGGTTTCTTATCCGGAGTCATAATAATCGTCAACGGCCATCCCCCGCTGCCGGTCATCAACTGGCATACAGTCATATAGATATTATCGATATCCGGCCTTTCCTCGCGGTCGACCTTTATCGATACGAAACTTTTGTTCATCATGCGGGCTACCTCCGTATCCTCGAAGGATTCGTGCGCCATCACATGACACCAATGACATGTCGAATAACCGATCGACAGAAATATCGGTTTATCGTCAGTTCTGGCCTTCTCGAATGCCGCCTCGCCCCAGGGATACCAGTTCACCGGATTTTGCGCATGCTGAAGTAAATAGGGGCTTTTGGAATCTTTTAGATTATTGTATCTGACCTCTTCATTTTTTGCTTCTTTATCGTTCATGATTTACTCCGGAAATTAATAGAACCACCGCTTTTATACTGTTTCTCACACTTACCAGAACAAGAATGAATTCTCATTGTTTAAAGTTTTTGTGTTATTCGCCCCTCTTTTGTAACTTACGGTAATTGATGCCGTAAGGCATCGTTAATGCTCTTTAAAGGGGAGAAATCATGCTCGATATAAGGGTAATGACAAAAGAGGATTCGCGTACCGCTTTCGAAATAGTCGACTCCATGAACTGGGGGTATCTTTAAAAAAGATATCGAACGCTTGATCGAATTCGATCCTGAGGGAAACTTCCTTGCTCTTGCGGACACCAGATGCGCCGGAGTGCTTTTTACCTCGCGCTATGAGGATTACGCTTTCATGGGGCCGGTCATAGTAAAAGAGGAGTTTCGCGGTGATGGTATCGGCGAGAAGCTGATGGTGCACGGCATGGATTATCTAAAAAGCCGCGATGTAAAATCGATTGAACTTGACGCTGTCTTTCTGGCAATGAGCCTTTACAGGCGGCTGGGTTTTAAGGATAGATTTATCTCATATAGATTCAAGAAGGAATCGACCGGCGGAAATGAGAAGACACAGCGTCTTGATATATCTATGGCCGATGAAATCATCGAATTCGATAGAAAGATGACCGGTCTTGATCGCAGCAAACATATCCGCAGATTCTGCAGAGAATTCGCCGATTCGATGTATATCATTAAAGAAGACAACCTGAAAGCATACGCACTTGTCAGGAAAAGAGCCGGGTATGGCTATGCTGTGGGTCCGATGATTGCAGAGGATACGGAAGTTGCCGAAAGACTGCTGGCATCGATAATGGCGGAGTATCCCGGAAAGCAGATTTTAATCGGGCCGCTCGAGCCACAGAGGGAATTTATCGCATTTTTACGCGGGCTGGGCTTTTTGCACAATATTCCGGCTCTGCGTATGTACTATGGTGAAAAACGAAATTACCACAAGCATGTCTACGGTATCATTGCCGCTGAGAAGGGCTGAGTTTTATCGATGCTAAAATTGATTTATGCCGAAACAGAAGAGCATATTGAGATAATCCGCAAGCTGTTCCGCGAGTATGAGGATTTTCTGGGCTTTCATCTATGTTTCCAGAATTTCGAGGAGGAGATGAAGACCCTGCCGGGAAAATATGCCCCGCCTGAGGGACGTCTGATAATAGCGGAGTACGATTCCGAAATCGCCGGATGTGTGGCGGTCAAGAAGATCGGCGAGGGTGTGTGCGAGATGAAGCGGCTGTATGTTCGTCCAGGATTCCGCGGCAAGAAGATCGGACGCAAATTAGCCGAGAGAATTATCGAGGATGCCCGCAAAATCGGATATGATATAATGCGCCTTGATACACTGGAGAGACTCAAGGAGGCAATCGCCCTCTACCGTTCCATGGGCTTCAAGGAAACCACAGCGTATGTATATAATCCGATAGAAGATGTTGTATATATGGAGTTGAAGCTGAAATCGTAGGTCAGGTTCCCTGCGAACCTGCCGTTGATTGGATAGACATGATCACAGGGATCATGCCCTACATCGCAAATGTGCTGGACGTATTTCCTGTGCGCCAAGTGGAAGCGGAGCACGAGGACGTACTCCGTCTGAGCCGGACAAGTCCGCGCACATGGTAAGATATCGGGTGGCACGCCCAAATTTATTTGGGCGTGTTCTGTTACCGGGTCAAACAAGTTTGACCCGGCCACCCAATGCCACTGCATATCAATAAGAAGTTTTTATTTGTCTTCAATCCGCGCATCAATTAAATTAGACTAATCTGGTAGAATTTTACACTCGAAATTATAACGAAATCAAGGAGGAAATATGCCTTCAATGGAACCGGCCGGTATTAACTATCTGGCGGTTGTAGCAGCTGCGGTGGCCTATATGATTCTGGGCGCGTTATGGTACTCGCCGGTACTTTTCGGCGCGGCCTGGATGAAGGGTATTGGCAAAACCAAAGAGCAAATTGCCCGGGATTTTTCGCCCGTCAACTATCTGATAGCGCTGATCTTTTCGTTTATTGCCTCCTACGGTATCGCCCGCTTTATGCTATGGACCGGCGGCGATTCGATTGCCGACGGCATCAAAATATCGGTTCTGGCAGGCGTGGCATTTGTGCTGGCGACGATGGGGGTTAACGACGTTTTCGAGAATCGTCCCCGCGGCCTGACTGTGATAAATATCCTCTATCATTTAATGGGATTTTTGATCGTGGGAATAATTATTGGCGCCTGGCGCTGATGAATGTTATATGTAGGTCAATTCCTGCAGGGAATTGACAATCTTATCTTTGGTAAAAGCCTGTCAAATCCTTTCAGGATTTGACCTACGATTTCCTGTAAAAAATTCGGGAATTATACCTGCACCCGCTTGTATAATTGCTGAGAACCATACATCAGGGTAAACGCAAAAAAAGAGTTCTCCCGATTCGGAAACAAAAACTGAGGTCATTTTATATGAAGGGAGACCAGTCATGCCTCTATTATTCAAGAAAAGCCTGATACTAACAGGAGCGCTGCTTGCAATTGTGGCATTTTCTATTCAGGCCAATGCGGATATTATCAAACCAACGATTAATCTTGACCATCCGGTTATTCTGGCCGACAGCCAGAGCGCAGTATGTCTGCTGGTGCAATTCGATATTCCTAAGCAGGTTGTGGATACCACCGAGCCGAGGCCCGATCTTAACCTGGGCATGGTAATCGACCGCTCCGGTTCGATGTCGGATCGGGGCAAGATGAGCTATGCTATCAGGGCGGCAAACAAAATGGTGGATCAGTTGCAGCCAACCGATCATCTGAGTGTGGTAGAATATGATGATCGGATTTCGGTTCTCTGGCCTTCGACTCCGGTGGAATCACCGAGTATGATTAAGGCCAAAATCGAAGGCCTCTTTCCGAGGGGCAGCACCAATCTGACAGGCGGTATGATGCGCGGTGTGGAGGAGGTTATGAGCGCGATTGACCGCGAGAAAATCAACCGCGTGATACTTCTCTCTGACGGCCTGGCCAATACCGGCGTAACCGATCCCAGGGAGATAAAACGTCTGGTGCGTGAAAGCAAGCAAAACGGCGTAACGATTACAACTATGGGTCTGGGGCTTGACTACAATGAGGATTTGATGCAGATGATTGCGGAAAATGCCGGCGGGAATTACTACTTCATAGAAAATCCCGACCAGATGAATGCCATCTTCCAGAACGAGCTGGGGATGCTTTTTGCCACTATCGCCAAGGACGTCAGGCTTTACTTCAAGCCGAATGATGTTGTCAAGAAGGTTGATGTCTTCGGGTACCTGGCTAAGATCGAGGAAAACCAGGCTGATATCGAGATGGAGGATTTGTTCACCGGCGAAAAACGCTCCATGGTCATCCGTCTTGAGATTATGCCTGAGGGCGAGGGCAAATTCGATGTCGGCGAGTTCGGCTTAAGCTATCTTGATGTTGATGAGAATGAGAAGAAATCTTATACCTCGGCAATCAAGGTTGAATCGACAACCGATCCCGAAAAGGTCAAAGAGGCTACCAATGAGGATGTTGTGATCGAGGCAACATTATTCGAGGCGGAGGAATATCACAACCGGCAGGTGCGGCTCTATGAAGAGGGCGATATAAAATCGGCCCAGTCTAATATCGCGGGCTATGTTGACGAGCTCCGTGTCAAAAATAGCACTCTGGGAAGCGTGGTGATCGACAAAAAGATTGAGGCGCTGGAGATGGAGTCGGATCGTATGGACTGGGCAGAACAAAGCGTCAGCAACAAGTCCTACTACCTGAAACAGAACAAGGCACAGTATTATCGCGCCCAGAAGGGCAAACGCGGCATGTATATCATGCAGGAGGGCGACTCCGACTATATGGTTCAGCGTCTTAAGAAAGCTCTGGCCGATAAGGGATTTTATAACGGCGAGATTAACGAGGACTTCACCCCGGATCTTACTGATGCGATAAAAGAATTTCAGAAAAGCGAGAACCTGACTGTCGACGGTATCGCGGGCCCCGCTACTTTAAGCGCACTGGGATTGTATTAGTTGTAGATTAAAGGCAAAAACGATTAGTGATTAGCATATATAGTCATGCGGCAGGTAGAACTTCTCCCTGCCGCATCTTATCAAATTAAATTGCTATTCAGTATATGCACAGCAATCTTCCGGGAATGCTCCTAGCGAACAGTCCCCGGGAGGCGCACCGCCAATAAAAATATAATTGGTTATCCAAACAGCATCACTATTATTCACTGCTTCATCTGAATTTGCATCTCCGCATGCCAAAACCGGTTGAGGGGGAGGACCACCCAAAAACACATAGTTTATAATATAATTGACATCCGATACATTAACGGTTCCATCAGCGTTGGCGTCTCCGCAGAGTCCTCGGCAGCCCTGATAAAACTCGAATTCTGTTACCTGGGATGCGGCGCCATCATGGCGCCAGGCATAGAATTCGGCAGTGTAGGTTTCACCAGAAGGCACATTATCGAGCCGGTTTGTATCGACATTTCCATTTGCATAGGCCTTATCCCAGACTGGGCGGCAAATCAGCTCATCGGATTGATCATAAATAAAGCATCTGACATTTGCCCACGATCTATTCAGTTTCCATGAGAGTTTGCCATTTGAATATGAAATGTCGGAAAAATATGGCAGTTCGGCTTGCGGGTCGCCCGGATTCAAAAACCGTGTGAAAGGCTCTCCATCATTTACCGTAACAATATACTGTCCGACTACGGCAGTTTGTCCGTCAAAATTATGACCATTCCAGATTACACCTGGCGTACCATTTTCCATAAATAAATTGTTGTCTGTAACTGAAATGAGATTTACAAATTCCGGGGGCTCATCAATAGTCCATATCTTTATAAGATCTCCTATTTGCAAATTCGGGATCGACATCCATCCACCGTTATTGGGATCTATAGGATCAACAGGGCCATCGCCATCAGTATCCCGCCAGCCGATATGACCAAGGGTATAGTCGCATAAGACGTCATAGCCCGAACTGTACATTATGCATTCAACGGGATTTGGATTGCACCTTTCACAGTTTCCATTAGGTACCCACAAATATCCATAATTATTAGTGCAATCATCAGCCTTGCAACCGCCGTAGCCCGCTACGTAGTATTCATCCGGAGCGCGAAATATATGGCAGGTTTCATGACGAAATACTTTGTCCATATTCAGAGGCCCTTTACCTCCATTATTGTAAGTCATCACCACAAAGCACGAATTTTTATATTCACTAAAAGGAGGTATTGGATTAAAGGTATAATAGGCAGAAACATAGGCCCAATATCCATCAGTAAACATGTACATATTAGTTGAATCTTCAATATCATTTTCATCCATTACAACAAAAGCCGAATATCCCCAGTCCGCATAATATGTCTTTCGTGTATTGTTAGCCATATCAAAACAGCCGTCCCATTTGTCCCTTGCATAGCCCAGATGCGAGAGAGCATGGTTAATCCATTTAAACTCCCAGTGAGGATCCGGAAAATAAACATAATGCGGAACGTGCTCATTCTGAATAGGTTCATAGGACGTTGGAACTCCTTTATGAATTTCATAAACCCAGCTAACATTAACATCTTTTTTCGCGGCCTTCTGGATGAGAAAATCAGTTCCCTGCACTATTTCACCGATCGTGAGGTCTTCCTGCTCAGTAGTCCAGTTCTCATCATCTCCGTTGCTTTCCATCAGAATTACATTTAATGCAATCCTTCCTATCATATAGTTGCTGGTATACATCTCATGAGTTGATGTGCGCTGTTGAGCGGAATCCTCATAAAGTCTGAGAAGAGTTTTCACAGAATCATCAATTTCCGGTATGCAATTAATTAAAGGGCTTCCTTTTCTGGCAGGATCGTCTTTTTCTGATTCCGGTTTAGAGAGATACAGCCAGGCTTTGTAAGCGGTTTCATTCAGCGGATTAGTCAGATGAATTCGATTGTGGCTTGAATTTTGCGGGGGGGGGTAGATAGTTTATTACGCTGGAATTCCTGTGGTGGAAATCTTGATTTAGACCGCCAATACGAACCATAACAGCATTCGGCGGGAATATATGTGCCACACTGATTCCCTGTGAATTGAGCTTTTCAATCTGCACTTCGAGCTGGCCCATATTTTGTGTATTAAGCTCAATATAGCCAAGATCCATTTGAGCCATCAATGATGAACTCAAAATTACTATGATTATGAATGTAAGTGTCTTAAGCATGATATCTTACCCCTTAAAATGTTATTCCTTTTGTAACTCAAAATCCTGTGTGATTGTATCCTTGGGAAATAGCCGTGCTTCCACAGAGTCCGCCTCGTATCCATTCTTTTCAGCGACTATAGTATAGGATACCGGAAATGCACTGAGGATATAGTAACCGGTTTCATCTGTAAAAGCGAAATAATCTGTAGCTGGTATATAAACTTTGACCGAATCTATAGGATTTGTGGTTCCGGCTTCATATACATATCCGGAAACATAACCATCGGGAGGCTCAATAATTGTGTCCTCACACTGGACAATAAAAATCATTACACAAACACAGGCAAAAATTAGCATAACGATTCTTTTCTTCATAAATTATTCTCCTTGCTTTCATAAAATTAGCAATTCTTATAAGATAACATGATTCCCCCTCAATTCGATATAGGATTCATAAGCAAAACCTCCCGTTCGGATTCATATTTAAATACAGCTTTCCTATACGGTGCCGGGATCTTTTTATTGATGCAGCCATTATCAACTACCAACCTTACATTTCCGGCGTCAGCGAATAATCTGTCAGCTCCAATGTCTCGATCATATCCATTGTGCCGATGCCGTTAGGCTGGCTATACGATACAATCTCAATATTTCTTATAGTGACCACACGCTTGACAAGTCCTGCCGCCGAGATGTAATCGAGTACCTGTAGATCCTCATCGAAATTATCATTGAAATCCTTATCATACAGCCACTCGACAACATAGCATTCGAAACTGCCTGCAGGAACATTCACGGTTTCCCAGCGGATTACTTTTTTCTCGATATGAAAGATATCCTGCGGTTTGTCACGATAGGGCCAGTGACTTCCAAGATTCAGAGGATAAAGCAAAACCGTTAACGGCTCTTCGTAATAATCGGCGGCCTTTGCTAACGAACCTATTGCGCCCTGATTAAATTCCCGCAAAAGCTCATTAACTGAACCATACTCCTTACCATCAAATCTTAACCGGATCGGGTTTCGAATCGGAGCGGGAGTATCGCCAATTCCAGCGCCGGGATTATCAGTTCCATAGTACATCAAACCAAACGAGGAATTGGCATAGACCGAATTCTGCTCAAAGACTTCCATACCCTGCTCTACTGTCTGATGAAACTGGTAGCGACTATCACCCTCAGCCTCGATAATATCATTAATCTCAACCGTGGAGTAAGCATCAAATACATCCGGTACCTGCGGTGCAATCTCGGGCGGATCAAAGTTTGTAAAGGTCTGATTATGCTGATATTCCCACTTATAGCCGACCGCCATCGGGTATATAAACTCGCTGGCATTTACGGTCGAAAATGACCAGATCGGCGAAGCAGTCCTTTTGCCTTTATCATCCGAGGCCGCAATCCACCAGTAATACACCGATTCGCCCTCCGCAAGCTGCGGATAGTAAATATTTTGGGTATAACCGCTTTCAACCAAGGGCGGGTTGACCTCGGTGCCGAAATAGACCTCGTAGCTAAGTGGATCATCATCCGGATCGGAACAATCCCATTGCAGGGCAAAACCGGTTAATGATATACCGTCAGCAAGATTGGCCGGCTGCGGATTATACGGTTTCTCAGGTGGAAGATTCGCCGGGCCTTCAGGATCGTCATCGCAGCTTAAAAGCATAAAAGCCGCAACGAGCAAGAGGGCATAAATTAAAAATCTCATCCCTTTCATCACATTTCTCCTTCTAAATATATGTTTTGCGATCATGTGGGGCAATGTCTATCGCTGCTGTTACAGTTAAATAACGCCCTGAAAGCCTATTTTGTCAAAAAGAAATTTGAAAAAGATGAAGGCTCACATCAAAGGTTATTTTCTGGTGGATTTATTGAAGCCATAATATTAAAGGCGACAGGAAGATCTTCCTGCCACCTTTGGATAACTATAATTCTATACAAATAAATATATCATTCCCATTCTTTGCTGTAATTCTCTACCACCTGCTGAATCTCATCCATTTTCTCGACCACTTTCAGACGCTCCTGTTCATATCCCCTGCGTCTGGCAACTATCCTGTAATCGAACTCGATACTACAGGCATCATTATCTATTGCCTTCACGATGAATGAACCACTATTTTTCTCGGCTACATATAGATTGCATGATCCAAGCGGAGTTAAGAACACATGATATCCCTCGTCCAGATTTGTAATCTGCACAAATATGTCTTCTATGTTTATGATAGCTTCGCCATCTACTAGCTGGCCCTGTCCGAAATCCTCGCACCAGTTGCCTGTAGCCTGGGTCGAGTAGCTCTGTCTGTATCCATAATCTCTGGTCTCGTTTATTGTCGATATCGGGCCGGTAGCGGCCATACCTCCCTCGCCGTATATGGCATAACCTTGGGAGCTGTTGGTAGTACCATACACACCGATCATGGCTCCACCTCCGCTCAGGGAAAAGGCCGCCCCAGTAACACCAAACCCCGCAATGTTATCAGAAACAAACTGACCCCCAACTCCCGCACCGCCGTAAAGAGGGGGTGTGCCAATTACACTATTGTGCCCATAAATAGCCACGCTGCCTGGATACGCAACCTGCCGTACCATTAATGAGGCGTTTGAATCGAGATCAGAAGCTATCCCCACACCTCCGTTTGCGCCGATGGTCATCAATGTATCTCCCAGATGATTCTGAAATTGAAAATTATGTTCGTCATTCCCTAATGTTTTGAACCTCATTCCCTGTCCATAGATTGAATGAATATCATGATTTGGGTCTCCCATAAACAGAAATGCCATATCCCCGGCACCATTCCAGCCGTCTTCACCTCTGATGAGAACATCGCCGCTGTCCACGGTCAATCTTCGGGTGGGATTACTCGTACCTATACCGAGATTGCCACTGACATACATCTTGCCCTCAAAATATCCGGCATAGCCGGTACTGCTGACCCCATGAATCCCATAACCCGGAGAACATTCGCCATAAACTCCGCCACCGATCTCGCTCATACCGATTCCCCTTACTCCATATTGAGCTTCGTAAGAACCCAATGCTTTTCCAAATACACCATCGCTCTGGTCATGCCCTTCTCCATAAATTGCAGCGCCGCCACAATCAATTGCGTGGTTGCAGTGTAATCCATAAGTAGGAGCCCATGTATAAGGTTCATAACAGTTTGATTCTATGTAGACAGCAGCCTCATAGGTACTGCAAACATTATTCGCATAAACATTCAGGATTGCAGAAGGGCTGCCGTTGCCGATCAGCACGCTGTCAGTTTCATCAAAAAGCTTCAGGAAACCGCCTTCATCCAGCCATCCTCCGCTGACCTCGTCATTGGCTACCATCCAGCTAGCTCCATTCCACTTAATAACCTGCCCCTCGGTTGCACCGTTTTGGCCCAAATCAATCAATTCTATGGAACCATCCACAATATTAAAACCTTCAATCGCATTCTCTCCCACGCCCATAGCATGACCGGAAACATCAGAATATTCCGATTTCATTGCAAACGGGCTGGAATTAATCGGCGTGCGCGGCTCAAGCTCGGGATCGGCCCCGACCTTTATCCCCATAAATAACGCTTCCCCGCCGAGAGTGAACAGGTCCTCAAACGGTGTAACATCTCCCAGAATAACATTGAACAGGCCGCCCGTAACCTCGACATTCTTCGTTTCTGACCATAACGATGTTTCTGTAAATGGATCATCGTAAATCGCAAATGTCAGCTGATATACATCATCTGCGACCGGATTACCCTGGTTGTCGAGCAGACGCCCCTGATAGTTGATATGAGGCGGAACAACTGCCCAACCAAAACTGACAAAGATGAGTGTCATTAAGATTGTCCCGATAACAATGCTCCTGATCATGGCAAGCCTCCTGGTAAATATAGATTAACTTTCTTAATAGCCCGCAGGTTTGCAGATGAATGCGCGAGGTGTTTAAATCCAAGCTGATACTAATAATATATCAGTTATATTCAGGAGTGCAATATTTTTGAAGAATTAAATAGGCTGGAAACTTTATGCAGATTAATCCCAGCTTCCTTTGGTTATCAGTTCGATAAGGTTTTGGCCGGGGTCATGAAAGTATAGTGAGGTACCCCCTCCAAAGGAGGCTTCTTTCAAAATTTGGACATTATGTTTCTTCAGATGATCTTTCCAGGCTTCTACATCCTCTGAATTTATTTCGAATGCAATATGTCCGATTCCTTTGACGCCGTGAGGTGGAAGATAGTGCTCCTCCATTGTAGCTTCAGGATTGAAAATGATAAGAATCGTATTTCCAATCTTGTAGAACAGGTGTCTTGACAGTTTTTCTATAAACGGCTCCAGCCCCAATACTTCCTCGTAGAAATCTTTAGCAGCCTTGAGGTCCTTTATATAAATTCCTGTTTCAATTACATGGGATAGTTTTGGCGCATTCGACATATATCTTCCCTCCTTTTTGTTTCCGGTTTTATTTGTATAACATGAGTATTTCAGAAGTGTTCACCATTCGGGACTTCACCTTTAGGGAAGCAGGCGATTAATGAAAAATGTCATTTTTTATTAAAAAACTTTCTATTTGGGTGACCCAATCTTCAGATTCGGTTCATCAGCCGAAAGAAACTCCCAAGCTGAAGCTTGGGGCACCCTGGCTTTTGTCCTGTCATTCTGAGGGAGCGCAGCGACCGAAGAATCTCTCATGAATCAAATAGATTCTTCGCTATGCTCAGAATGACATTTGGTGGAAATAGCCTTTTTCAACAAGCCCTAAAGCTTGGGGCAGCCTGGAAATGGTGGTTTCATCCTGCGCGGTGGATTTGATTTTGCTTGTCTATCTCGATTCCGCCGGAGATTCCTATCGTATGAACCTCGACCGGAATATCGGAATCAATCTGGTCGCGCGCCATCATCGCTGCCTGCGCGATACCATTACAACAGGGCACTTCCATCTTGAGTATAGTGATCCTTCGGGGCCTGGCGGTTCTGAATATATCTTTTAGTTTATCGAAGTAATGCTGGAGGTCGTCCAGTTTGGGGCATCCGACCAATACAGCACGGTTCTTCAAATAGCGATTATGAAAATCGGGCACCGCAAAGGGCACACAATCGGCACATATAAGAAGATCGGAGTTCTTGAGATAAGGCGCCACCGGAGGCACCAGCATCAACTGTACAGGCCATTGCCCGAGCTGAGACTTAGCGGCAATTCTATGCCCATTCCCGCTGTCATCGGCAGGCGCAAAACTGCGCATAGCCGATCCGGGGCATCCCTGATGGATTGGCTGTGGAGCTGCGGTCTTTTGCTGTTGCTTTTTCTCAAGATGATCCTCCACAGCCGCCTGGCTGTATTCCTCTGCTTCCCTTTTTTCTATGGTCAAGGCATCCTGGGGGCACGATCCCAGACAGTCGCCGAAACCATCACAAAGAATCTCACCTACAAGTTCGGCCTTACCGCCGATTATCTCAATCGCGCCCTCATGGCAGGCATCAACACATTTACCGCAGCCATCACATTTATCTCTGTCGATTTGAACTATATTTCTCAAAGGCATGATATTCTCCTTTCAAAACCAAATTATTCTGCGGAGAATATCGGAATTCGGAGGAATAATATCTTTGATCTAAATCAAGAATTTAGATTTTTTCACCCTCGGCAATATTTATCAGACGGTCGTTGTCGAGAATTGCTATCTTCTTGCCGTTCACCTTAATAATATTTTTATCACTCAATTTCCTGAATCCGCGCGAAAGAGTCTCGCTTTGCGTACCCAGCTTTTTGGCCAGCTCGGACTTGGTCATATCAAGCGTAATACTATCATCTTCAGCATTCATCCGGAGCTTCAGCAGATATCCGGCAATTCGTGATGGCACCTCCTTTAGCGCCAGATTTTCCACCGTTTCGGTAAACTCCCGCAGAAATCCCGCCATGGAGGCGATGATTTTGAGTGATATCTGCGGCGACTCCTCGATTAATCTGATAAAATCCGATTTGGGAAAGAAGGCCACTACCGATTCCTGCAGCGCAGAACAATTGGCCGGGTAATGCCTGCCCTCAAAGATTGCTACCTCGGCAAATATCTGGCCGGGATTTATCTGATGCAATGTCTGTTCTTTACCTTCCAGCGAGGATTTATAGACCCGCACTCGTCCTTCCAGAAGAAGATAGAAGCCGCGCGCCTCATCCCCCTCAAAAAACAAAATTTCCCCCTTGTTCAAGCGCTTCAATTGCGATATGGCTGAAAGTCCTGCGAGTTCGCTTTCGGTCAGGCCCTTGCAAAGACGGCTCTGTCTTAAATATTCAAGCTTCTCCATAGGTGACATAAATAAATCCGCATGCACATAATTCCAAGACAAAAATTCGGCTTTATATTCCTGACTAAATACAGGATAAAATGCATCATTATTGCCATTTGCAATTTCTCAAAATCCTCTTGAATATATGAGCTTATGGGTGTATTATATTTATAAGATTGTGAAAAGGAGCACATATTTCAGCAGGAAGGCAAGATATGCAAAATCGGATAGGAAAGTCATTATCAAGATTTAGGGCCGCGTCGTTAGGAGCAAAGCTTATCGCTCTGACAACATTTGCGGCTATCATTTTATTCGGTCTGGCTATGGCCCAGGAATTTCCAACTGGGGCTGATGCCGAGGGTACGAAATCGTATGATGATTTCGACACCCCCGCCTACTGCGGCAGCTCCTGCCATACCGATTTTTATCAGCAATGGAAGCAGGCCATGATGTCCCAGGCATACACGCACCACTGGGACGAGATCGAATATTTCAAGCTGGCGGTTCCTCATGCGCAGCGTGATGAGAAAGTTGCCGAGGTCGAGGCGGGATGTAACGGCTGTCATGCACCGATTGCATTTCTTGACGGTGATGTTCCACCGCCGCGCCCCGAAGAGGGCTCGCGTGCCAATGAGTCGGTTTCCTGTGACCTGTGTCATACCGTAACAGGCTTTGTGGGAGATACTCCGTATAATTTCAACTGGGTCTCAGAGCCGGGAGAGGTTAAGTACGGTCCCCGCACCAAAGATGAAGCGACACAGTCGCCCAACCATGAGATGGCCAAATCGGACTTTCTGAATACAGCGGAGTTTTGCGGTACCTGCCATAACGAAAAGAGCCCTTTCGATATCTGGGTCAAGTCCACTCATCTGGAGTTAAAGGAAGGGCCCTACTATGAAGAGGGCTACGTTTGCCAGACCTGCCACATGACCCAGGGCACGCTCAAGACAGCCTCTATGGGAAATACCTATGAGGACGCCTGGATGCATCTTTTCCATGGCGCTCACGATCCGGGAAAAATAGCGGGCACGGTCGAACTGAGAATAAATCCGGATTTAAATGAAGTTGTACCGGGTGAGCCGGTGCAGTTTACCCTAATACTCTTCAATCAAAAAACCGGTCATAAATTCCCATCCGGTTCCGTGGAGGACAGAATTGTCTGGGTGCATGTCGAGGCCGAAGATGCCGACGGTAATGTCTATCATCTGCCGGTCGATAAAAAAGGTTTCGAGGGCGAGGAATATACGATTGCTTCCGATGAGCTGGCCTACCAGGACATGGGCATTGCTCTTGATGATCCCGATTTCGAGGGCGTAAGGCGCGAGGATGTGCCGATCGGAGACAGGATTTTCCGCATGCCTTATTTCGATCCACAGGGACGCATGACTATCCAGCAATGGAATACCGCCTCGCTTGGTGTGGACTATCGTATGGGGCCGCGTGAAACCAAAGTCGAGACATATACATTCGAACTGCCTTTCGAAGTTGCTCCGGGTGAGATGACAGTTACGGCGACTATGAATTACCGCAAGCTGGTAAAACCGGTCGCTGATTTTCTGGAAGTGCCGGAAGAAGAATCTGAAATTATACTTGTAAATAAGCATTCAACAAAAGTAGAGGTATTACCTTAAAGGAGGGTTAATGCGTAAGAAAATATCACTCGGAATGGTTGCTATCTGGCTGATATCCAGCATGGCGATCTTTTTCCTGCAGGAAACCGAAACCTCGAAGGCTATCCCTGCATTTGCCAGAAAATACAGGATGTCCTGCACGACCTGCCATGCGCCATTTCCCAAACTTAAACCGTACGGTGATGATTTTGCGGGCAACGGCTTTGTGCTGACCGATCAGGAAGCCCCTCGATACTTTGTGGAAACAGGTGACGAGAAGCTGGATCTGATCCGGGATTTCCCGCTTGCCGCTCGTATGGAAGGCTTCGTAAAATATGAGAGTGACACCGATAAGGATGTGGATTTATCGACACCTTATAATATTAAGCTGTTGTCAGGGGGATCGCTCACCGACAACTTCGCTTATTATTTCTATTTCTATATGTACGAACGTGGTGAGGTTGCAGGTGTTGAGGATGCCTATGTTATGTGGAATAACGTTTTCAACAGCGAGCTGGATATTTACTTCGGGCAGTTCCAGATCTCCGATCCGCTTTTCAAACGCGA
>CAZBZV010000049.1:0-30812 GCA_964496505.1 uncultured Ignavibacteria bacterium | reverse complement strand
GACTGGAGTTCAACGTGTGCTCTTCCGATCTTCTTCGGTCGCTGCGCTCCCTCAGAATGAAATTATGACAGCACTTTTCAGCATTAGCGCTGGTTTTTCAACATTCTCTTTAAAGTGGGGTGCCGGCGTTGTGCACGGGGACATGCACAACCCACGATCATATCTTATACTGCCTGGTAGTTGTCGGGGCCCATGAGGATGGTGAATTCGCGCAGGTAGCGCTCGTCAAAATGATCTTTGGTCTCGTACATGAGCTTCAAAGCCGGATAGGTGCCCATAGCCGACTGGTACACCCTCTCGGTAGTAAGCGCATCGAAAACATCGGCAATAGCGATGATCCGTCCATAGTCGTGAATATGCCTTCCCGACAGGCCGCGCGGATAACCGGAACCGTCAATACGTTCATGATGCTGGATGACCGGAATGTGGGAGTCCTCGACCAGAAGATTTGACTCTTTAAGAAGCTGGTTGCCGATACCGGGATGCTTTTTCATAACCGCAAACTCGGCCGGACTGAGAGCAGATTTCTTTCTGATAATCCGTTCGGGAATTTTGGTCTTGCCCACGTCATGCAGGAGCGCTCCCACTCCCAGTTCGTTGAGGCGCTTGTAATCCTTGATGCCGATTTTCTGCGCCAGCGCTATAGTAAAAGTGCAGACATTAACAGAGTGAGTATATGTATAATAATCGAATGATGTGATTTTGAGCAGATTCAGGAAAGCCTCACGTCCCCTGAGAACGTATTCGACAGTATTGCCTACCAGATCCTTGGAACGTTTGATATTTTCACCCAGAGTCGGATTGGCGAGCACATCCTTAACCAGACTCTTGGAGGTCTCGTACAGAATTCCGGCCTTTTTCGGCTCGGGAACCTTTGCATCTGCCAATATCGTATTCAGATTCTGTTCGATATAACGCTGATATAATCTCTTTTCGGTAGGGCGAATATAGAGCCGTGTAACCTTGCTGTCCAAAAGCTTTTTACATGTTGATTCTGTGAAAGGCAGATTTTTGGAACGGTATAAAACCGGCTCGTTGGCAATCCTGATATAGAGATCAAAATCCAGAATTGAGTCGATCCGCAGTGTTTCCAAAAAAATTGGAAGAAATTCCCTGATGTTCTTCCCGGTTTGCCGGTTCTCTGTTATCAGCATATTATTTATATCGGTAAAAATATCCCCAATATTAAAAAGAATCCCGCTTAAAATTGCGGGATTCTTAAACAGGGCAGGATGGATTAATCTTAAGAGGTATAACTTCTTACCATCAGCAGGACCGATTGCAGAGAAGTAGTAATATTCGTCAGGGTTTTGGAATACCGTTTTAAGAGTTCGGAATACTGCCAGCGCATGGAAAACGCTTTCTGCGGAAAATCGAACAGGTCCAGAAGGCTCTTGCGGTGGGTTTCCTCGATATATTTCACAACGTAATAGGGGTAATCACCGACATCATGTTTGACCGTATCGCCTTTCTTGATCTTATCGCGAACCTGTTCCACTTTCTCCAGCACTACGGTTCCGAAACACCAGGGTGTCATGAAAACCCCGAGGCTGTCGTTGGTTGTATAAAATTTCTTTATTGTAGCCAGAACGATTTCGAGAATTAGCTTTCGGCTTCTGTAAAAAGCTTTTGCTTCCATGGAATCCTCGGGAGTGTCAGCGATCTTTTTCTGGACATCCTGATAAAGCGGTACTGTTCTGTCCCAGAGCTTCTCCAAAAAGCTGTAATATTCCCCTATATGCACTTTTACGCCCTCAGATATACTGACAATGTACCAGCCCTTCTCATCTCTTTTGATTTTAGGCTCGGGAATCTTATCCAGTCTCTCTTCGGGAAATCCTCGTTTACATACGTTGCTCAGCATTGCTGACCTCCTTGGTACGACCTTTTGTTCTCACCCCCTATTTCAGCAACAGGTGTGCCATCAGAAGTAATTTGCGGGCGTCAAAATCCAAAGCTTATTAGCACCAGACTATTCTATTATCTATCAACGGGATAACTCTATTATGCGGTTTTTGGCTACTATTTTCTATGTTTGCGGGATTTTTAGACAAAGCATTTTTTTGCATTCATCAGTATGCATAAAAATGCATAAATGTTAACTGTTATGATCTTGCACATGCCCTCAGGATTGCGTATATATTTGCGTATGAGAGTTATGGCGATAGATTTCGGCACCAAAAAGATCGGTCTGGCCTTTACCGACCCGACCGTCAGCTTCGTATCAAAAACGATGACTTTAAGGGTCAAATCGGATAAGGATGCGGCCCAAAAGGCTGCGGAATTCGTTATTTCCGAGGAAGTTCACAAAGTAATTCTGGGATATCCGTTAAATGATGACGGTACAAAAAGCCAGATGACCGAAAAAGTGGAGGATTTCAGAAGGCGGCTGGAGAATCTGGTGGATACAGAAATCGAGTATTCCGACGAGCGCTATACTTCCGAGGAGGCCGAAAAATATCTGCATCAGGCAGGCAAAAGCATAAAGGGAAACAAGGACAGGATCGATGCTATAAGTGCGGCCTTGATTTTAAACGACTACCTTCAGGAGCATAGGGGCAGTACGACATGATAAGAGCAGCGGTTTCAATCCTAATCACTACATTATTAATGCTGACGATAATTTTTTATCTGCCTCTGAATTTGCTGGCAAACCTGATCGGATTTATAAGGAGAGATAAAAGTTGAAAAAAATATTTCTGCTGATTCTGGTTATCGGATTTGCGGTTTTGATATATTTCAATGTCTATATCCGAGGTGATATCAATCCTTCAAATAATAATGTCTATCTCATGGTCAAGCCGGGGGATGGCGTGGGTAAGATATTAAACCGCGCCGACAGCCTCAATCTCGATATCTCTAAAACAGCGGCGAAATTATATCTGCGTCTTTACGGTGCGGAGCGAAAGATCGCTCCGGGAAGGTATACTGTCAAAGCCGATGACTCTCGTCTCGATCTCCTGAAACGGATTCGTAAAGGTGAAATAGATTATGTCTGGATCACTGTGCCGGAAGGTTTGACGGTAAATAGAACGATCGAGGTTCTGGCCCGACGTTCGGGACGGACGGTCGAGGAGTTTCTTGTACTGGCAAATCATCCGGAGTTTTTGAATTCGCTTCCCTTTTCGCCCGAGGGCCTGGAGGGTTACCTTTTTCCGGAGACATATAAGGCTCCGTACTATGCCGATGCCGGCTACCTGATTACTACTATGGTCAATGCACTCTATGAATTTCTGGACAGCGATCTTATGGCTCAAACCGAGGAGCTCGGTTTCGATGTCAGGGAGCTTTTAACCTTCGCATCATTGATAGAAGCCGAGACAGCGGACATAGAGGAGATGCCGGTTATATCCTCGGTGTTTCACAATCGCCTAAAAAGAAATATGCTGCTTCAATGTGATCCTACGGTTATTTATGCACTGGGCGGACTCGATCGACCGTTGTACACAAAAGATTTAAAGTACGACTCACCCTACAACACATATAAATACAAGGGACTGCCGCCGGGACCGATCAATTCACCCGGAAAAGATGCTATCCGTGCCGCGCTTTACCCGGACAGCACCAACTACTTATTCTTCGTTGCCGATGTAAACGGTAAACACATCTTTAGTGTTACCAACGCGCAGCATGAAAAAGCGAGGCAGGAGATAAAAAGAAAACGTCGCGCTCTGAATAATTAGGTAAGCGCTTCTATGCTTCAATCACTTTAGACTCAGAATAGCAGCGAGTAAATCAATAAAAGCCCCTGCAAAATAAATCCATACAACAATAGTTTTTGTTGACTACCTGTTAAGTAAAAAAGTAAATTGCTCGAAAATGAAAATAGTATAACAACCTTTACATATGGAGGAGGGTAGTCAATGCCTGCCAAAAAGAAAGCTGCGAAGAAAAAGACAGCTAAAAGAAAACCTGCTGCAAAGAAAAAAACCGCTAAGAAAAAAGTAGCGAAGAGAAAGACGACAGCTAAAAAGAAGACTGCCGCAAGGAAAAAACCGGCCAAGAGAAAAACCGCTGCAAAAAAGAAGACAGCCAAAAAGAAACCCGCCAGGAAAAAAGTAGCGAAGAAGACTGCGAAAAAGAAAACGACCAAAAGGAAACCTGCAAAGAAAAAAGTAGCCAAGAAGACTGCTAAAAAGAAAACGGCTAAAAAGAAAACTGCCAAGAAAAAAACGACTAAGGCCAAAAAAACAGCCAAGAAAGCTGTAAAGAGAGCCAAAAAGACCGCCAAAAAGACTGTGAAGAAGGCTAAACGTGCCACCAAAAAGGCCAAGACAAAAGCCAAAAGGACTGTCAAGAAGGCACGCAAGACTGCAAAGAGAAAGACGACCAGAAAGAAAAAATAGTCTGGCGTATCAGAATATATCTAAAAGCCGCCTCAGGGCGGCTTTTTATTTTGTTTTCTTAAAATTTATAATGAATGTCACTGTTTCTTGACAAAACATATTTTTCTTATAGATTCTCTGCGTCGGAGAAAACTTTATGGCGATATCATCTGAAGAAGTAAGAAAGATTGCCTGGCTCGCCAGACTGAGATTTGAGTCGGAGGAAATAGAAAAGTACAAAGAGGACTTATCTGAAATCCTCGACTATTTTAAAATACTGGATGATGTCGAGTCTTCAGGAGTGGAATTCAGCAAATCCGCCAATACCGCTCAACTTCGCGATGATGTTTCGTATCAATCGCTGCCAAAAGCGGAGGCATTAAAAAATGCTCCGGCTGTGAAGGACGGGATGTTTAACGTTCCAAAGGTGATATAACCTTGCGTATTCTGGGTGTAATACCTGCTCGTTACCAGTCGAAAAGATTCCCCGGGAAAATACTCTTCAAAATCAAAGGTAAACCGCTGATCCAGTGGGTATACGAAGGCGCCAAACGCAGCCGTCTGATAGACCGTTTGATAATTGCCACCGATGATGACCGGATTGCAGAATGTGCCGAAGGTTTTGGAGCCGAGGTATTTATGTCACGGCGCCGTCATAAATGCGGCTCGGAGAGAGTAGCCGAAGTTGCCCGAAAATTTAATTTTCCAATAGTTGTCAATATTCAGGGGGATGAATACTCGATCCGGCCCGAAATCATCAGAGCGGCCGTAAACGCAGTAAAATCAAACACTAAAACATGGGCCGGAACGGTCGCATTTCCCCTGAAAAGCGCGGCTGATATCAAAAATCCCGACCTCGTAAAAGTTATTGTTGATAAAGATAAAAATGCGCTTTATTTTTCCCGCTGTACGATTCCCCATAACGCTGAGAAAAAAACAGGACGTACGCAATATTTTGGTCATATTGGGGTCTATGCTTTCAGAAATAAATACCTGCAGAAATTCGCCGGTTTAAAGCAGATGCCCCTCGAAAAGGCAGAAAAGCTGGAGCAATTAAGAATCCTTGAACATGGCGGTAAAATCGTTGTTGTATTTACTAAAATCAAAACTATAAGCATCAACCGCCGTACTGATATCAGAACACTGAGGAAATATTAATATATTACGGGATTTTGTATTATGGTGGCAGATTCACAGACTAAATATATCTTTGTAACCGGAGGAGTGTCGTCGGCCCTGGGTAAAGGGATCGCCTCGGCTTCGCTCGGCCTTTTGCTGAAAAAACGCGGACTGAAAGTAAACATCATGAAGCTCGATCCATATTTGAATGTCGATCCGGGCACAATGAACCCGTTTCAGCACGGCGAGGTGTTCGTACTCGATGACGGCTCAGAGACCGATCTGGACCTCGGACATTACGAGCGTTTTATCGATGAAAACCTGACAATCGACAACAATGTCACCTCGGGAAGCATTTACAACACTGTCATCTCCCGTGAAAGAAAAGGCGACTATCTGGGCGCGACTGTTCAGGTCATTCCGCATATCACCAACGAGATCAAGGAGCGTATCCGCAAACTGGGCAAGATGAACGGCCAGGTTGATGTTATTATTGTAGAGGTCGGTGGTACTGTGGGTGATATCGAGGGCCTGCCATTCCTGGAAGCTATCCGCCAGATGGGACTCGAGGAAGGCACCGATAGCACAGTTTATATTCATCTCACCCTTGTACCGTATCTTGAATCAGCAGGCGAAATTAAGACCAAACCGACACAGCATTCGGTCAAGGCATTGCGCGAGATCGGAATTCAGCCCAATATCCTGCTCTGCCGTACTGTCAAGGAACTCAAGCCCGAGGTCAAGGAGAAGATCGGGCTTTTCTGCAATGTCTCTCCCACCGCCGTAATCCAGGATATCGATTCGTCTACAATATACGAAGTACCCCTGCTCCTACATGACGAGGGTATGGATGATCTGGTAACCCAGCATCTGAAGCTTTTCTGCCGTCCCCCGGATTTAAAAGACTACCGCAAGATGGTAGCCAGGATTAAGAATCCCAAACACAAAGTGCGGATTGGAATGTGCGGCAAATATGTCAAGCTCAAAGACGCTTACAAATCAATTATCGAGGCCTTCACTCATGCCGGTGTGGAAAATGATACAGAGGTCGAGCTGGTCTGGGTATCCTCCGAAAACATCAAGCAGCACGGTCCGGAGATTTATCTGAAGGGCCTGGATGGCCTCTTGATACCCGGCGGTTTCGGGGAAAGAGGTATCGAGGGCAAGATCGAGGCTATCGAATATGTTAAGGATAACAAGATACCGTTCTTCGGGATCTGTCTGGGTATGCAGTGCGCAGTGATAGCGATTGCACGGCAGGTTCCGGGTATGGAGGATGCCAACAGCTTCGAATTCGACCGAGAGACCGATCATCCGGTTATACATATGATGCCGGATCAGGAGAATGTTACCGAGATGGGCGGTACCATGCGGCTGGGAACTTATATCTGCAATCTGGCTCGGGATTCACAGAGCTACAAAGCCTACAAGAAAGACAAGATTAATGAGCGCCATCGCCATCGTTATGAATTTTATAATAAATACCGCGATGTGCTCGCCAAGCAGGGTATGAAGATCGCCGGACTTTCGCCTGATAAGAGGCTTGTTGAAATTATCGAAATGAAGGATCATCCCTGGTTCGTGGGAGTGCAGTTCCATCCGGAATTGAAATCACGGCCGTCATTCGCACATCCATTATTCCGTGAATTCGTGGCGGCGGCTTTAAAATACAGCAAATCAAAATTCGATTCAGGTTCCGATATTCCGATTTATGCCAATGCCGATGAAGATAAAAATTCATGATTTCGAGATCGGCATGTCCGAACCGCTGGCCTTTATAGCAGGGCCGTGTGCAGTCGAATCCGAAGATATTCTTATGAGAACTGCCGGGGAGCTTAAACGGCTCTCGGCAGTTTATAAATTCCCGCTCATATTCAAGTCATCCTATAAGAAAGCCAACCGCACCTCGGCTGATTCGTTTACGACTATTGGTGTAGATGAGGCGCTTAAACTTCTTGAAAAAGTCAAAATCGAATTTGAGATACCGGTTTTGACTGATATTCATACAACAGAAGAAGCTCTTAACGCATCCGGTGTGGCCGATATCCTGCAAATACCCGCCTTTTTATGCCGTCAGACTGATCTGATAATGGCCGCCGCTGAGACCGGCAGGGCCATTAATATCAAGAAGGGACAGTTTATGGCGCCTGAAGATATGAAAAATGCGGCTGAGAAAGCGGTTTCGTCTGGCAACGATAGAGTTATGCTGACCGAACGGGGCACAACATTCGGCTATCATAATCTCGTGGTGGATTTCAAGTCGCTGGTGATCATGCGCAAGCTGGGATATCCGGTTGTTTATGACTGCACACATTCGGTACAGCTTCCCTCGGGCGCGCAGGGAATATCGGGCGGACAGCCTGAGTTTATCCTGCCGCTGGCTCGTGCGGCGGTGGCTGTGGGATGTGATGCGCTCTTTATCGAGACTCATCCCGAACCTTCCAAAGCGCTCTCGGACGCCAAAAGCCAGCTTCCGCTCGACGAGATGGAAAACTTCATCAAAAACATCAGAACCATACGGGAAAAATAATATGCCTGAACTGAAAAAGAGAGAGCTTTTAAAGAAGCTCGAAAAGATCAAGCTTTTAATAATGGATGTTGACGGTGTTCTCACTGATGATAAGTTATATATCGGTCCCGAGGGCGCGGAATTCAAGCGTTTCGATATCGGGGACGGTTTGGCGACATGGTTCGCACGACAAATCGGCCTGGAACTGGCAATTATATCTTCGCGCCAGTCACCAGCCACAGAAAGCCGTGCCGCCGAACTGCGCATAAATAATCTATACCAACAGCATGACAAGATAGCATCATACAAAGACCTGAAAGAGAAGACCGGATGTACTGACAGCGAGATTTGTTTTATCGGCAACGATCTTCTGGATCTCGAGCTGGCGCAGATGGTGGGAGTGGCGGTCTGCACCGCAGATGGAATAAAAGAGTTGAAAAAAGTCTGTCATTATATTACAAAAAGAGATGGCGGCGATAGCGCTGTTAGAGAACTGATAGAGCTGATTATGGAATCGCGCGGTATTAAGCAAGAGGATTTGCTCAAGTGAGCCTTGAGATCGCAAAAGAGATTATTCGCAAGGAATCGCAGGCGGTCAGCCAGCTTGCAGATAAGCTTGACGAGAATTTCGAGAAAGCGGTTGAGCTGATCTACAACTGCAAGGGGCGCGTGATCATAACCGGCATGGGAAAGTCCGGTATTATCGGCCGCAAGATCACCGCGACGTTTAACTCCACCGGCACCCCGGCGGTTTTCATGCATCCCAGCGAGGCAATCCACGGCGATCTGGGGATTGTGCGCAAGGAAGATGTCGTGATAACTATATCCAAGTCAGGCGATACCGATGAAATCTTCGAGCTTTTGATTCCTTTTAAGCGTATTGGTGTGCCGGTTATATCGATTGTCGGCAACAAATCATCGCAACTGGCGGAATCGTCGGACTGTTTTATCGATGCTTCGGTTGACCAGGAGGCAGAATCGTATAATCTGGTGCCGACCTGCTCGACAACTGCGGCTCTAGTGATTGGCGATGCCCTTGCGATTGTCCTTCTAAGGAGGCGCAATTTCTCGCCGGAGGATTTCGCGCGGCTTCATCCGGGGGGAGCGCTGGGGCGCAAGCTTCTGCTTCGAGTCGAGGATTTGATGCATACCGGCCAGGATATTCCGACCGTAAAGCTCAACTCCACGATTCAGGAAACTATTCTCGAGATGACCTCCAAGCGTCTGGGTACCACATTTATCCTCGATTTTGACGGCAGGCTGGCGGGGATATTTACTGACGGCGACCTGAGGCGTCTGGTGGAAAAGAACGATAATTTTATGGGCAAGACCGCGGGTGAAATAATGATTGCCTCTCCCAAGACTGTTTCAAAGGATGAGCTGGCCGACAAGGCGCTCAACATGATGGAATCCTTCCAGATTACCGCACTTCCTGTAGTAGATACCGGGAATTATCCAATAGGCATTCTGCATATCCACGATATTTTGAAGCGGAAGATCGTTTGATATTATTTTCCCCAAAAGATTTGAACTTTTGCCAAAATTGAGTTATAAAGGGGTGAGGGGAGTTTATTTTATATGAAGATAATGTTGAAAATAGCAGTTTTATTTTTAATGGCCGGGCTGATAATTCTATCCTGCTCTGGCGATAAACCTAAGTCCACGGATCAGACTAAGAAAGCTCCCACCACCGAACAGGTACTGGTCGATTCCAAGATCACCCTTCTTGAGGAGGGGCTGACTACCGCGGTTATCGATGCCAAGTATATCGAGAAACACTTTGGCGAAAAGAATACTATGGCGCGCGAGATTACCGCCTACTTTTATGATTCCACCGGTGCCATGACCTCATGGCTGTTGGCCGACTCCGGCTTCGTTAACGAGGATGCGAACATGCTTAATGTCTTCGGCAATGTCGAGGTCACTTCCAGAGACAGCGTCAAACTTTATACCGAGACTTTAAGCTGGAACCAGAGCATGAACAGCGTGGTGACTGATGATTATGTCGAGATACATCGCGGCGAGGATATCATCCGCGGGTATGGCCTGGTTACCGACCGCAACCTGAAAGAGTACACCATCAAAAAACAGGTCACCGGCCGCATCAAAAACCTTCCCGGCAAAGACGAAGATAATTAAATATAGTTTTTTTTAGGATGACTCATTCTTTAGGGAGTTTTGATAATCCCTGACGATGTAACGTTGGGTCTTGATTCCGTCGAAGACGGAATTGTGACCCAACGTAAATGCATGCTATATAATAAGGCGCGGGGTCACAACCCCGATTTCATCGGAGGCCAAGACCCTGCGCGACGAAAAGTACTTTTTCCAACAAGCCCGAGGGTAGGGTACATTGTTACCTATGTCGTGAGTATTCTTTCAGGTTAAACACAGCAGGATGCCCGACTTAGTCCACATTTCATGTGGGGTACCGATAAGAAAAAACACGCCCATAACCAATTTGGGAGTGCTACCCCTACTAAAAAAGCAAGCGCGAATCTACCGATACGATATCGCTTGCCCCGGCCAAAAGAAAATATATATTATGCCACAAATCGATATTCATACCAAAGGAGTAAAATATGCCGGAAAAAGCTATATCAAGAACATGGGCAGAGTGGGTTCATGGGCTGAAATTCGAAGATTTAGACGATGAAACCATATATCATGCCAAACGAATTCTTTTTGATGCAATGGGATGCGCACTGGGCGGACATCGCGCCGAGGACTGCGAAATATCACTGGCTGTGATAGAACAGATGGGAGGTAATCCCGAGGCAACCCTGATCGCTACAGGTTTCGAGACCAATGCCTTCATGGCCTCGCTGGCCAATGCCCTGATGGTGCGGGTGATGGACTTCAACGATATCTACTGGAAAGAGGATCCCTCACATCCCTCGGATATAATCCCCGCCGCGCTTTCAGTGGGGGAACGCGAGGGCAAATCCGGCAAGGATTTACTTCTGGGGGTGGTTATCGGGCATGAGCTGGAGATGCGTCTGTGCGAATTCTTCAAACCGGGAATCCGTGAACGCGGATGGCATCACGCTTCGCTGACTCAGCTCGTCTCACCGCTTGTTGCCGGTAAAATGCTCGACCTCGATCCGGTTAAGCTTACCAATGCTGTTGGAATCTCCGGCTGTCATAATTTCAGCCTGGGCGCTGTTGCGGCAGGAAAACTCACCATGATGAAGAACACGGTCGATCCTATGGCTACCCAATCGGGCGTTATGGCCGCACTTCTGGCTCAAAAGGGATATATCGGCACCGAGCAGATTTTCGAGGGCAAGGAGGGTGTCTGCCAGCAGATGGGCGAGGGCTTTGACTACAATGAACTTACGAAGGGTCTGGGTGACAGTTTCAAGATTAAGGACTGCTCCTACAAGGCATTCCCGACCGAATTTTTGACCCAGTCACCGGTAACCGCGGCGCTCAAGCTGGTCAAGGAGAAGGATATCGACTGGAAAGATGTTACCGAGGTGAAGGTCCATACGATAGCGCGTGCGGTAGATATCCTGGCCGATCCATCAAAGTACCGTCCTACTTCCAAGGAAACCGCTGACCACAGTATGCCATACTGTGTGGGCGCGGCTATTATGGATCGGATGATAACTCCGCTTCAGTTCAAGCCGGAGAAAATATCGAATCCGGAGCTTCTGGCATTGATCCAGAAAATCAAGGTTGTTGCGAATAAGAAGCTGGAAAAGGAATTCCCAGCCATGCAACCCTCAATAGTGGATATCAAAGTCAAATCGGGCGAGGAATTCAGCCAGCGTGTGGATTACGCCAAAGGCGATCCGCGCGAGGCTATGACCGATGATGATCTGAGGGACAAATTCTACGGCCTTACTGCCGAGTTCATGGAGGATGACCAGAGAAAGAACGTCCATGACATGATTTTCGATATGGAAAATGTGCCGAGTATAAAAGAATTCATGAAGGCCATGATCGTGAAATAGATAAGACCCGGATCATAACCGAAAGGGGCGGCGAATTGAACGCAGATGAGAATCTGAAATACGTGATTTTTCTGCATGCTGTCGAGGGACAGGCTCTCAGCCGTGAACTGTATGCCCTCGAATATTACCCACGGCATAGTCAATACAGGCGAGAGCACACTGCAGGTGATAGAGGTATTTCATCCCGTCCGGGAGGATTTTCTGGATAAAATCAAGTAATCTCACATTAACTGCGCATTATAAAACAGGGAGGTTGAAAAATGCTCAGAAACATAGTATTAGCGGTTATTTTAATTGCAGTTTTTACCCCGCAGATTTCCGCCCGCACATTCGACTTCATGAAGCTTTCCGATGAGATCAGCTTCTATGCCAACACAAACGACGATTTTGATACCAAAGGCCGCACACTCCAGATAGTAGCCATAAATCAGGTCAAAATCGGGACATGGTTTCAGGTGGAGTTTACCAGTGATTTCAACTGGGAGACAACAATCGGCGTAAACTACGACTATTACATAGAAGTCGGGGTTGTCAAGAAGATATGGAAGGGCCTGAGCTTCAACTACCAGCGCATCCACGGCTCATTCGTGGATGAACCGATCAATCAGTTCGGAATCAGGCTCTCGCTTTAAGGCTAACATCCCGGCACAATCGTCAGAATTCCCGGCCAGAACGTGATTTCTTTCGAGCCGACTTTCTTATCGTATTTGCGCCAGGTCTCGAATTCCACGCCAATGTGGGTGAAAACATCACGCCACTTTTTCGAGCACTCGGGTATGTCGATCAAAATCTCGGTAACATCATGACCGGCGGCGGCTTTTACCACAGGATGGAATAACCGATAGGCCGTTTTTTGTTCCTGGTAGTCAGGATAAAGCATGAATTTCTCGAACACCGCTACATTCTTTTCATCCGGCTTACGGGTCAACTGGCAGAAACCAACCACACGATCTGCATCGAGCAGTACATAAAACCACGTGCCGTCATGAACCAGCCATTCCTTCAAATCATCGATTCCGTAATTTTCGTTGAAATACTGGGAGACATCGGTGTCGGCCAGAATCTCCGGACACATCTCCTCCCATGCCATCCTGGCGATTTTCTGGATGTCCTCGAGATGTTTTGTCTTTGCCTGTTCGGTTGATAAATTCAAAACTAACCTCCGCTTTTTATCTATTTACAATTTGAAATTTTTCTCTGCAAGCTTCGCAATGTACTCCCCTATCGTGATCGAGGCTGTGGCCGCCGGTGAGGGAGCGTTGAGAACATGAATCATATCCTCGGATTCCACAATCCGAAAATCATCAACCAGCGAACCATCAGGCTCAAGAGCCTGGGCACGGATTCCGGAACCGCCTTCGACTATATCATCCTCTTTCAAATCCGGCAAAAGCTTCCGGAGTTCCTTTACGAAAGCCGGCTTGCTCCATGAGCGGAAATACTCATCCAATCCGGTCTTCCAGTACTTCTTAGCCATCTTCCAGAAACCGGAATAGGCGGCCATGTTGGCCATCTCCAGAAATGAGAAGGATGTCTTTTTGTATGCCTTGCGTCCCAGAGCCAGAACGGCATTCGGGCCGGCCTCGACCTGGCCGTCAATGCGGCGGGTGAAATGCACGCCCAGAAAGGGGAAACGCGGATCGGGTACCGGATAGATCAAATTTTTGACGAGCTCTCGCTTCTCGGGCTTTATGGTATAATATTCTCCTCTGAACGGTATGATCTGAAGCTTCGGCTTTAATCCTGCCATGCGCGCCACGCGGTCGGTATTCAGCCCGGCGCAGTTGATAATATGCGAGGCCTGAAAATCGCCTTTGAGAGTCGAAAGGGTGATACTGCCGTTCCCGCGTGAAATCGCCGCCACTCGGGCATTCAGGATAATGTTCGCGCTTTTGCCGCGAATAATCTCAGCGTACTTCTCGACTATCTTGATATAATCGACAATCCCCGTATAGGGCACATAAAGCCCGGCAATTCCGGCAGAATGCGGCTCGCGTTCACGCACGCCCTCCGCATCGAGTCTCTCGATATCGGTCATGCCGTTATCCCTGCCGCGCTCCATAAGCGTATCCAGATAGTCAAGCTGATCTTCCGAGGTTGCAACGATAACCTTGCCGCATCTTTCATGGGGTATATCATGCTCCCGGCAGAAATCATAGAGCGCCTCACGACCCTCGGTGCAGAGCTTAGCCTTGAGCGATCCCGGCTTGTAATATATGCCCGAGTGGATTACGCCGGAATTGTGGCCGCTCTGATGGTACGCCAGGCGTTCCTCGGATTCGAGTATCAGAAGCGACAGTCCCTGCTTTTTGCAGAGCGCCATAGCGGTGGCGGTACCCACAATGCCGCCGCCGATAATTGCGATGTCGTATTTATTTTTCATCTACAACAATATCCTCAATAATGACCATTGTAAATATAACAGCTTAGCAGGTCAAAAGTTAATTTAAAGTCAAATCTATTCTAACCATAGACTTGTGAAAAAAATAATTAATACTTGACAAAATTTATCATAATTATATTTTGAATGCGGATAATAAATATCTTAATTAAACGCTATCCGCACCTCTTGATTTGAAACGGCAACATTCGAGCGAAGCAGAAATACCGGTCCCGCTATCCGGTATTGATTATATCATTTAACATTAAATCCTCGGGAGGATTTATGTCCAAATTTTTATCCTTAGTGAAAAATCGAGGGTACAGGCGCCATTTAATGCCCTGGGCGGTCTGTTTCCTCATCCCGCTCCTGGTTTTACTTCCATCAATGGCCTCAGCCGGACCGTCAGGAGATTACGGCGATGCTCCGGTTGGAGATGCGGTTGACAATATTGAAGCATATCCGGGAGTGCTATCGCGCTTTGTATCCTATTACAATCACACAAATACAGTCTTCATGCCGATGCACGATCATGGCACTTATGTCAACAGCGGAGCGGAGTTCCAACTGGGAGTAATTGCCCCCTCCACCAAGACCGATACTCAGCAGGATCCGGCGCTGCCGGAAAACGACTGCTATCCGCTGATACTTCTGGAGGGCACACATTCCACTCCAGGACCCAACCCATTGGCGTCATTCGCCATAGATATTACGACTACAGCCTCGCATAATCCGGACGATACGCTGTTTATCAATGTTTTTGTCGATCAGAATCGCGACGGCCAGTGGAAAGACGGTTATTTATTCGGTACCCAGGTGTTTACCTGGAATAAGGAGTGGGCTTTTGAGGATTTCGCGGTGCTTCAGGGCGCTGATCAGACTGTACTGCATACATTATCATTCTTCCGCATGGCAAATCCCACCGAGGATGTCTGGGTCAGGGTAATTGTCTCCAATGAACGGATTGGTGCGAAATACCGGGACAATCCGCCTGTCGGAATCGGCATGTGGGATGCGACCATGCCCTCGACTGTTACCGCCACAGGCGAGGTTGAGGATTTTCTATTGAGCTATTATTCCAATCCCATGGCAATGCCGACCACCGGCAGCCGCCCTTACGGCATCGTACTGCGGCGTTTCCTGCAGCCCAATCCGCCGCCGGGCGCGCCCAAGCCGGACTGCTTCCTGTTTTTTGCCAAGGCAACTTATCCCCGTCCCCTGTTCGATCTTCGCAGACGAGTGATACTTACTCCGGCCTGTGCTGATGGTGGGGTCGACTTTGGACTGTCGTTTACGACGGCAAATTTGAACGGCGGATGCGATAATGCCGATGCCCTGGTTGGGATTTACGGCTATAAACTGGTTGAGGGCAGGGGTATGGAACCGATTGTTACGCAAACCGGCGCTCCTCCGGGACTGGCGGCTCCACCGCTTGTATGTCCTCCGGCCGGCCCCAATTTGACTCTGCCCGGGGCGCATCCGGATGATCCGATCAATTTCACCAAGGATGAAGAAGGAGTGGCGCCGGTAACCAACTGGCGGGCCGGTACGAAGTTTTTCAATGCCTGCTACCCCGATCCGCCAAGGTACAGGCGTTACGCCTCAAAACTTATAGCCAAGGCCTGCGGTTCGGAAATAGCAAATCATACCGCCGTACCCGGATATGACGATCCATATAATTACACGGTTCCCAAGAGCACCCTGGGGCCGCATCCGGGACAGAATGCCGAGGTGCATTTCGTGCATGGCGGGTTGTGGGAAAAATTCGAGGACCCGGATGAGCCTGTACCGTTTCCCGATCCGGATTTCACCGCATTCAGTTTTTATACAACTCAGCCCTCGGGTTTTGCCGACCTGGTAACGGATGACTTCAATTCAGCGCCGTCCTCAGCCAGATTGTTTAATGGCGGATATGAAGTCTCTCCCATGATTCCCGAAGAGACCATACCGGAAGCTGTGGAATTCTGGTATAAAGGTATCGGCGGAACATACACAATTCTGGGTACCGGAGATCCGCTTGTCGGAACTCTGCCCGAGGCAGATGGCTGGACGGAATTTTCAATTCCTCTTCCAGCGGAGTATATTCCTGAGTTTATACAGTTCGAATTTCTTGACGGTTACCTCGATGATATTTTCCTGCCGCTTACGGGATATTCACCGGATGAAGCGCAGCCATATCAGGATTGCAACGACAACGGCACTCCTGATGATCAGGATATCGAGGACGGTTTCTCCGAGGATGCCAACGGCAACTTTATTCCCGACGAGTGTGACGGCTATGTGCCTCCGGCAGGATGCGGTGATGCCAACTCCGACGGTAATGTTAATGTCAGCGATGCTGTTTATGTCATAAATTATGTTTTCATCGGCGGCGATCCGCCCGATCCGCTTTCGAGCGGGGATCTGAACTGCGACGGCACGGTTAATGTATCCGATGCTGTCTGGATTATTAATTTCATCTTTATCGGAGGAAGCGATCCCTGCGATACAGATGGTGATGGTGTACCCGACTGCTAAATGCAGTCTATAAACAAATAGCCCGCCCGGATTTTTCCGAGCGGGCTTTATTATTTGCAGGGATTTTTTTCTGGCATTTTTATTGATAATATCTATACATTAACGACATGGAATTGATAGGCAGAAGACCTGAGCGCCGGATATTGATATATTTCATCTCCGCGATATTGGTGGGTTCGATTTTATTGAGTATGCCGTTCAGTTCAGCGAATCAGCCCATCAGTTATATTGATGCCTTGTTTACATCAACCTCGGCTATATGTGTTACCGGATTGATTGTTCTCGACACGGGAAAGGATTTTTCGCTCTTCGGGCAGATTGTAATTTTGTTTCTAATCCAGATTGGGGGGCTCGGCATTATGACATTCGCATCTCTGATACTTGCCCGATTCATCCCTCATGTTTCCTTTCTTGACAATTTGGCTCTGGCCAAGTCCTTCGGTGATAGGAAGCAAATCAGGATTTCGGTTTTGCTTAAGGCGATATTGCTGACTACCGGGATTTTTGAGCTGGCGGGGGCCTTATTAATATTCTTGCGGTTCAGAACCCAATTTCCTATGGGACAGGCGGTATTCAATTCCATATTCCACTCTGTTTCGGCCTTCTGTAATGCCGGTTTTTCCACATTCAGCGACAGCCTTGAAGCTTATCATAATGACATTTATATAATTTTGATATTTTCAATTTTGATTATTTGCGGCGGCCTGGGCTTTTTGGCGCTGGCAGAAGTCGGTATGCGGATTAAAAAAAGATCCTACAAGCTGTCGCTGCATTCAAAATTATGCCTGTCGGCAACAGCCTTTCTATTGATCCTGGGTACAGCTGCAATCCTGTTTTTTGAAGGCGGGCATTCACTCAAACAGACGGGAATGCCGCACTCGATTGCCAATGCCTTCTTCCAGTCCGTGACCGCCCGTACCGCGGGCTTCAATACAATTTCCCAGCCTGACTTATCTGAAATAAGTTTATTGCTGACAATGATATTGATGTTCATTGGCGGCTGCCCCGGTTCTACCGCGGGCGGCATAAAAACCACCACATTCGCCACGCTTGGCTTACTGGCCTATAATAGCCTAAGAGGAAGAACTCATGTGCGTGCTTTTAACAGGTCTATTTCGGATGGCTCTGTCAACAGCGCCATCACCATTACCCTTACGGCTATGACCGTTATAGTAATTATACTGACGTCCCTGATGATTGCCCAACAGGAACCTCCGTTTCATAACCTGACACACGGTTGGTTTATCAGCAGCGCGTTTGAAGTGCTGTCTGCGTTTGGAACGGTTGGCCTCTCAATGGGTACAACCGATCAGCTTAAGACCGGAGGAAAAATTATTATAACAATATTGATGTTTTTGGGACGGGTTGGTTTGTTGACTCTTGTGTTTTCACTGGCAAGGCCTCCTAAGAGGGGAGAGGCGGTCTATCTGGATGAAAAGGTAATGATAGGTTGAGGAAGATATGAAGAATTTTATCGTTATTGGATTGGGAAATTTCGGTTCAACGGTCGTGCGGGAACTCTCCAAGCTCGAGCGCAAAGTTGCCGCGATCGATCTGGATAAGGCCAAAGTGCAGGCCGTAAGGGAATTAGCTCATCTGGCGATTATTGCCGATGCCACGGAAAGGGAATTCACCGAGGACCTTAGTGTAGAGAACTATGATTGCGTTATAATCTCAACCGGCAAGGATTCCCAGGCTGCGATTTTGATCACTCTGCACCTGAAAGAGCTGGGAGCAAAAAAGATTATAGTAAAAGCCAATTCATCGGATCATGCCAAAGTTTTAAAAAAAGTTGGAGCTGACGAAGCCATGATTCCCGAGGAAAATATGGCGATTCGAATAGCTCATTCTCTGGCCCGATCAAACCTGATTGATTTTCTGCCACTATCGGAAGGACATTATATAGCAGAAATTGCAACCCCCAAAAAATTCATTGGCAAGACTCTTGCCGAATCGAAACTTGGAAAGGAATATCACGTGCAGGTCATTGCCAGTAAAAGTTCAGAATCGGGGAAATTTAAGTTTGCCCCCGGCGGCGATTATTTGATGAAGGAAAACGATCTGCTTGTGGTTCTCGGTAAAGAGGCAGATATCGAGAAGATCAGAGAATAACTGAAATTTTATCTACAGACCCAGCATCTTGATTTCGTATTCGAACTTGGAGGGCTTGAGGCGGATCAGCCAGCCGTCGCCGTAGGGATCCTGAAGTGTGAGATTGGGATCGTTCAGTACTTTCTCATTTACCTCGACAACAGACCCTGATAAAGGCGCCACCAGTGAATGCGACTGCAAGTCGGCTGAGATTATCTGCAGGAATACTCCTCCCTGCCGGAGTTCATCCCCCTTGTCGGGCAGGTGAATCGACTCGATTTTGCCCACGGTATGCAAATATGTCCGCTTGACTCCCAGAATCACGGTCTCGTCCTTCTGCGTCATCAGCCAGGAATGGTCTCCGATATTTTTAAACGTCTTGCTGTTCTTGACCTCGGCTTCCTTCGTTTCCGCTCCGCCGGTCTCAGACTCGGCTTCTGCCTTTTCGGCGGCCCTGACCAGATCGGCTGCGCGGGTTAATACGCCCAGAAGCTCCTTTTTGGTGAACGGTTTGGCGATGTAATCGAAAGCTCCTAACTGGGTCGCCTGCAGGGCGGTGTTGATTGTGGCATAGCCTGTGATTACTATCATGGGTATGTGAGGGTTCTCGCGCTTAACCATGCTCATGAATTCCAGCCCGTCAATATCCGGCATCATCAAATCGGTCAGGATTATGTTAATGTCGTTTTCCAGCATGATTTCGGTTGCCTGCCGGACGGAAAGCGCGGTGAATACATCATAGATTTCCTCTTTGCGCAGATGTTTGTGGACGCTGTCGAGCACTATCTGCTCATCGTCCACAACCAGAACATTTAATTTGTTTTCCATATCTAAAACTCCCTGATTGACAGCTCGGTCATAATATTATCAGGATTTATGATAAGCCGGGAGGACGATATTGAATATCGCTCCGCCCTCATCGGACATATCAACCTCGATCGTACCACGATGGCGCTCCACAATCCCCCAGCTCACCGCCAGGCCGAGACCGTTGGTGCCCTTGGTCGAGAAAAACGGCTCGAAGATTTTATCGATCAGATTTTCAGGAATTCCCGGCCCGTTATCCTCGACAGAAATCATGCATCTATCCTGTCGCTTGCCATACCTTGTAGTCAAACTGATGCGCCCCTTGCCCTTCATGGCATCCGCGGCATTCAGCATCAAATTCAACAGCACCTGCTGTATCTGTTGCTGGTCGCACTGAATCAAGGGGATATTTTGTGCAATATCCTTTTCGATTTCTATATTACGGAACTGAGGCAGCTTTTCGACTAAAGAAAGAGCCTGATTGACTATCTGGTTCGGATTAATCTTTTCGAGTTTGGGAGCTTCCTGCCGGGCGAAATCCAGCAGATTCTTTACGATATCCCGGCAGCGTTTGGTCTCGCGTATAATTACCGCTATATCCTCATAATGCTCGTCATGGCTGTTTAAATCCTCTTCCATGTCCTCGGCGTAGGCCAGGATTCCTGTCAGGGGATTGTTGATTTCATGCGCAACGCCTGCCGCCAACTGGCCGATTGCCACCAGCTTGCTGGACTGCACCAACTGATCGCGCAATTCCTTCTCGGAGGTAACGTCACGCATAATAGTACAAACGCCCATTGCGCTGCCCTTGTAATCCTGAAGGGGGAAACGTACTGTCTGAAAATAATGATCGCGTTCCTCAATCGGAATTACCTCCTCATATGATCGATGGCAGTTACAGTCGATAACCTCTCGATCATGTTTCTGTATAAGCTTTGCAAGTTTTTCGGGAAGTATCTCATCTGCTTTCTTACCGATAAAATCCTCCGGCTCATGGCCGAATGCGGAGGCGGTAACCGGGTTTACAATTATATATCTTCCTTCCAGATCTTTAATGCTGATCCAGTCGTGGGCTGAATCGATAAATGAGCGGAATCTTTCTTCAGCGGTCTCGATCTCGCGCCGCAGCATAACCTGATCGGTGATACGATGCCACGTGGCCAGAATCCCCTCTGGCCTGCCCTCGGCGCTAATCAGAGGTGTGCGGGTGACCTCCCAGTGAATCTCGTTGGGAGGCGGTATTATCCATATACTTGAAAATGATTCCCCGGTTCTGAGGGTATCATCCAGCATCCCAACCTCCCGCTCGCAATGCTCTTCGAAATCGGTGTCCTCGAAAAGCTCCTTGCAGGTTTTCCCCACGGCCTCTTCCGGTTCTATTCCGATATAATTGCTGAAGCTGCGGTTGACCCGCATAGCTTTCTTGTCCTTGTCCAGGACTACAATCAATTCGGGGATGCTGTCGACCAGGAGCTGCAGGAAGTTTCGTTCCTTGTCCAGTCTTTCCTCCAGACGCGCCAGTTCCTCAATACGCGACATCTGGTCAGTCTGTGCATTCAGCAGGTCCCAAAAGATTCGCGCAATAGTATGATCGATCAGCTTGACGCCCAGGGGGATTATCTTATGAATCTGCTTTAAGACCTCGTCCCGGCCGGTCAATTCCAGGACAAGCTCTATCCCGGACGTCTCCATGGCCTGCTGAATATCGGTGGTGGTACTAATTCCCTGCTTGCGGGCATAGACCATACCGGTAGCATCGGGATCGGAATCCATGACACATGAAATCTCGAGACGCAACTCCCTCATGAATGTTCCGGAGGCAAGCTCGATAATTTCGCGGCAGGCACGTCCCCCGCCGATAATTACTGTTTTCATTCAATCCCCTCGAGCGCAGCCTTTAAGTGCGATTCGCTTACGAATATCTTTCTATGAAAAATATATAAAATTTTATCAGATTGGAAAGTCTCTTTCCAGCATTCTGCGATAGTCCTCCAGAAGCTGTCCGATATTTACATAGAAGTCTTTGGGCTTAATCGTGAAATGAAGCAGGATGTCGTTTAATCTTTCGGGAATATACGGATAGAGCTTTTTGAGATTCATGATGCGGTATTCGTAAAACGCCGAAGCATCCGTTGGTACAAGGCTCTCCTTCACTTCCTGTGAAAATTCCTTACTGCGCAAAACCTGCTGAAATGAGTTTATCCCCTTGCCCACGCAATAGCTGATGACATTGCCGATACTCCACATATCAAAATCGGAGACCTTCTGATTCAGGTCGAAATCGATCCAGCGATACCGTCCGGTATCACTTTCGATTATAATATGGTCGTTTCTGATATCGCCGTGGCAGAACTTTTTTTTGTGCAGGAATTCTATGGCCTCAATCGAATCGGTAAGCTTCCAGAGCAGCCTCCCCAGGTCCTCATGAAAATATTGCTCATGGCTCTTTTTGATATGAAAGATATAATTAAAAAATGTCTCGCCTTTTATATAATCAATTACCCTGACATTATTGCCTTTCTCGTCATAAGCGCTGTAACCCTGCATGAAACGCTCATCACCCTTGACAATATCCAGCACCTTACCCTCTTTATCCGGCGAACGATAACAGCGCACTTTGAAAATCCCGATGTGTGCCATGAATTCCTCATTAAATTCGGTCTTGATAATCTTTTGCTTCCCGGATTCCATATCGATCACCGAAAAAACCCAGTATTTGGGCTGTTCACCTATTCCGAAACGGGTCTCGTGTTTGTTGCCCTTGACTATAAAATCCTGCCCATTGATTCTGATAATATCACCGCGGATTATATTCATCCAGTTGGAGGTGTCGGTTACGATTCTCGGGGGCTCGTACAGTTTCCATCCAGTGAGTTCTACGATTCGGGCTCTAAGCTTTTCAATTTCTTTCATTTATGAATCTTCCCGGTAATTTCTTCTGTTTCAGAATCGTTTGAATTCCAACGAATTGCAAATCCCGTTCAGGAAATTAGCTGATAAAGTTTAATACGCAAGCTTTTTCACCGACTGTCAGATTGATACATATTCTCTTTTTTATTGATATTCCGTTTGATTTTATCCAGACATTTGTTTAAATATTTTCTTAGCGAGCCGCGATTTTTGTAAAACCATGGTTTTTGATGGCGAAACCAACTATCTTTTATTGAGTTAAAGAGGATTCTTTGTCCTGCCGAAAACTATACTGAAATGTATTTCGGCAATAAGTAAGAGGAATTTAATAGCTTGAAAGTTGCGATCTTAGCGGGCGGTATCGGATCACGTCTCTCAGAGGAAACTGAACTGAAACCGAAGCCGATGGTTGAAATCGGGGGATATCCGATTCTATGGCATATCATGATGATATACTCGCATCACGGCTTCAATGAATTCGCTATAGCCCTCGGCTACAAGGGGCAGGTAATCAAGAAGTATATTCTGGATTATTGCTCACTGCACAGCAACCTTACCGTATTTACCAAAAACGGCATGGTGGATATTCATGACGGTGCGCAGCTCAACTGGAAAGTCGACCTGATCGACACTGGAATCAAGACCCAGACCGGCGGCAGGGTAAAACGTCTTGCGCCTTATCTGGAAAACGAGACCTTCATGCTTACCTGGGGGGACGGTGTCTCCAATATCAATATCAAGGAATTAATGGAATTTCATAAATCTCACGGTAAGCTCGCGACTATTACCGCCGTGAGGCCGCCGGCACGGTTCGGTCATTTGAGCTTTAACGGCGATATGGTGGCTCAATTTACCGAGAAACCCCAGACGGCTGAAGGATGGATTAACGGCGCTTTCTTCGTGCTGGAGCCGGAAGTTTTGGACTATATCGACGATGATAAAACACATTTCGAACGCGAGCCGCTGGAGCGGCTGGCTGCTGACGGGCAGTTGATGGCATACAAACATACCGACTTCTGGCAGTGTATGGATACCCTTCGTGATAAGGTTTTGCTGGAAAGACTGTGGGAATCGGGCAATCCTCCCTGGAAGATTTGGTGATAAAATGAAAATACTGATTACCGGCCATAAGGGCTATATAGGCACCATTATGACTCCGATGCTTTTGAAACATAGGCATGAGCTTCACGGCATCGACAGCGATTTGTACCGTGAATGCACATTTGGAAATAACGGTTTGCCTCAAATCAGTGAGACCATAAAGGATGTTCGCGATATAGAGATCGAGGACTTAAAGGGATTCGATGCGGTCATTCATCTGGCGGCGCTTTCCAATGATCCGCTGGGAGATCTCAACCCCGAAATCACCAATGAGATAAATTATAAGGCAACAGTCAGAACAGCAGAAATCGCCAAAAAAGCGGGTGTAAAGAAATTCCTGTTTTCATCATCCTGCTCCTATTACGGTGCCTCGGGCGAGAATCTTATCGATGAAAGCGCCCAATGCAATCCGGTTACACCCTATGGGGTCTCCAAAGTTGAATCGGAAAATGCCTTAAAGGAACTGGCGGATGATAATTTCGCGCCAGCGTTTTTGCGTTCAGCGACCGCCTATGGTATGTCGCCGAGACTCAGATTCGATCTTGTCCTGAACAATCTCGTGGCCTGGGCTGTAACCACCGGCAAGGTCTATCTCAAAAGCGACGGTTCGCCCTGGCGGCCGATTGTCCATATAGCCGATATCTCACGAGCATTTATTTCTGTATTGCATGCACCTTTGGAAGAGGTCAGAAATATGGCCTTTAATGTCGGACGGTCAGACGAGAACTACCAGATCAGGGATCTGGCGGAAATAGTCAAAGAGACCGTTCCGGACTGTAAAGTTTCCTTTGCCAAAGATGCCGGCCCGGACAAAAGATGTTACCGCGTCGATTGCAGTTTCCTGCCGAAAACGCTGCCGGAGTTCAAACCGCAGTGGAACGCCAAAAAAGGCGCCCATGAGTTGTACGAGGCATACAGCAGATACGGGTTGGAGCTGGAGGAGTTCGAGGGCCCGAAATACAAACGCATCGACCACATCAAAATGCTTATCAAAAGCGGGAAATTAAGCCACAATCTGCGCTGGCAGAAATAGCTCAAATTGCAATAATGGACAATTTCAAAATAGAAAATTCATGCCGTTCCTGCGGCAACAGTAATCTTCAACCGGTCATATCCTTTGGTTGGACTCCTCTTGCAGATGCGCTTGTCAAAGAGCAAGATCTGGATAAACCGGAAATAACCGCCCCGCTTGATCTTGTATTCTGCCCGGAATGCACACTGGTTCAGATAACCGCAACAGTCGATCCGGAGATACTTTTTTGCCGGGATTATCCCTATTTTTCGTCAGTATCCAAATCGCTTCTAACCCATTTTGCCCGGAGCGCGGAATATATTATGGAAACACATGAGCTCGGCCAAAATAGCCTGGTAGTGGAAGCTGCCAGCAATGACGGTTATATACTTAAGAATTTCACTGCCCGGGGTATTCCTGTGCTGGGAATCGATCCGGCCGATGGTCCGGCCAAAAAGGCCGAGGAAGCCGGAGTGCCGACCTTAAATACATTTTTCACCGCCGATCTGGCAAAGAAACTGGCAGATGAAGGCAGAAAAGCGGATATCTTTCTGGCCAATAATGTTCTTGCACATGTGCCCGATTTGAATGGCTTTGTGGAGGGGATTAGTATTATTCTCAAGGATGACGGCATGGCTGTTATCGAATGCCCATACCTTGATGACCTGGTTCGAAACTGCGAATTCGACACGATATACCATCAACATCTCTGCTATTTTTCCGTGACAGCTCTCGACCGCCTTTTCAGAAATCATAATCTCTTCCTGAATGATGTTAAGAAACTCGCTATCCATGGCGGATCGTTGAGACTTTTTATCGGCAGGACTGAAGATGTCTCGGAGCCGGTTAAGGAAATGCTGGGAGATGAGATCAGAAGCGGTATGGATAAGCTGGAATTTTACCGCAGTTTTGCGGAGCATGTGGAAAGAATCAAGTTGAAGCTTCTGGATATACTACAGGAAATAAAAAGCGACGGCAAAAGTATTGCCGCTTACGGCGCGGCGGCCAAGGCCGCAACTCTTTTGAATTATGTCGGTATCGATAAAACGCTGGTTGATTTTGTTGCCGATCTGAACAGCTTTAAGCATGGCAAATATATGGGGCTCAATAATTTGCCCATAGTGCCTCCGGAAAAGCTGCTTGAGGAGATGCCCGATTATGTCCTGCTTCTGGCCTGGAATTTTGCCGAGGAGATTATGAATCAGCAGAGTGAATATACAGAGCGCGGGGGGAAGTTTATAATACCGATACCGGAACCAAAAATCGTATAAATGACTTCAAAAAAAGACATTAATCCTAATTCGGAAAAGTGTCCCTCATGCGGGAGTATTGGCCTGAAGTCATTCTACAAAGTCGATTCAGTTCCTGTACATAGCTGTGTCTTAAAAGATTCACGGGACGAGGCACTTGGCTTTCCCGAGGGCAGTATCGACCTGAGATTCTGCCCCGCCTGCGGATTTATCACCAACATGGCATACGATATTAAGCATCGCGATTATTCCACCGGCTACGAGGATCAGCAATCTTTTTCGGCAACATTTAATGATTTCGCACGAGGTCTGGCTGAAAAATGGGTGAAGAAATACGATCTCCACAACAAGAAGATCATTGAGATCGGCTGCGGAAAAGGGGATTTTCTTAGATTAATCTGCGAGATTGGGGACAATCATTGTATTGGCATAGATCCGGCCTTCATTGAAGACCGGGTGGAATCGGCCGAAAATATCGTTTTTATCAAGGATTACTACTCAGAAAAATACAGCTATTTGAAGGGGGATATGATTTGCTGCCGCCATACCCTGGAACATATCGACCGAACAGCAGAGTTCATCCGGACAATCCGAAAATCGATCGGGGATAACACGGATACACTTGTCTTTTTCGAGATTCCCGATGCTATGCGGGTATTGAAGGAGCAGGCCTTCTGGGATATTTATTACGAGCACTGCTCTTATTTCACGCCCGGGTCGCTGGGACGGCTGTTTCGGGCCGAAGGCTTCGAGATTCTCGATTTATACACCGAATTCGACGATCAGTATCTTATAATCGAAACAAAAGCAAGCCCAAAGCCTGTCGCCAAACCGCATCCGGCCGAGGAACCGTCCTCCCAAACCGAAAAAGAGGTCCTCGAATTTGAAGAAAATATAAAATCCCGGCTGGATTTTTGGAGGGGATTTTTCAATACAGCTTTTGGTCAAGGCAAAAAGATTGCGGTCTGGGGATCGGGCTCCAAATGTGTCGCATTTATGACAACACTGGGACTGAGGGATCAAGTCGGGGCAATAGTTGACATAAATCCGCATCGTCACTCCAAATTTATACCGTCTGTTGGAAAAGAAATTGTTGATCCTCAAATGCTTAAGGATTATCATCCTGATATAGTCGTAATCATGAATCCGATTTACCGAAATGAGATTGCCGCCGATTTGAAGGCTATGGGACTCGATCCCGAATTGATGGCAGTCTGAACCGATAGATTTACTTCGGAGAAAAGATGAATCAGTCTCCACTGGTTTCAGTCATAATACCGGCATACAACAGCGCTGAGTGGATTGAGGAATGCCTGGATTCGGTCAAAAAGCAGTCCTTTCAGAATATCGAGACTATTTTGGTGGATGACGGTTCGGAGGATAATACTTCCGAAAAAGCGGCCGCATTTGATTTGAACCTGACCCTGATAAAGCAGGCCAATATGGGACGGGCAAAGGCACGCAATGTGGGTATGGAGAAGGCCTCCGGTAAATATATAGCCTTTCTGGATGCCGATGATATGTTCACGGAAAAATCGGTGGAAAAAAAGATCGAGTTTCTGGAGGATAACCCGGATATCGGCTGGGTTTTTACCGATGCTGTCGAATTCGATGAGAACGGCAATGAGAAGCTTTTTCTGGATCAGTTTCCCTGGCTCGATATCGAAAAGGATCAATTTATTCAGCTTTTGAATAAATGTTACCCGTTGACCTCCAGTGTGATGGCAAAATCGGAGCTTTTGAAAAAGCTGGGCGGTTTCGATCCGAAACTGCGTTATGCCGAGGACCTGGAGCTTTTTATGCGCATGTCGCTGATATCGAATGCCGGCATGATCAACGAGCCCCTGACCCGGCGGCGCCTGCATCAGGCGCAGGCCGTAAAGAGCACATTCGACCGCTGGGATTCGCGGGTGAGAATTTTTGGCAGTTTCGAACCCCAGATTGTATCCTTGAGCGAAGAACAGCAAAATGCGCTCACAAAAGCCCTCAGCCATGCCTGCTTCAAGCTGGGTGAATATTACTGGGAGATATATGATTTCAGGAAATCACGTGAATATTTCAAGCGCAGCCGTGGAAATTATGAATGGAATAAACGCGCCGGACAATATATAGCTTTGTCATTTCTGCCGAAATTTATAATAAAGAATATGCGAAATTTAAAGAACCGTTAAGATGCTATTTCTCCGGATAGAAAATAAAAATAGCGAACCGTTCGCCAAACCATCGAATGCGATCTCGGTTGAATTTGGGGATTACCGAGTTGCATATTTAAAGGATGCTCTTTACACATTTCATTCTGAAAAAGACTCCGGTATCCTTATTGGCGAAGCTGAATGTTGTCTGAATGATGGAATTTTGGACGACCTCATGAATTCCGTTGCCAGGCCGCAGCCGGTATTGATGTCACGGGGTCGGCACATTTTCGATTTCGCATATATTGACAAATCAAAATCCGAATTAACTTTATCCTTATCCGCCTATTGCTGCCGTCCGTTATATTATTTTATCAAAAATGGCCGAATCATTGTCTCCACCCATATCAGTAAGCTGAAGGAATCGGGCGTTACGCTTGAGATGGAGGATAATGTCCTGCCTGAATTCGCGGTCTACCGCCATATAGTCCCTCCCCGCACTCTTTACAGGGGTATCAGCAAGCTGACAGGCGGTGAAACGTTAAAAATCGACCTGCAAAGCATGCAGATTATCAAGCGCAAAACGTGGAGTTTTCATGACGGCCTCGATATCGAAGAAAGCGCCGATAAGCGGCTGGAAAAGATCGAGGACATGCTTCGGCAGGATCTCAATGAATTGATCGGAAGCTTCAGGAAACCGGGAGTGCTATTAAGCGGCGGGCTCGATTCTACCTCGCTGGCCTCCATTGCCCGTGAAATTAAGGAGGATATCAATTCCTGCTCCTCATCATTCTCGTTTCTGAACAAGAATGATCGGGAGGATGACTATGCACTGACAGCGTCACGTGAATTGAATATCGATCACAGCCTGTTTGCTGCCAGTCCGGAATCATACCTTGTATCGCTGGTCGAGGCTATCCATGCTGCCGAGGAACCGGTACATCATTTGCAGTCCGCTCTTCTGTATCTGCTGTTTCAGAAATTGAAGCCGCTGGAAATCGATCTGCTGATATGCGGTGAAGGGGCGGACGGCATTTTCGGCAATGATGCTCATGTGCGGGTTTTCAAGTATAAATCGCTTCTAAAATCGACGCGAGCATTCGGTGTCCAGCAGCTTTTTGGAAAGGTCATGGGAAGATCGCTTGAGAAAAATGAACGCTATGGCTTCTTTGCCTATGATTTCGGGAAAAACCTGAGATCGCACCGCCATTTCCTCTGGACTCTGGGGCAGTTTGCAGATATAGACCTGGTCAAAACCAGCCTCAACACAACATTCGAGAAGATACTCTCGAATAGAATCCGGTTGATGCGGGATTATCCCGAATATTCTCTTCTGGATATGATAACGATTATATCTCTTCTCTCGGAAGCATTCGAGAGCATGACAATCTGGGGCAAACTGGCCGAGGCGAATAATATCGCTATTACATACCCTTATACGAATCCGGCAATCATACATCATGTTACCTCACTGCCCTGGGAGTTCAAATTGAAGGAATCGAAATATGTGATCCGCTCGCTTCTCAGAAGACGCGGTATATCGGGGAAAATCATAAACCGTCCCAAACTCAGTTTCGGATGTCCCTCACAACACTGGGCTCTTCCGGGTAAACTCTTTCAGCCGCTTGTTGATATGGCAGCGGATATGTTTGACAGGGAGCTTCTGAGATCGCTTCAATCGAGCGAAATTAAACGGGCAATGCTATTGTGGAATCTGGTAAATATTTACCTGTGGCACAGCATCTTTATTAAAAACGAAAGTCCCGGGGATTTAAACTCGGAAATTCTCGACCGCCACAAAAAAGCGGCTAATAAGAAGTCGGGCTAATTGTGTGAGATTGAGCGGGATGATTGTTTATCGGATTCCCGGCTTTCCTCTTTTGCTTTGGGGGGCTTATAGGTGAGGTCCTTTACAAGCTCGCCGATATTCCAGCGAATCCATTTTACAACCTGAAGCAGAGACATAAGTCTCGCCCTGAATGTTAACGGCGCCCGAAATGCCGAGCGGGTGTGTTCGAGAAGATATTTCCAGTAGGGATGAGAGCGCTTTCCTTTCTTCTTGGGATCGAACCAAACCGCCCGCATGCGTATATCTGAATAAGCCCGCACGGATCGTCTCTGATGTTCGCGGTGAAAGAAGAGATGGTCGGGCACCTCATAAAATTTGCCATATAGCGACAGCAGTCCCAGAAGCACCCTGTCCGAGCCGACATAATTTGCCAGCCGCGGTGTCTTTTTGAAAATATCGGCCCTGACCACCCCGAAAACATGCAGACAGCCGTGGGGGTCGATAATCTGATGGCGGAATCGTTCCCACGGTTTATCCGAGCCGACATTCATATCGTAATTGCGGCTTTTGATAAATTCGCCTTTTTCATCGATAGTATCCGAGCGTGGATATGCCAGCACAACAGCGGAATCGTTATCGAGCGCTTCGATGCATTTTTCGAAGAATGTGGGGGCATACAGATCATCATCGGCCATCCACTTAAAAAGCTCGCCCCGAGCCAGATCGACAACACGATTGAAATTCCAGGAGGCTCCTTTATTGGTATCGCTGCGGTAATAGCGCATGCGTTTATCCTTTTTGGCCAGTCTGCGGCAAATACCCTCGGTTTTATCGGTCGAGGCGTTATCGGAAATAATCAGCTCAAAATCTGTAAAGGTTTGCTGCAGAATGCTTTCAATCGCTTCTTCAAG
>CAZBZV010000048.1:0-32352 GCA_964496505.1 uncultured Ignavibacteria bacterium | reverse complement strand
AGAATCTGTTTGATTCGTGAGAGATTCTTCGGTCGCTACGCTCCCTCAGAATGACAGTTTAAATGCTTTTTTCAGCGATACCCGTAGTTTATCAACACTCTCGATAATGTGGGTTCAATCGGTCATCCTGCTATGTCACTATTTCGTGCGTTGTGCACGTCCCCATGCACGACGCAAAATTTATCGGCGCATCCTGCTATGTCGCTATTTCGTGCGTCGTGCACGTCCTCGTGCACGACGAAAGACTAATCTGATTATCCTGCCATTCTTATCTTGCATGTGGTCGCCAGGAACCCTTTCCTGGCGAATAATGATGTTGGTGAAGAATCGATCTCCGTCGGGAATGGGTTCCCGAAGGCACATGGAAAGCTATTGCGCAGTCAGGAATCCTTTCCTGACTGTTTCTTGCGGCAGGAGGGGATTCCTGCCGCCGCAATAGAACTGTTTTCATGCACTAATCCCACCGCTTGCGCGGATGGACCACCCAAACCACAAATTAATTCCCGTTCTCGTGAAGCTCATCCGAGGCACGTTCCGCCTTGGTTTTGAACATCTCGGTTATATCCATGTCCTCGTCCAGAGAAATTATTTTGTAATTCTCGAAGAAAAGCGAATCATCGGTTTGGAGATTGATCTTGAAACGGAACTTCTTACAGATATCCTTGAGCTTATTATGACCTCTGTCACCGTTTAAGATTTCACCCACATTGGGATGAACCACAAGATCGAATTTCTTATAATTCGATCCGGCTTTGGCACGTGCGAACCATCTCTCGATCTTCATCACTACAGATTCCGGCGAATACACCCGTCCAAGTCCCTGACAGGTAGGGCAGGGGATCGAGAATGCCTGCAAGAGAGAGGGCTTACTGCGCTCGCGTGTCATTTCGATCAGGCCGAAATCCGAAACCGGCAGGATCGAATTCTTGGCGCGGTCATTCTTGAACAGTCCCTTGAATTCCTCGTAAAGCTTCCTGCGGTTCTCACGGTTGTACATATCTATGAAGTCCATGATTATCAAGCCGCCTATATCACGCAGACGAATCTGCCGTGCGATCTCACGCGCCGATTCCATATTCACCTTCAGGATCGTATTCTCCTGATCCTTGGTACCCACGAATCTTCCGGTATTGACATCAATCGTGACCATCGCCTCGGTCTGGTCGATAATCAGGTACGCGCCCTTCTTGATCCAGACCTTGCGCTCCAGCATCTTGTCGATTTCCTGCTCGATGCCGTAAACATCAAAAACCGGCACACTGCCTTTGTAAAACTCAACCCTGTCCTTCAGGTGCGGCGCCACGCCGCGCACATAGGACATAATCTTCTTATAGGTGTCCTTAGAATCGACCACCAGTTTATTGGTTTCATCGGAAAAATAGTCTCGAATGATCGATGAGGTGATGCCAACATCTTTGTGTAAAAGCTCGGGCGGCTTATTCTTCTCATATTTCTTTGTAATACGGCTCCAGAACTTCAGGAGCCTCTTCAAATCCTTCTTCAGAATTTTTTCAGGCTGATTGGCCGCCTCTGTCCTGATTATCACTCCGAAACCGTCCGGTTTGAGATCGAAGAGAAGTTTGCGCAGACGTTTGCGCTCATTCCAGTTGGTGATCTTGCGCGATACACGCACATGCCTCTCATTGGGTACAAGCACGATAAACCGTCCCGGAAGCGAGACCGAGGTGGAAATCCGTGCGCCTTTTTGGCCCAGAGGCTCCTTGATAACCTGCACCAGGATATCCTGATCCTTTTTAATCAGCTTTTCGATCGGGGTGCCCTTGTGCTTTCGGATTAGCTCAGGGCCCGCCGAATCATCATCCATCAGATCGAAATCGTATCGTGAGGATGCGCTCGAGTCGAAGCCTACGTCGGAGATATGCAGAAAAGCTGTCCTGTCCAGGCCCAGCTCCACGAATGCTGCCTGCATACCAGGCAGTACCGCGGCTACCTTGCCTTTGTAGATTGCTCCTACATTACGTTCTTCGTCAGGCCTTTCAACCAGAAGTTCAACCAGCTTGCCGTTTTCCATAATGGCAATCCGTGTTTCATGCAGATCGGCGTTGACGATAATTTGTTGATTCATTTGCAACTCCTGCAAAAAAGCTGAGTTGCGCCTAAGTGAGGATATTTCCTTCCTTTATGGGGCAGCCACGCATATAATCGCAGCAGGGGAGACGCCTCTTGCCTTCCATCTGAATCTCGTCGATCAACACAGCATCCTTACCGGCCTTAACAACCAGGCCTTCCTTGTCATTGGCCGTAATTACCTCTCCGGGCTTATGGGCATTATCCGCTTCAAAAGCCTGGGCACGATACAGCTTGAGCTTTTTGCCCTCAAAATGAGTGAAAGCTCCCGGATTTGAGGATAGCCCCCGAATGAGATTAACAATTTTTTCTGCCGGCAATGACCAGTCGACATGACCGTCGGATGGCTTGATTTTGGGAGCCTTGCTGACCTGAGATTTATCCTGGGGCATAATTTCATAATCCCCGCTCTCCATCAGGTCTAAGGTCTGGAGTACCAGATCCGCTCCAATCAAAGACATCCGGGCGGATAAATCATCAGCAGTTTCATGAGGTGCAATCGGCACCTCTTCCTGCAATATTATTCCGCCGGTATCGACCTTCTTTTGAATAGAAAAAGTTGTTAGCCCGGTTTCCCGCTCACCGTTTATAAGTGCCCATTGTATGGGAGCGGCGCCCCGGTATTTCGGTAAAAGAGATGCATGAAGATTGATCGCACCTTTGGGCGGGACAGAAAACAGCTCTACCGGCAAAATACGAAAAGCCACAACCACGAATATGGCCGCTGCCAGAGCCGCAATTTTCGCCAGAAAACCTTCCTCCGATAAATTCTCCTGCTGGATAAGCTTAAGTCCCTTATCCTTGGCTTTCTCGGCCACAGCAGGGGAGGCGGGCTTTTTCCCGCGTCCCTTGGGACGATCCGGTGAGGTGACTACTGCCGCCACCTCGTGTTTGGAAGATAAAAGTTTCTCTAAAGTTGGAACCGCAAATTGCGGATTCCCCATGAAGATTAGGCGCATCTTCAGCCGACTTTAATCTTTTTCAGCCTTCCGGCAAAAAGATCGCGCTGGGCGGCGGAGAGATAATCGATGAACAGCACCCCGTCAAGATGGTCATTTTCATGCTGGACAGCCCGGGCAGTTAAACCGTAAGCCCTTATACGTTTACGGTTGCCCTCCAGATCCTGATATTCCACCACGACCTGCTCGCCACGGGGGACGTCAAAATAAAGGCCGGGGAACGACAAACAGCCCTCTTCCCCGATAACTTCACCTTGTTTTTCTATTATTTCAGGATTGATCATTACAAGAGGTTCAGCATCAAAATCGACCTGGGTCAGGTCTATGATAAACACCCTTAAATTTACCCCTACCTGAGGGGCGGCTAATCCAAGGCCCTTGGCTTTGCGCAGCGCATCAAACATATCCTGCACAAGCTGTTTGACCTCGTCATCAATTTTTTCCACCGGTTTCGATTCATTTCTCAGAACCGGATCACCATAGCGAACTATTTCCCGTACAGCCATATTAAAACTTATTAACTTTCGATTTTATTTGCTATAGAGCTCTTAACAAACTCTACTTTAATATCATCGGAAATCTTGAGAACCACTTTATTTTGATCGTCCTGTATTGCAAAGATTGTGCCGAACATACCTGATGATGTTACCACGCGGTCACCCCTTTTTAGAGTGCCCAGCATGGACTGATGTTCCTTGGAGCGTTTCTGCTGCGGCCTGATGATAAGGAAATATAGTACAGCAAACATCAGTGCAAACGGGATTAGCATTGTCAATATACTGCCGCCTCCGGCAGGCTGGGATCCAATTACCAAAATAAAGCTATTCACTTGACCTCCAAAAATTTTTATCCTAAAGTTTAATCTGACAATTTAGGATTATTAGCACAAAAATGTCAAGCATTTAATCCTAATCTTAAACATAGACTTGGCGGAAATGTTCCAGGTAGGACTTGAAGCTTCCGTTCTCGATATGCTCGCGAGCTTTCTTCATTAAGTCGCTGATAAAGAATAGATTGTGGATTGTCGCCAGACGCAGTACGTTTGGCTCGGAGACATTGAAGAGATGACGGATGTAGGCACGGCTGTAACGCCGACATACCGGACAGCCGCAATCCTCGTCAATCGGGCGAAAATCGTGCTTATAGCTGGCGGCCTTAACGGTCATCTTGCCCTTGGTGGTGAAAAGAGTGCCGTTGCGGGCATTGCGGGTCGGCATCACACAATCGAACATATCGATTCCCCGCGCCACTGATTCCAGAAGCTCCAGAGGCGAGCCTAAGCCCATAAGGTAGCGAGGCTTATCTTCGGGAAGATGCTCGGTGACAGCTTCTGTCATTTCATATAGCAGGTTCAACGGCTCACCCACAGAAAGCCCGCCGATAGCATAGCCGGGAAAATCTAATTCCATGGTTTTCTCCGCGGCAATCTTGCGAAGTTCCGGATATACCGATCCCTGTACGATGCCGAACAGGGCCTGACCGTTTCCAGTCTTTTCCCAGTAATCTCTGGCCTCTTCTTCCCACCTGTCGGTTTTCAGAAGCGCCTGGTAGGCTTCGGTTTTGGAGGCGGGATATTCAAGGCAGATATCTAAGGGCATAATAATATCCGCCCCCAGATTTCTTTGGATATCAATGACCTTTTGTGGGGTGAACATATGCGAGGAGCCGTCAATATGCGACTTAAACAGCACGCCCTCCTCGGTAATCTTCACCAGCGATTTCAGGCTGAATATCTGGAAACCGCCCGAATCTGTCAGAATCGAATGGTTCCAGCCATTGAAGCGATGAAGCCCGCCGCAATCGGATATCAGATCATCTCCTGGACGAAGATAGAGATGGTATGTATTGCCCAGAATTATTTCGAAGCCCAGCTCCTCCAGATCGGCTGCGGATATGGCCTTGACCGAACCGTAGGTACCGACCGGCATAAAAACCGGGGTTTCGATTGTGCCGTGGGGCGTTTTGATCTGCCCGCGTCGGGCATTAGTGGCTGAATCTTTGCAGATCAGCTTATATGAAAATTTATCGTTGTCCATCAGCCTTTTACCGAATAACCGTAATCTCCGAATATATCACTGAAGCCGCCATAATATGATCGCTTCTTGGTCATATACGCAAATGGCTTGAGGTTTTCTATGTTCAATTTTTTATCATCCGACCAGCAGTCGGAGTTTACATGGGTCTCAACGATTTCGGCCACGAAGTAATCATGCGAACCCAGTTTCAGCACATGCCTGACCACGCATTCCATATTAATCGGGCATTCTTTGATTAAAGGCGCTGAAACTTTGTCGGCCGGAACAGGGGTGAAGCCGGTCTCGGCGAATTTATCCTTGTTTCTGCCGGAGGTATTGCCGCAAAAATCAGCCGCCTTAACCTGATCCTCGGCCGGGATATTGACCACAAATTCACCTGCCTCGTCAACCATGTGATAGGTGAAACGGTTCTCGCGAATGCCGACTCCGATCATGGGGGGAGTGGAATTGCAGATACCTACCCATGAAAGCGTAATTATATTCGGTTTCTCGCCCTCGAGCTGGGCGGTTAGAAGTGTTACCGGCAGGGGAACCAGAAGAGTCTGGGGGCCGAGTTTTATCTTATCCATTTATTTCCTCCTTTTATGCAAGCGCCAGGCTGATTGCATCCGATAATGCACTTGCTGTTTCCAGTTGCATATTTTTCAAAGCATTTTTATCCAGTTTAGCCCCCTCGGGAATTATAGCCCGCTCGAATCCAAGACGTTGGGCCTCTGAAAGTCGCCGCTCCAGTCCCGGCACCTGGCGGACTTCGCCTCCAAGCCCGACCTCGCCGATCACTATTGTTTTGGCTTTAACTGAGGCCTCTTCCAGAGAGGACACCAATGCTATAACAATCGCCAGGTCGATCGCGGTTTCGAAAATCCGCAGGCCTCCGGTGATATTAACGAAAACATCTTTATCGCCGAAACGTATCCTCTCGCGCTTTTCCAGAATCGCCAGCAAAAGCGCAAGCCGTTTGGGATCGAAACCGGAGGTCACGCGCTGCGGGTAGCCGTAGGTTGTTCCACCCACCAGCGCCTGAAGTTCCAGAAGAATCGGACGGCTGCCCTCCATTGCGGCGGTAATAACCGAGCCAAAGTTTGCGCCGGAACGTCCGGAGATAAAAACCTCAGAGGGATTAGCCACCGGTTTTAGGCCGGATGATTCGATGGAGAATATCCCGATCTCGTTGGTGGGGCCGTAACGGTTTTTCTCCGAGCGCAGTATCCGGAACATGTGGTTCTTTTCGCCCTCGAAATAGAGGACAACATCAACCATATGCTCCAGTACCTTGGGTCCCGCAATCATCCCCTCCTTGGTGACATGCCCGATTAAAAAAGAGGTAACTTCTTTAACCTGGCATACATCCAGAATAGTCCCTACCGATTCGCGAATCTGGCTCACAGTGCCGCTTGCAGATTCAAGCTGGGCCGATTTTAAGGTCTGGATAGAGTCTATAATCAGGAATTTATAATCGCGCTGATTCAAGGCTGTGATAATTTCCTCAGTATCGATCAGGCAGGCGACATCGATCATATCCGTATCGATTCCCAGACGGTCGGCCCTGATTTTGATCTGTGTCTGCGATTCCTCGCCCGTGACATAGAGGCTCTTGAATCCCTCCGATGCATACAGACCGGCCTGCTGCAAAAGCAGGGTAGACTTGCCGATTCCCGGATCGCCGCCGATCAGTATCGATGATCCGGGTACCACTCCGCCGCCCACCGAACGGTCGAACTCGGGATTGCCGGAGATTATCCTGTATGAGGAATCCCCGGTGATTTCCGAGAGCCTGTATGTCTCCACACTGGATTTGGAGCCTGAGAATTTTTTTCGCGCCCCTTTCGGCTCCTGAATTTCTTCTGTCAATGTATTCCATTCACCGCAGGAGGAGCAGCGCCCGGCCCATTTGGCATGAACCGCACCGCATGACTGGCAGATATATACTGTTTTTGCAGACGCCTTCGGCATAATCTCCTAATATATGATTTGCAGTGGATAAGCCAAGCAAGAAATTTTTCTTGTGATATCGGGAAAAAGGCAACCTTTTATGGCTATTGTGCCCAGAATACATTTGGCTGAAACTCACTTGCCAGCATTAATCGAACTGTGGCTAAGGAAATCTTTCAATACCTCATCATCCGAGTCTTCCATTTCCTCTCTGGTGCCGTCAAATCTGATTATGCCCTGATAAAGCATGGCGAAGCGTTGGCCTATTCGGAAGGCCGAGTATAGGTCATGTGTAACTGCAATGGATGTGATTTTAAGCCTGTCACGAAGGTTTATTATGAGGTCATTGATTTTATCAGCAGAGACAGGATCGAGCCCGGTTGTGGGTTCATCATACAAAATAATCTCCGGCTCCATGCATAATGCCCTTGCCAGTCCGACACGTTTCTTCATACCCCCCGAAAGCTCTGCGGGATATTTGAATTCCGTGCCTTCCAGGCCCACCATCTCAAGATTCTTTTTGGCGCATTCGATTCTATCTTCTTTGGTCATACCACCGTGCTCAGCCCTCCCAATCGTGACATTCTCGTAAACATTCATCGAATCGAACAGAGCTGCGCCCTGAAAGAGCATACCGAAACGTGTGCGCAGATGGTCCAGTTCGGCGCGTTTGAGCTCATTTATATTTTTGCCGTCAACATGAATATCGCCCTCATCCGGCTTCAAAAGCCCCATAATGAGTTTCAGCATCACGCTTTTGCCGCTGCCGGAGGCCCCGAACACTACCATGCTGTCGCCTTTCTGGATATCAAGACTGACGCCCTTTAAGACATCCAGGTGACCGAAACTTTTGTATATGTTTTCCAGTCGTATCATAACTATATATTAAACAATACGGTTGCCATTATGTAATCCGAAACCAGAATCAGGACCGAAGCCAGAACCACTGCTTTGGTCGTGGCAAGACCCACACCTTCGGCTCCGCCCTTGGCATTGAATCCATGATAACAACCCATCAGCGCAATAATAGCCCCGAACATAACCGACTTTTGCAGGCCTGAAACCACATCACGAACATAAACATAGGATTTTATGCTTCCTGCAAAGGTCTCGTAACTGATATTTACGAGCGTTACCGATACCAACATGCCTCCCAGGATAGCTATTATATTGGCGAACATAACCAGCACCGGTAGCATAACCATGCCGGCAACAAGCCGCGGCATGACCAGGTATCCGACCGGATTGATGCCCATCGATTCAAGGGCGTCAATTTGCTCTGTCACCCGCATTGTTCCCAGCTCGGCGGCGATGGAGGCTCCCACCCGTCCCGCCAGCACCAGACTCGTCAGAACCGGGCCCAGCTCGATGAATACGGTTTTGGCCACAGTCAGCCCCAGCCATTCCAGCGGAACCAGACCCTTGAACTGGTACGCCGCCTGCCAGGCTGTAACAGAGCCGGTGAAGACCGAGGTCAGGATCACGAGCGGCAGGGAACGCACCCCCATCATGAGCATCTGCTCGAAAATCAGCTTGATTCTCTTGAAAACGGTGGGAATCGACCGGAAAATCTCCAGAACCATAATAAATAAGCCGCCGAAATCGGCGACAAAGGCCATAATAATCCGGCCGAGGCTTTCAATTGGTCTTCTCATAGCTTAAAACGGTGTATCCGTTGGCTCCTCAACCTCGGAGTAAATCTCGGTTCTATTTTCAAAACGGATGAAGTTTTTCAGGAAGGTCAGTTTGATCGATCCGGTTGGCCCGTTACGCTGTTTAGCGATAATAATCTCGGCCATATTCTCTGTCGGCGTACCGTCTTTCTCGAACTCGATACCGTAAAACTCAGGCCTGTACACAAACATAACAACATCGGCATCCTGCTCGATCGCGCCGGATTCACGAAGGTCGGCAAGCTGGGGACGTTTATCGCCACCGCGCATCTCCACTCCACGCGAAAGCTGGCTGATTCCAATCACCGGAATATCCAACTCCTTGGCGATACCCTTGAGGGAACGGGATATCATGGCGATTTCCTGTTGGCGATTATCTGCGCCCCGGGGACCCTGCATCATCTGCAAATAGTCGACGACCATTAACTGAATATCCTCCTTGGCTTTTAGACGTCTGGCCTTGGAGCGAAGTTCCAGAATCCCGATATTGGGGGTGTCATCTATGAAAATTCCCGCCTCGGAAAGCGGCCCTACTGCATCAGACAGTTTGGGCCAGTCGGAGTCAGGCAGACGACCGGTGCGCATCTTATGCGCATTTATACGTGCCTTGCTGCATAAAAGCCTTAGGGCAATTTGCTGCTTGGACATCTCCAACGAAAACATGGCTACCGACTTTTTGCTGTCTATGGCGATGTTTTCCAGGATGTTCAGCCCCAATCCGGTTTTACCCATCGAGGGCCGTCCCGCTACCACCACAAAATCTCCCGGATGAAGCCCGGCAGTCATATTGTCCAGATCATTATAGCCAGTGGCGATTCCGGTTATTCCGCCGCCCGATTTATGATATTCTTCTATCTGTTCGAAAGTGTCAGGCAGAATGGATCCGATGTTTATAAATCCGTCTCCCAGACGATTCTGCGAAATGCTGAAGATTGAGTTCTCGGCCGAGTCCAGCAAATCCGCAGCCTCCACAGTCCCGGAACGGCAGTCCTCGGTGATTTCATGCGAAATCTCGATCAGGCGCCTCAAAAGATATTTGTCAAAGACAATATTGGCGTGATGACGGACATTGGCGGTGGAGGCTATATGATCAGTTATCTCAGCCAGATAAGAGCGTCCCCCGATTTTCTCCAGCTTCTGATTTTGCTGAAGCTTCTCGGAAATCGTAATCAGGTCGATTGGTTTATTGTCCTCGAAAAGCTGAATAGAGGCTTCGAAGATGAAGCTGTGACGCGGATCGTAGAAAACCTCCGGCAACTTGATAATATCGGTAACCTCATATATAGCATCACGGAAATTCAGAATCGCCGCCAGAACGGCCTGCTCTGCCTCGATTGCATGTGGATTTGATCCCTGATGTGAACGTTCCGCTGTCATATCCCTGACCTGTAAATGCATATAATTAGAGCTTGAAACAAAATATTATTATACAAAATGCGCCCCCAATATACAAGAAGTAATCGACTATGATGACGCCTTAAACTCGTCATACGCCTTGCGGAGCTTCTGCACATCCTCCCAGGTATCGCGCTTGTATTGCTGGAAACGCAGGAGGGCGGCGGGATGATACGTTACCAGCACCTTGCGGCCGTTCCAGTCATGAAAAGTTCCGCGCAGCTTGCCCAGAGGAAGCTTGGTTTCCAGAAGAGCCTGCGCGGCAATCCGTCCCAGACAGCAGATAAAGCGCGGATTTATCATCTCGATCTGGCGCATAAGATAGGGAAGGCAGGTCTCCATCTCGGACGGTTCAGGATCACGGTTGTTGGGTGGGCGGCATTTGACGATGTTTCCTATGTAGACTTCTGATCGGTCAAAGTGAATGGCGGCCAGAATTTTGTCCAGAAGCTTTCCGGCTCTTCCCACAAACGGTTCGCCCTTCAAATCTTCATCTCGCCCGGGACCCTCGCCCACAAACATAATATCAGCATCGGGGTTGCCAACTCCGAAGACGAACTTGGTGCGGCCTTTGTGGAGCGGGCATTTGGTGCATTCGTTTATGTCATTTTCGAATTCTTCAAGATTTTTGTATTCCTTTACCGGTTGAGGCATTTTTTCCACGCTTTCCCTGCTAATCATGATTTCGGTGTCACCCATTTCCAGTTTTTGATTCAGAGCCTTTTTGGTCATCTCAAATAAAACCGCAACCGGATCGTTGGATTCACCCATTGATTAATTACCCTTTTGTACGAATCTGAGGGAGTGATCTATGACTTTGTCAGCTATCTCGGCCTTCGAGGCTAACGGAAGATCCTCGCTTTTGCCGTCTCTGTCTATTATAATTACCTTATTTGTGTCAACCGCAAATCCCGCCCCCTCGGCAGTAAGATCATTCAGCACAATCATATCCAGATTTTTCTTTTCCAGCTTTTCCCTCGCATTTTGCTCGGCATTTTCCGTTTCCATGGAAAATCCGACCAGAACCTGGCTGTTTTTGCTTTCCCCGAGTGTCTTCAGGATATCCACCTGCGGTTTGAAGGCCAGATTGATATTTTCATCAGACTTTTTAATCTTTTGCTCAGATGGCGTAAGCGGGACATAATCCGAAACCGCTGCCACCATATAGAGGATATCTATACTATCGAAATTCTCTTTAACCCGGGCAAACATCTCCTGACCCGATTTCACCTGTATAAGTTCCACCCCGGCCGGAGCTGAAAGCCCCACAGGCCCGGAAACAAGAACCGCTTCAGCGCCTCGATTTTTGGCCTTTTGCGCCACCGCGTAGCCCATCTTGCCGGAGGATGGATTGGATACATACCGGACAGCATCAATATGTTCAACAGTCGGCCCGGCTGTTACCAAAACCTTTAAACCGCGCATATCCAATGTCTGCCCGAAATGGTTTATCACATGTTCAAGAATCTCCTCCGGTTCGGCCAGCCGTCCCACGCCGTAGGTTTTGCAGGCCATTTCGCCCACCGTGGGATCGACGAATTTATAGCCCAGATTCAAAAGCTTCTTAATATTTTCCTGCACCACCGGATTTGTATACATCTGGGTATTCATAGCCGGTGCCATCATAACAGGGGACTGTGCGGCCATAACCACGGTGGAAAGTAGATCATCGGCAATCCCCGAGGCGATTTTGCCAATTATATTGCCTGTGGCGGGCGCAATCAGGATTAAATCAGCCCATTCGGCCAGCGATATATGATGCGTGGTATAATAGCCGGTTTCAGGGAAAAGCTCAGAATTGACCGGATTTTCCGATAATGTTTCAAGAGTTAGCGGAGTGATAAACTGCTTGGCTGAATCGGTCATCAGCACCTTGACCTCGGCGCCTTCTTTTTTCAGGAGTCTGGTAAGGAAAGCGGCCTTATATGCCCCAATACAGCCGGTAATGCCTAAAACGATTTTTTTATTGGTAAGTCTCACCGGGGAATCTATCGAAAATATTAGTTAACTGTTTCTTCGCCGGAAATATTGAACCAGTTCAGATCCCAGTTCCGGTTGATTCCGTCGAAAATGATAGATGAGGCTATGATCTTCAAAGTCCTGACATCCACAGTGCCCGGTTCGAGAAGATTAACCCGGTCAATGATAGCCTCAAACTGTTCCGCAGTCAGGAGACCCAGTTCGTGAAGCTGAATCAAGAAACCTCGCGCCTCGGTCGTGAAAACCTGCTTTTCAGCCTCGGAAAATATGCGCGGAGGCATCTGCTCCCGATCATTCTTCACCAATTCTTCCATTCCCCGAGTCTGAACCTCTTCCAAGAACCATCCGTAAGCCGAGGAAATTTCATTGTCTGAAAAGCCCATATTTTTTAGAGATTGGGATAAATCATCCAGGTGCAACAGCGCACCGTCGTTGTTTTTCATATGTTGTACGAGGTAAAATACAATTTCGAGAATTCTTTCGCCCAATCTTTTCCTCCCGATTTTATTGAAATGTAAGGATGACAAATCAACAAATCAAGTTAAAAAGCAATTAATGCTTAAAATGCCTTATTCCCGTAAATACCATAGCGATTTTGTGCTCATTTGCCGCTTCAATCGCCTCGGAATCGCGCTTTGAGCCTCCGGGCTGAATAATCGCTTTGACCCCGGCATCAGCAGCGGCATCGACACCGTCGCGCATAGGGAAGAATGCGTCGGATGCGAGGCAGCTTCCTTTTGCACGGTCCTTGGCTTTCATGGCCGCCAGAATCGAGGCATCCACCCGCGAGGTCTGGCCGCAGCCAACTCCCACAGTTTGTTTGCCCTGCACTAGTAGTATCGCATTCGATTTAATATGCTTCACAATTTTAAACGCAAACAACATCGATTCAATTTGATCTTCTGTGGGTTGAACTTCAGTAACGACCTTAAGATCATCTTTGGTGACCTCGTAAAGATCGGGATCCATAGCCAGGAGTCCGCCCTTTATGAAGCTGTACTGCAAGAACTTGGAGGGATAGCCCTCGAGTATTTGTGGTAAACGGAGGATTCTTCTCGCCTTTTTCTTCCTCATTTTCTCCACAACACCCTCGTCATAGTCGGGAGCGATTATACATTCCACGAATTTGGTTTCATGAAGCTTGAGCGCGGTATCCATATCAACCGGTTTATTCAGGCCAATAATCGAACCGTAGGCGGAAATCGGGTCGGCATCCAGAGCCAGACGGTAGGCCTCCTCCAATGTTTCCGCTTCGGCCGCACCACAGGGATTCTGGTGTTTGACCACAACCGCAAACGGATTTTTGAAATCCATAATCATGGAAAGGACAGCTTCCAGATCGGTGTAATTGTTGTACGATAACGCTTTACCAGAAAGAACCTGCGCTTTTGTCAGCGACGGCAGGGCTGAGCCGGGATCTTTGTAAAGCGCCGCTTTCTGATGCGGGTTTTCGCCGTAACGTAGGTCAGTGACCTTGGTGACACTGATATTTATCGCTGTGGGGAAATCCTCTTTTGCCTCTGCTTCAGCTTTGCAGTTGAAATAGTCGGAGATAGCATTATCGTATTGCGCCACCCGGCAGAATGCCTCTCGTGCCAGATTCTGACGTGTTCTGTAGGATATCGAGCCGGTATTTTCTTCCAGCTCCGCAATAACTCGATCGTATTGTGATGGATCGGTGACAATTGTGGCATAATGATAGGCTTTGGCCGCAGAGCGCAGCATTGTGGGGCCTCCGATATCGATATTTTCGATAATCTCTTCCTCGGAAACGCCTTCTTTTTGCACGGTTTGCTCGAAGGGATAGAGATTCAGGATAACCATATCGATTCCTTTATAATTCTGCTCCTTCATCTCCTTAAGGTGATCCTCGTCCTCGCGCTTATGCAGAAGCCCGGCATGGACTGCGGGATGCAGGGTTTTGACCCGTCCGCTCAGAATTTCCGGTGCGCCGGTGAAGGAGGAGATGGGAATGACATGGATGTCGTTTTCCTTCAGCACCTTCTTGGTGCCGCCGGTAGAGATAATCTCCACTCCCAAATCCTGAAGCTTGGTAGCAAGCTCAACAATCCCGGTTTTATCCGATACCGATATTAAAGCCCTCTTGATTTTAATCCATTTGTCCTTTGAACCATCACTCATAACACAAAATCCTTTTATTCGATCAAAAGCTCATAAGCTTCTTTGTATTTCTGACTTGTCTTTTCGATAATATCCTCGGGGACTTCAGGCGCGGGCGGCTTTTTGTTCCATCCGGCTTTGCTCAGGTAGTCCCTGATAAACTGCTTATCGAAACTTTCCTGGCTGCGTCCCTTGGCATACTTGTATTTGGGCCAGAAACGGGATGAATCGGGGGAGAGGACCTCATCGATCAGAGTTAATTCATCCCCGTCAAAGCCGAATTCGAATTTCGTATCCGCAATGATAATTCCCCGCGATTCGGCATAAGTGCTGGCTTTTTCGAAAAGCCCGATAGAAACATCCTCAAGTTTCTGCACCAGATCTTTACCCAGGCTGTCCGACATCTGCTCCTGTGAGATATTCTCGTCATGCCCTGTCTCAGCCTTGGTCGAAGGCGTGAAAAGAGGCTCTGGGAATTTCTCCGACTCCTCCAGATCGTCAGGAAGAACGAAGCCGTGCAGAACCTTCTTGCCGTTTTTGGGCTTGATTTTCTGATATTCTTTCCACATCGAACCGGTGATATAGCCCCTCACGATACACTCAAAATCGATTCTCTTACATTTTTTGACCAGCATGGAACGATTATTGAGTATATCCGCATGCTTCTGGAGCTCCTGCGGATATTCATCGATATTTGCTGTAAGGAAATGATTGGGTACGACATCCTTGAGATAATCGAACCAGAAAATCGACATTTTCGTGAGAACCTCACCCTTGTTGGGAATCGGATTCGGCAGAACCACATCGAAGGCCGAGAGCCTGTCCGTGGCCACTACCAGAAGCTTGTCACCTAGGTCATAGACATCCCGTACCTTGCCGTCGGCAAATTTGGGAAATTCGCTTATCTCTGTTTTGTAGACGGTTTGTGCAGTATCAGCCATTTAATTCAATCTCTCCTCTTGCGATTTTTGCGATTGTATCCGGATATAATTTATGTTCTTTTTCTAAAACTCTCTTTTGAAGCGTTTCGGGATTATCATCCTCCTTAACCGGCACCTCCCACTGTGCCAGGATTTTGCCCTCGTCGTATTTCTCGTTTACCTGATGAACAGTGGCCCCGCTGATCCGTTCACCCGCCTCCAGCACAGCCTCATGCACACGCATGCCATACATCCCTTTTCCGCCGTATTTGGGAAGCAGAGCGGGATGGATATTGATAATCCTGAAATTCCTGACTATCTCCGCCGGAATCATCTTCATATAACCCGCGAGGCAGATCAAATCGACCTCATATTCTTTCAGGAGGTTGGTCATATATTCAGTGTAATCTTTATCATCATCGAACTTCTTCTTTTGCCAGATCACAGTCGGTATACTGGCGTTTTTGGCGCGTTGTAACGCGAAGGCATTTTTATTATTAGAGACCATAAGCACAATTCTGGCAGGATAATCCTCATCCTCTGCGGCATCAATAATCGACTGCAAATCCGTTCCGCCGTGGGATGCAAATACTGCCAGCTTAAGCTTCTCTGCCATTGAGTTTATCCTTCAGTATTTGATTTACCAGATTGGGGCTTGCCTTGCCCTCCGTTTTCTTCATTACCTGCCCGACAAAATATCCAAATAATTTCTCTTGTCCATCAAAATATCTTTTTAAATTTTCCGGATTCTCGCTAAGTACTTGCTCTATGGTTTGTTTTATCACTTTTTTATCCGTAATCTGCTGAAGTCCGCGAGCCACGATAATTTCGTCAGATTCCTTCCCGGTAACAGCCATCTCTGCAAATATCTCCTTGGCAATTTTGCCCGAAATTATTCCGTTTTCGATATTATTTATAAGCCCGGCCAGTTTTTTTGGGCTCACTTTCAGGTCATCAGTATCTGATTTCTCATCCTTCAGGATTTTCATAACCTCGGTCATAATCCAGTTGGAAACTTGCTTGGGATTTTTGCAGAGCTTCGCGGTTTGCTCAAAGTAATCTGCCAGATTCACTGTCGAGGTCAAAACAGCGGCATCATACCGAGGAATCGAATATTTCTTGACAAAACGGTCAATTTTTTGATGAGGCAGTTCCGGTATGGAATGCTTGATTTTCTCAAGCCATTTATTATCCAATTTCAGGGGCGGAAGATCAGGCTCAGGAAAATAGCGGTAATCGGGCGATTCCTCCTTGGTGCGCATTGTTACCGTACGGTTATTAATCTCATCCCAGAGACGAGTCTCCTGCACTACAAATCCGCCCTGCTCAAGAAGATTTACCTGCCTTTTGATTTCATAGCTCAGGGCTTTCCCTACACCCCTGATCGAATTCATATTTTTGACCTCGGTGCGGATGCCATACTCATGCTGACCCTCCGGCCTGACTGAAATATTGGCGTCGCATCTGAGCGCGCCCTTCTCCATATCTCCGCTTGAAATCCCCAGATACTGCACTATTTGCCGGATACGGTTCAAAAACAGATAAGCCTGATGAGCAGTCTTTATAACCGGCATGGTTACTATCTCAAGGAGGGGAGTACCGCATCTGTTGAAGTCTATGTTGCTTGAATCTTCCAGGTGAAACGACTTGCCGGCGTCTTCCTCCAGATGTATGCCCTGAAGCATTATATCCATGTTTCCCTCGTCGGTTTCGATCCTTATCGCGCCGCCCTTTCCGAGGGGAAGTTCATGCTGTGAGATCTGGTAGCCTTTGGGAAGGTCAGGGTAGAAGTAATTCTTGCGGGCGAAAACCGAGGTCGTATTAATATTACCTCCAACCGCCAGAATAAATCGGCAGGCCAGTTCAACCGCCTTTTTATTCAGTACCGGCAGTGAGCCCGGCATTCCCAGACAGACCGGACAGGTGTTTGTGTTGGGCTCGGCCTCGAATTGATTTCTGCATGCGCAGAATATCTTGGTCTCGGTCATAAGCTGGACATGAATTTCCAGCCCTATGATTGTCTCGTAAGCGCTCATTATTCTATGCTTAATCCCAATTCCTTTTCCAGATTAAAGGCAAGATTCAGGATTTCATCTTCTTTGAACATTCTTCCGATTATCTGCAATCCGATCGGCAGTCCTTCTTTATCCTTGCCGCATGGTATCGAAATCGCCGGTAACCCTGCCAGGCTGACGGAGACTGTGAAAATGTCCGAAAGATACATCGCCAGCGGATCATCGATCTTTTCTCCCAGCTTAAATGCCGTTGTCGGGCATGTGGGAGTCATAATCAAATCTACTTCTTGAAAAGCATTCTGAAAATCATTTTTAATTATCTCTCGCACCTGCGCAGCTTTGAGATAATATCGGTGGTAATATCCGGCTGAAAGCGAATATGTCCCCAGCATAATCCGCCGCTTAACTTCAGCTCCAAAGCCCTGACTTCTGGTTCTGATATACATCTCAGCCAGATCATCATTCTCGATTGAGCGGTAGCCGTATCTGACGCCGTCAAAGCGCGAAAGATTGGATGAGGCCTCGGCATTAGCAATGGTATAGTAGGCTGCTATTGATTGTTTAATGTGGGGGAGAGAAACATCTTCGATTTCATTCCCCATCTCTCCGGTTTTTTCAATAGCATTTTGTACAGCCTCCAAAACCTCACTGTCAATTCCCTCTGACATATATTCCTTTGGAATTCCTATCCTTAATTTCCTGTTGATCTCGAGAGCCTGCATATAATCCGCGCGTTCAAAGTCCTTTGATGTAGAATCCCGGGGATCATGCTTTGAGATAACCGAAAAAAGCAGAGCGCAATCCTCAACTGTACGAGCCATCGGCCCGATCTGGTCGAATGATGATCCGAATGCCACCAGGCCATAGCGTGACACCGCACCGTAAGACGGTTTCAGTCCCACTATTCCGCAGAATGAGGCCGGCTGTCTGACCGAACCTCCGGTATCGGTGCCGAGCGCCAGGGGCGCCAGCTCTGCTGCCACCGCGCAGGCCGAGCCGCCGGAAGAACCGCCCGGAACATATTCCGGATTTATCGGATTTGGTACTATACCGAAATATGAATGCTCGTTGGATGATCCCATGCCGAACTCATCCATATTGGTCTTACCGATAATAACCGCGTCTTCTTCCAGAAGAGCCTCAATTACAGAGGCATTATAGGGCGGTATGAAGTCCTCCAGGATATGCGACCCGCATGTGGTGCGCAAATCTTTAGTAATGATATTATCCTTGATAACGATTGGCACTCCGGCCAGTCTGCCGGGCTTGATCCCGTTGGCAATCTTCTGTCGGATAATCTCCGCCGATTTGGCGGCGCAGCTGTTTGCAAAGGAGATAATGCAATTCAGCCGGGAATTCTCATTTTTGGCCGCATTGAGGAAATATGCTGCGGTATCCTCCCCGGTAAAATCCCCTTTTATTATCGATGCCCGGATTCGGGCATCGTTCATACTCCCAAAATCCATGCAAAAAACTTACAGAATCGGCAGATAATTGTCAAGCTCGTACTGGGAAACATGAGTTCGATACATATCCCACTCCGCCAGCTTATTGGCAATCATGGTCTCGAATATATGGTCGCCCAGGGCATCGCGCATTAAATCGTTCTTGCTGAATTCTTGTACCGCATTTTCGAGTGAAGAGGGAAGCTCCTCGATTTTTTTATTTTGCTTCTGCTCCTCGGTCATGTGGAAGATGTTTTCTTCAATCGGCGACGGGAGATCATACTTGTTTTTGATACCGTCCATACCGGCCGCCATTATCACCACAAAAGCCAGATATGGGTTGCAGGCCGGATCGGGAGAACGCAATTCGATTCGAGTCGATTTCTCCTTGCCGACACGATACATCGGTACCCGCACCAGCGAGGACCGGTTGCGGCGTCCCCATGAGATATAGCAGGGTGCCTCGTATCCCGGCACAAGACGCTTGTAGGAATTCACCCATTGATTTGTAACCAGCGTGATTGCTTTTATATGATGCAGAAGCCCGGCCATAAATGATTTGGCCAGCTCGGAAAGATTGTACTCCCCTTCAGGAGAGAAAAAGAGGTTTTTGCCTTCCTTGAATATGGATATATGGATGTGCATACCGGAGCCGTTTTCCCCGTATGCCGGTTTGGGCATAAAGGTGGCATGAAAGCCCTCTTTCTGCGCGGTCTCTCTTACCACCATGCGGTAAAGCTGGCAGAAATCGGCCATCACCAACGCCTCCTGGTATTTGAGGTCGATCTCATGCTGGCTGGGTGCGACCTCATGATGAGAGCATTCCACAGGCACTCCCAGATTTTCCAGGTGACGGCAGGTTTTCTTTCGAAGTATGGTGCCCTCGTCGATGGTGGAGTAATCGAAATAACCACCGGCATCCATGAATTCCACGCTGCCGCTGTTCTTGAAATAAAAATATTCCAGCTCAGGACCGAAATTGAATGTGTATCCTTCCTTTTCGCCCAATGCAATCATGCGGTTCAGGGCATTTCGCGGATCGCCCTCATAAGGCGTATCATCTGGATTTTTGATGTCGCAAAACATCATGGCGACCTTCTCGCCGCCGATATCCCATGGAATTATCCTGAATGTTCTGTAGTCGGGCCAGGCCATGAGATCGGATTCCTCGATTCGTACATAGCCCTGAATAGATGATCCGTCAAATCCCTGACCGTTATCCAGCACCTCTTCCAGCTCGGCTCGCGTGATGGACATACCCTTGAGCTGCCCCAGTATATCTGTAAACCACAACCTGATGTAGCGGACATTCTCTTCGTCTATTATTCTGATAATCTCTTCTCTGGTCTTCATCTATTTCCCCTCCTGGATATTGGAAAATCGTTGTTTTCTACGAGCAATCATTTTTAGTGCATTATTTTACTAATCTGGAAATCTCTTTGAATGTGTCTCCCTCGGCAACCTCCAGAAGCTCGAAGAGAATCATTTCCACCGAGGTTAATTTGGCCCCAGAGTCCAGCATTTTCCGCACTCCAATTTCTTTGTTGTCTTTCGTGCGTGATGAGATCGCATCGCCGATGATGCTTACCTTGTGACCTTTCTCGAGCAGGTCGGCCACTGTCTGATAGACGCAGACATGGCTTTCGATTCCGGCCACAATAGCCTCGGTGCGGCCGGTGGATTCTATCTGGCGCATCAATTCCGGGTTGCGGCAGACCGAGAAGGTCTTTTTGGAAGCCGGCTCCAGGCCGTCCAGAACCGCTTTAATTTCCGGCACAGTTTCGCCCAGGCCCTCGGGGTACTGCTCCGACCAGATAATCGGAATGTCGAGTTTTCTTAATCCCGCTATAAGAATTTTCAGATTTTTGAAGAGCCTGTATTTTTTGTACATCAGGTTTGCCAGCTTGCCCTGAACATCAACCAGAATAAAATATGCGTCGTCGCGATCAATCATGATTCCTCCTTTTTGGTTGATAATACACGTTAGAACGGCTGGCCGGCCGTGATTGTTTCCGAATCAATTAATTGGCCCATAAAAACAATAAACCCCGGCAAATGCCGGGGTTTATTGGCTTATCTCAAGTTATTTTTTCTTGTCCTCGATGTATGTTTTCATGAAAGATGAAATAATATCAATCGGTATCGGGAATACAATGGTGGAGTTCTTCTCCGTGGCAATCTCAGTCAATGTGCCGAGAAATCTGAGCTGCAGGGCAATCGGCGATTTCTCCATCCTTTCCGAAGCCTGTACCAGCTTCTCAGCGGCCTGATATTCACCCTCGGCATGAATAACTTTGGAACGTCTTTCACGTTCGGCCTCAGCCTGGCGGGCGATGGCACGGGTCATATCGGTAGGCAGATCGACATTTTTGACCTCAACCTGCGAAACCTTGATTCCCCAGGGTTCGGTCTGGTCGTCTATGATCGTCTGCAGCTTGGCATTGATCTCGTCACGATTGGACAGAAGATCATCCAGCTCAACTTGACCACAAACCGAACGCAGAGTTGTTTGTGCGATCTGCGATGTTGCGAAGAGATAATCCTCGACCGCCACCACTGCTTTGTTGGAATCCATAACGCGGAAATAGATCACCGCATTGACCTTGACCGTGACGTTGTCACGGGTGATAATATCCTGCGACGGAACATCCATAGTCACGATTCGCAGCGATACCTTGACCATTTTATCGATGAGCGGTATCAAAAGTATCAGACCGGGACCCTTGGTGCCGACCAGGCGGCCCAATCTGAATATAACGCCTCGTTCATATTCCTTCAGAATGCGTATCGCATTGGCCAATATGAACAGGACAATGATACCGATCGTAATAGGTAATGCTAAACTTGGGGGCATCAATCCTCCTTTTTATTCTGAATGTTTTTCCACTTTAATTTCCATACCGTCGGAACTGACAACTTTCACACGTTCTTCTTTTTCGATAGGTTCATCGGCGTTAGCGCGCCATAATTCTCCGGCAACCAGTACCAGCCCGGAAGGATCGATTTTCTGCTTAACCTTGCCGACCAGGCCTACCAGTCCCTCGCTGCCGGTGGTTACCTGCTTATGATGGGCCTTGACCACATATCTGACTGCAAAGCCGAAGAATCCAACGAATACTAAAACGACTGCCGCGATTACATACCATGAAACCCTGAGGTATGGTGCTGGTGAATCTATAAGCATAACGCCTCCCAGTACAAGAGAGACTATTCCTCCGATTGTAAGGATACCATAAGAGGGAACCTTGATTTCGAGCAGGAATAGTACTATTGAAAACAAGATTAATAACAATCCGGCGTAATTTATAGGCAGAGTCTGGAATGAGAAGAAGGCCAGGATTATACATATACCGCCTACAACTCCGGGAAGAATCGCGCCCGGATTATAAAGCTCCAGTACCAGTCCCAGGCCGCCCAGTGAGAAGAGCAGAAAAGCTATGTTGGGATTGGTGATAATCTCCAGGAATTTCTCGGAAAATGTCTTCTTGACCTCGGTTTTCGTTGCATTGGCGGTGTTCAGTACACGATAGCCCATCGATACTTCCACCTCGCGGCCGTCGATCTGCTGTAAAAGATCATCGATATCCTGCGCGATCAGATCGACAACATTGGAATCGACCGCCTCATGACTGGAGATCGAAACCGCCTCACGTATAGCCCTCTCGATCCAGGCTTCGTTGCGGCCGCGCTTATGAGCGACAGCTACCATATTGGCGACAGCATCATTTGTAACCTTCTTGTACATGGTCGAATCCATCTCCGAGCCCATTGATACCACCGAGGCTGACCCCATACTTGTTGCCGGCGCCATAGCCGCTATATGGCCGCTGTAGGTGATATAGGCTCCCGCTGAGGCTGCACGAGCGCCCTGTGGATAGACATAGACGACCACTGGCACATTGGCATTCATAATAGCCTGAATAATCTTCCATGTGGATTCTGTCAAGCCGCCGGGAGTGTTTAGAAGGATTATCAGCGCTTCGGCATTTTCCTCTTCGGACTTTCTAATGCCTTTTTCAATCAGCTGGACAGTAATCGGCCCGATTGCGCCGTCGATAGTCAGGAGCTTTACCATGCCCTGCCCCTCGGCCCGCATCGTATCCGCTTGGACTGTGGAATCCTTTGCACTGTCTCTTTCGATTATATCGGTCAGATCGGGTATGTCAGTCTGGGCAGCCAGACCTGCCATGAAAATACCAATCAGTCCGAATATAAGAAAAATCTTTTTGATCATTATGACCTCTGGGTTTGGTTCATACTATGGCTGAACTACTGAAAATTGAACAAAGAAACCTGATTTGTCAACTAAAACAGCCACTATAAAATAACACAGGTATGAATATTTTGTTTTCATTAATTCATACCTGTGTTTACTGTTTTTATTCGAATATTTTGCCACTGCTTATGCTATATGTCATTTCAGGTGCTTTTTGAAGAAATCTACCATAGTACGGTACATTTCCAGCCGGTTTTCGAGTTTGGCGGCGCCATGTCCCTCATCGGGGAATATCAGCGAGTCGACCTCGCCGCCCTGAGCTTTAAGCTGGTTAATAATCTGGCGCGCTTCTCCCACCGGGACACGAGGATCGTTTTCACCATGGATAACCAGAAGAGGGCATTGAATCTTATCGACCTTGTGAATCGGGCTGATCGATTTTAGGAATTCACGGTCGGAAAGCGGCCCGTATTCGGACTCACGGAATGCCCGGCGATACTCGGCGGTGTTCTCCAGAAATGTTACGAAGTTCACGATACCGATATAATTCATTGCTGCGGCAAAAAGGTCGGGATATTCGGTAATCAATGCCATGACCATATAACCGCCATAAGAACCGCCTTTGACACCCAGCATATCCGAGGTCGTATAGCCGTTCTCAATCAGCCATCTGGCCCCGGCCGCGCCGTCAGCCACTGAATGCAGCCTGTTTTTGTAATTATCCATGTCCAGGTATTCTTTGCCGTAGCCCTCGGAACCGCGCACATTGGGCGCCATGATTCCAAAACCGTTGGCCAGGAGGTAATTGAAATGCCGATTAAAACTGGGCCTGAACTGGCCTTCCGGACCGCCATGAAAATCCATTATAAACGGTATTGGACCTTCGGTGTAATCGCCGGGAAGATACAGGAATGCCGGGATTTCAAGACTGTCGAATGATTTGTATTTGATCAATTTGGGCTCAACGAAATTCGATATGTCGATTCCCATTGTAGAAACCTCGGTAATCCTTCTGCCCATCTCTTCATATGGATCCCAGAGCCAGGCATTGGGCGGATGATTGGCGTTATTGAAGGAAAAGAGCATTTTGCCCTGGGCTGTGAATCCCCCAAAGGAGTAAAGACCGTCAAGGCTCGGTACGGGAAGCATCTCATCTGTGACAAGATTTTTCAGATGCGGCCTGCTGTAACCATGCTCATTGATAGTCCAGAACAGATATTTGCCATCATCCGATAATGCCGCTGATTCCACTTCCCACTTTAAATCCGGATTAAAGAATGTTATCTCCTTCGTTTCCAGATTCATTTTGGCGATTCGAGTAATGCCGTCGGGAGTATTGTTAGTGGTAAGGTATGCGATATTAAAGTCGGGAGTGAGAGCCATAAACGGGTACAAATACTCGCCATCGTGAGGCGTAAGAAGCTCCTCGGTGCCGGATTCCAGGTCGAGCATATAGAAATTATTATCCCTGCTGGTTACCGCAGTCTCGTACAAAAGTTGAGTGCCCTCTTCATTAACCTGTATCGGCACACTCCAGCCTTCTCGTTCCCTGACAACTTCAGGTTCACCATCCGGGAGTTCCAGTTTGTAGATATAGAAATCCCTCAGGTTTCCCATATTGGAGGCGAAATAGATTATATCGTCGTCCTCAGACCAGACCACGCCGCCAAAGCGTGCATCGGGACGATTGATCAGTTTCTCGATTCTGCCGGTTTCGGTGTCCAGAAGATAAAGCTGGGCGTTTTCATCTCCGCCCACTGCAGCGCCCACGATAGCATAATATGAATCGTTCGAAAGCGAGTACCAGCTAATACCGTCCTCAAATGAGGTTAACTGATAGGGCCAGCCGCCGTCAGTGATTCTGAAAATCTGGCTGGCATTGGTGAATGAGGGTGATAGAAAAATCCTCCCGCCATCTTCTGAAATGGCCGCGCGGGAAATGTAACCGATCTGCATGAATGTTTCTATGTCGGGGATATAGTCGCCCGCAAAGAAATCGTTATGGCGTTTTTCCGCGGCTGCGGTGCTCTCCTCTTCGGCTTTTTTCTTTTCGACACATCCTGTGAGAAGGGCCAATATCAAGAATATAAGAAATCCCGAATAACCGATAGCCTTCATAGTTTTCATTAATCCTCCTAAAAGTATTTGGGGCTGTTTGTTATGATTGCTTAACTTATAATATGTTGTTCTCGCCCGATTGTTGCATTCGAGTTGCCTTGATCATCACATATATATTCCAGGCATGCCGGAGGATGATCCTTACATCTCTTTTGCAAAACCGGAAAGTAATAATATTTGGGCGCCGAATCAATTCAATTTTCCGCCTAACACGGTTCCTATGAAGATTTTCCGGGAAATATTGTTTTTGGGTCACATAAGCGGCAATAATATGTAGTTTTCCGTTGCATTTTGGGGAATGTTATATATATTAGAAAATTGTTTTTTCGGGGGATACGGGAGGTAAAGGAAGAAGTTATGCCGGACCAGATAAAACTATTGACAGGCACAGCAAATCTGCCTCTGGCAGAGCGAGTTGCTAATTATATCGGTATTCCGTTAACACAGCGGGAGATCAAGCATTTTTCCGACGGTGAGATATTCGTAAAAATCGATGAAAATGTCAGGGGAACCGATGTTTTCATAATTCAGCCCACCAATCCACCCGCGGAAAATATTATGGAGCTTCTGATTATGATCGAGGCCTGCCGCAGGGCATCCGCTTCGAGGATTACCGGTGTAATACCCTATTATGGTTATGCCCGGCAGGACCGCAAAAGCCAGCCGCGTGTGGCTATAACAGCAAAACTCCTGGCCAATCTCATTACGGCCGCCGGGGCCGACCGTGTGGTGACAATGGACTTGCATGTCTCACAGATTCAGGGCTTCTTCGACATTCCCTCGGACCATCTTTATGCCTCGAATTTATTCTACAACCATTTCAAGATACGGGGCATGAATGATATCGTGGTGGTTACGCCCGACGTCGGCTCGATTAAAATCGCGCGGGCATTTGCCAACAGCCTGCAATGCGGCCTGGCGATTATCGATAAACGCCGGCCCGAGCCCAATAAATCCGAGGTCTTGAATATTATTGGCGATGTCAAGGACAAGAGCATTATCATTCGCGATGATATGGTCGACACCGCCGGGACTTTATGTGATGCTGCCCGTGCAGTGCTGGAGAAGGGCGGGGCAAAGGAGGTATTTGCCTGTGCCACGCATGGTGTCTTCTCGGGCGAGTCGATTCAGCGTATAATAAATTCTCCGATTAAGGAACTTATCGTTACGGATACGATTGATACAACAGGAAAAAACCTTCCCGATAAGATCAAGGTCTTGACGACCGCCGAGATTTTCGGTGAGGCCATTAGAAGAATATCAAATAAAGAGTCTATTTCTATTCTGTTTGAAAGATAATAATAAGGAGTTATTGTGGCAAAAGAGAATTTACTTAACGCGGAAGTCCGCCATGAGACCGGTAAGGGAGCTGCCCGCAGGCTGCGCGCCAGCGGCTTTATTCCCGGAGTGATCTATGGCGAGAATTCCGAACCGGTGCCTCTGTCGATCTCGGACTACGATTTCAACAAGCTTATCTCGAAGGCCGTCCGCAGTTCAATGATCATAGATCTGACCGTGGGCGATTCAGAGCCGCAGAAGGTAATAATAAAAGATATACAGACAGATCCGGTTTCATCAAAAATCGACAGCGTCGATTTCAAGAAGATCTCCATGGATAAGGAAATCACCCTCTCGCTTCCCATAAATCTGATCGGCACCCCGACAGGAGTCAAGGATCAGGGCGGAATTCTTCAGGTAATTCGCCGTGAGATCGAGATCTCATGCCTGCCGGGCAATATTCCGGAAAATATCGAGCTTGATGTCTCCGAGCTCAATATCGGCGATACCCTGCATTACGAGGATATCAAACTCCCGGGTGTTGACGTTATCTCCGAGCCCCAGCTTTCCGTGGTAACTGTTGTCGCTCCGACTGTGATGAAGGAGAAGGTCGAAGAGGTCGAGGGTGAAGAGCTCGAAGAGGGCGAGGTTGTCGAAGGCGCAGAAGGTGAAGAGGAATCTGCCGAACCCGAAGTTATCGGCGATAAAGGCAAGGATGAGGAAGAAAAGCAATAATTCGATTTTTTGGAAGATCCTCATAAATTATGGCCAGGCATCATGCCTGGCCTTTTTTATGCCTTTTATGCAATAAAAAAGCCCTCCGAGGATGGAGGGCTCCTGCGAAGCAGATTGGTGAGGTTTTAATTGCAGTATTGCTTCCATGTTCCATGGAAGAACCCTCTGGCATGTTTTGGGACCTTATCAGTAGCGCCAGAGTTAGGCATACTGCCTCTATGGTGTGATACCCAATTTCCACTCAAAGTTCCCAATTTTGTTGCATTTGCGGTAAAATATTCGCCTTCATACCAGCCAGCGGATTCGATACTTTCAGCAGTATCATCATAGCCCCAGTTTCCTCTCAGGAAACCTCTGAAACCGCCGTAGTGATTGATCCATTTGCCGAAAAACAACTGCTCTCCGTCAGCATTCACTCCCCAATGGCCTTTGACATGTCCGAGGAAGAGGCCGTCACGGGAAACGAAGCGCCCAAACAGCTGTCCATTTATCCGACCGTTGCCGCGTTTCACCCAGCGTCCCTCAAGGTATCCTTCCGGGCATTCCAAACGTTCCAGTTTGGCGGCTTCAATAGAAACCTGGTTGCCGAGATTGTCGACATCGATGATTTCGGCCAGTGAATCCAGTTCGGCCAGCGTGAATGTTCTGCTGTAGGGCCCGGTTTCAAAAGCGACCTCGGTTGTGGCCGGGTCGATATCGGAATTGCGGAAATACAGGAAGACCAGAATGCCGTCGTAATGGACGCTCGTAAGTGATGTCCATTCAAGGGTTTGGCAGTCCGGACGCGGTCTTGTGAAATAATCCTGCGCAAACTCAAATCTGATTTTATTAATTACCTTGATACATCCGGTGTCAATCGAAAGCGATCCGGACCAATCAGTGAGGGATGTTATAGTCGAATCATACTCCAACATCCCCCACAAGATTCTCATTGAGTAAACCGAGACATCCGGTTCGCCTTGTATCGAAGTCAGGTCGTCAAAACTATTCATATCAGAGGAGGCAACTTCTGGTTCCGGGAAGTTCTCGCTTATCTCCTCATCACCGAAGGCCGGTGCCTCATCAGATGGACTATACCCGCCAAAGAAATCGTCCATATTCATGAGACTGCCTTCCGCATCAGTCGATGCTGAATTGTCTGAGCAACCTGTTAGTATAAAAAGCCCTGCGAGAGTCAATGCAAGGGTTATTATAATCGCCTTTTTCACTTCTTCAACTCCTTGTAAGCTAATGTCACTTCATACGCCAGCGTATATTATCTCTTATCATACATCCGATTTATTATGCAGATGCTGTGCCAACTTTAAAATGTCTTTGTATCTTCTTATATTGCAATGAATTTACGGAGAGGCGCGAGTTCTGCGTGATGTGATTCATTCTGAAATGAACAATGTTGAACGTAAATTTATGTGCAGATTGTACCGATTTGTACAAAAAGAGTTGTTTTTATCCGTTTGCAGATGTACAATTCATGAATACAATGAGATTTCGAAATAAGTATATCATACCAATACTGATTTTTGCAGTATTGCTGATACTTTTCTTTAACCTGGGGCAGTGGTATATCTTCTCGCAGGTCAGGGATTTCGCGGAAAATGTATTCCGGGAAAACCTGCTGGCACAAACCGAACTGGCGGCATCATCATTTGACGGCGATGTGCTTGTCAGCCTGCAGGGCGAGGAATTCTATCCTCCTGACTTAATTGATGTTAAAGACAGGCTGGACAGGTTAAAAGCGGAATATGATTTCTTTAATGTGCGCCTGCTTGATATTGACGGTCTGCCGCTTTTGGGATTTGGAGAATATGATACCACAAGCTTCATATTCGATTATGATCTGGGACCGCTGATATCAGCCTCTGCGGGGATATCCTCGGCATCGAATTTGATCAGCTCGGGCGATTTGTATCTTATATCTGCTTATGCGCCAATAGAAAACAGCTACGATTCTGTGGTGGCGGTGCTGGGGATTGACGCCGACTATACATTCTTTAAGTCATTGGCGGACTTCAAAAACAATCTGGTCTATATAAATATAATCAGCTTCATATTTATACTTGTTTTCGGGGCGGCCTTTATTCTCATAAACCGGCGCCTGATTTCAACCCAGGAGGCGCTTTACCGTGCCTCGGCCCTAACCTCGATGGGACAGATGGCGGCTACCATGGCACACGAGATAAAAAATCCGCTGGGAATTATCAAAGCCACCGCACAACGCATAAAATCCCGTTACGGCAAAGATTCCGACGACCGTCTGTTTGAATTTATCCCCGAGGAAGTCGATCGCTTGAATACAATACTGGCGGGTTATCTTGATTTCGCCCGTCCGATAGATCATTCCCGGAAGCTCAAGAAGGTGGACCTAAAAGAGCTGGTAGAGGAAATTTTGCGCCAGGCTCGCACTGATTTTGCCAATGATAATATTGAACTAAGCTTTGAGGCTGATGGTAAGGAATACCCGGTGCTTGATGACGGCATCGGGTTCAGGCAGGCGTTTTTGAATCTTTTGATAAATGCCAGAGATACATATAAGGACGGCGGTCCGGTGCGAATCGAGCTGGAAACAAACGGAGAGGAGCATCGCTTGAAGATTATAGACCGTGGTGGTGGAATCAAAAAGGAGCTTAAAAAGCGGATTTTCGAGCCTTTTTCCAGCACCAAGGCACAGGGTTCCGGCCTCGGACTTTATGTAGCCAAAAAACTTATTGAACAGAACGGCGGGAGCCTGAGTTTGGAAAATAACAATGAGGGCGGCGCCACCGCTGAGATTGTTTTACCTGTATATAAGGAGCGATGATGGCAAGGATTCTGGTTGTCGATGATGAGGAGAAGATGACGCATCTGGTTTCAGGCGAACTGGAAGATCATGGTTATAAATGCGATATTGCCAATAGCGGTGAAGGTGCGCTGGACAAGTTCAAGGCCAATATTTATGATATAGTTATTACCGACCTGCGGATGGATCCCCCTGACGGGCTGGCGCTTCTGAAAAAGATCAAATCCGAAAATTCGATGACGGAAGTTATAATAATGACCGCCTATGCCACCGCCTCCACCGCTGTAGATGCCATGAAATCAGGAGCTTACGATTATATTATCAAGCCCTTTTCGCTGGATGAGTTGGTCATAAAAGTGAAAAAGATTCTTGATGAAAAACGCCGTAGAGATCGTCTGGAACAGCTTGAAGAAGACCTCACAACAAAGAGCTATGACACATTTATAGGTGAAAGCGAACCGGTCAAATGTCTCTTTGAACTGGTCGAAAAGGTCAGCCGTACCGACGCCAACGTTCTGCTTCTGGGGAAGTCGGGAACCGGCAAGGAACTGGTTGCCAATATGGTACACAGATCATCCCCGCGCCGCGAAAAGCCATTCGTGGCGGTCAACTGCGCCGCCTTGACCGAGACTCTTCTGGAATCGGAGCTTTTCGGTCATGAGAAGGGCGCTTTTACCGGTGCGGTTAAACGCAAACCGGGACGATTCGAGCTGGCGGAGGGCGGTACACTGTTTTTGGATGAGATCGGGGAGATGTCCGGACAGCTTCAGGCCAAGCTGCTGCGTGCATTGGAAGAGCGAAAAATCACACGCGTGGGCGGCACCGAGGAAATCGCTATCAATGTTAGAGTTATTTCGGCCACCAATCGTGATCTGGAAGCGGAGATGGAAGAGGGTGATTTTCGCGAGGATTTGTATTTTCGTCTCAATGTTTTCCCGATCAGGATTCCTTCGCTTTCGGAGAGGCCGGACGATATCCCTTTGCTGGCAAATTACTTCGCCAAAAAGAGCGGATATGAGCATGGCAATCTTGATCCGGATGTTCTACAGCTTCTGAAAGAATATAACTGGCGCGGCAATGTACGCGAGCTGAAGAATATAATCGAGCGTGCTATTATCTTATCCGACGGTGATCGAATCGAGCCGGAGCATATTGCGATCAGGACACAAAAACCGATGGAGCAGAGGAGTGTCCCGGATTCGGCTGATGGTTTAGATGAGATGGAGAAGGCGGCAGTGGTAGATGCTCTGGAGAAGGCCAAAGGAAATAAGACAAAGGCTGCCGAGATTTTGAAAATAACGCGTCGTATGCTTTACACGCGGCTGAAAAAATACGGATTGGACTAAAGGAATGTACCGTTAGGTAAGCCGGTTTGTACCTTAACGTACAGTTTCGGCTTTTCCAAAAGATTTCGGGTAAAGCGGTCTGGCTTCATAAAACATTGTTTTATAACAGGATGCATTATTTAAGCCGATATGTTGGCTTTCGGCATGAGATTTGACTTTATTGTGTGTGGAAATAAAATAGAGGATGATATGAAAAGACGACCCGACAAAAGATTATTAAAAAGCTCAATCTGGATTTTTACGGCTATGCTGGTGCTGGTTTTATCATCATCTCTATCGGCGCAACAGCTCGACCGTGTAGAAGGCGAACTCGAAAGAACCCAGAGGCTGATCGAAAATGCCCGCCAGGTGGTAGCCGAATCGGGCAGTGAACAGGGCTGGCAGTACCTTGAGAAAGCTATCTTTCTGCAGGAAAGAGCCGTTGAGCATTACCAGGACAGAAATCTATTTCGTGCCGAACGTCTTACATTGCAGGCCCGTGAATTTGCCGAGAAATCTGTTGCTATTATCAAAAAGTCGAATCAAAACAGGGGTACTGTTGAACGTGAGATCGAAAAAACGGATGAAATGATTCAGAAAGTGCGTGAGCGGCTCAATATGAGCACGGCGAGGGGCAGTCTTGCCTCTGTGCTCGAAAGCGCTCTGGCAACACAGAACACGGCACGTGAGTTGTTTTTGCAGAATCGCCAGAAGATGGCACTGACCGCCACTTTGAGGGCGCGTGAATTGATACAGAAGGGAATTGAATCGATTCAGGAAACCAATCAGGCCTTCAGAGAGATCGAGAAGACCGAGATGCTTCTGGATCGTGCGCGGGATATGCTGGGACAGCTTGAACTCGAGCAGACTCCTCCGGGATTCGAGAATGCCATGCGGATGCAGACCCGGGCGAGGGAGATGTATGAGAACGGCAATTATAAGCTCGCCCAGGAATATTCACTGAGAGCCCGTCAGCAGATCTTAGACGGTATCAATCGTTTTGAAAAGAATCTCCAGAGGGAGAATTTCCCCAATCTTTTGGGCGAAATCGAAGCCAAGTACGAGCGCACACGGGCGGAACTGGGGCAGAACTCCAGCTCCATTGCAAATAAATATCTGGAGCGCTCCCGCAAGGAAATCAATTCGGCCAAAGAGGCTTATGATGGCGGCAATGTACAAAGGGCAATGTATCATCTCAGAAGAGCTAATAGATTCTTAGGCGAAGCCGCGGAAATTATTAGTCCTTGAGAAAAATAAATATATATTGACATACATGTGTCAGGTAACTACCTCCGGCAGGCCTATGCTAATTGCGTTCTCTGTCACCGCATTAGTCATAG
>CAZBZV010000047.1:0-32611 GCA_964496505.1 uncultured Ignavibacteria bacterium | reverse complement strand
TCTCGACACCTGCCGATTATGCTCATAAACCCTTGTAATCCAACAAACTAATTGAATTTAAACAATTCTGGATATATATTACTGTCAAGTAATACCGACAAGGTTTATCCTGATTAAAACAATACATTCATCGTAAGGCATTGCACTACAACAAGATAGGCGTTATTGGCATGATGTTTGTTGTAATAACCGGATGTAAGAAAAACAATCGATGAACTAAAAAAGGAGGATTTTTTACAATGAGATTGAAGCTTATGCTTGCAATCGTTTTATCGATCGGATTAATTTCGAGTTCGGCAATGGCGCTTCCGGACCTCTATGCCGACGGCGTTTTGCAGACTCCGGCCCAGGGTCCCAATGATGATCTCACTTTAACCCCGTTGACTCAGATGGTAGAGTTTGATCTGTTATATGAAGAGACCCCGCATGCCGACAAAAACACATTCGGCTATTACACAGATCTTGGCGTGGGCAACATGACTACCAGTATTTTCGACGACAATGATGGTGTAGGAACCAGCAAGGTCGTTGATTTCGGTATGTCCTCACAGGTCGGTCTGTACCTGTTTAACGATCTGGACGACGACGGATCTTTCAATGGCGATGATGTCATGCTGTTTTCCCAGCGCTCATTGACATTGCCTGATCCCCCGGGTTCGGATTACCAGTGGTTCCGCGGCTATGACGGTCTTGGAGGAGCTGTTCATAACTATGAGTTCGACGGCCTGGAATTTACCGGAATGTGGGATGCCCTGCTATTCATCGATGACGATCATGTAACTAACGGCAACCAGGACCATAACGATATGGTCGTTGGCATAACCGCAGTTCCGGAACCGACCACCATGGTTCTGCTGGGTCTTGGTCTTGCAGGTGCCGGAATTATCCGCAGACGTAAGAAATAAGATTAAAATAAATCTTTGAGCGAAAAAAAAGGCAGTCAAAATTGGCTGCCTTTTTTGTTTATGCATATTCTACTTATTTGCCGATTTCAGGAATTCGTTTTTTAAGTACTGGTGGATGATATAGTCCTGGCTGGATGTGTCCACAGGTTCCAGGTACTCATACGGATCGCTGCCGTCATAAGCCGCAATCGAATGACACAGTGTACAGTCATCGGAAATACTGATACCCTTGGCATCGACAAGATTGGGATTATGACAGCGGAAACATCCGCCGTCTCCCCGATGTCCGATATTGCTGGGATAACTGTTCCATCTGATATTCATGTAAGGATGAATATTACGCGCATATATGCTTTGAAGAACCGCTATGGCTGAATCTATCTCCTCGAAATTCTGCCGGAATATCTCGGGATATTTTCGCTGATAGAATCCGCGCACATGGTTGGCTATCTCTTCCCTGGCCTGAGCGGTATCGTTATAAATCGGCAGGATTGCACCCAGTCCCACCTTTTTTATAAACGGTATGGAACGGTCTATTAGTCCTTTTCTGATTCGCTCGTTAAGCGCCTTTTCGGGCTGTTCGTATATATGTGTAGCGCGGTTATGGCAGTCGACACAGTCCAGAACTCTCACGCTTTCGAACTCATCCTCATGTTCCTTAACCAATTCGATATTCTGATATCTCTTGAATGAGCCGTCGGACTGCCTGACATCGACCCAGATCATCTCCTCGCGCTCATCATCAACCGAGGCATACCGGATTTCATTCTCCTCTGCGATATGCCAGTGGATTCCTCTGCGCACATCTCCCTCGCCTACGTCTATCTTGAGGCTTAAAGTCGTGAACTCAGGAGTTGAGAGGCTGTCTTTCTTATAATTTACGATTGTTTTCAGCCTCTGGCCGTAGAATTTATCCGGCCAGTGGCATTTCTCGCAGGTTTCACGTGCGGGTCGAAGCTGATGTACCGGTGTCGGGATCGGCTGTTCGTAAAGACTGAAGGTAAGCGAGATAATCTGCCAGAGACCGTTTAGCTTGGCATCCACCAAAGCATCCACCCCCTCACCCACATGACATTCCACACATTTAACGCGTGCATGCGGTGAGGCCTGGTAGGTCACCCATTCCGGATTCATAACCGTATGGCAGGCGGTGCCGCAGAAATGCGGCTCATCCATAAAATGCAGCATGCGGCTGGAAAGCACGCCCAGAAAAGCTATATTTATGATAGTAAAGATTGCAATCGTCCTGAATATTCGCGAGCCCAGAAATTTTCCCTCGGTCTCTTCCTTTTCGAACTGCTCCTGCAGAAGTTCCTGGGTCGATTTACCGGTCTGCTTCTTGCGCCTGCGCCAGCCGATTGGAATCAGGATCAATCCGACTATAAAAATAGCCGGAAAGACCATGTAGTTTACCAAACCGACATAGGCATTGGTAATAAATCCCAGAATCCGGATAAGCTCGAGAAATACGAATGTGACAAAGGAGGAGGTGGTCAGGACAACCCCGGCCAGACCGATTTTGTTTACTGAAACACCGCGGATGAAATTTTTATATCTGCTAAACAAGGCCGGCCTCTATTTCTCTTCGAAGTATCCCTTGTAAATCTTTTGCATCTCGCCCGACTGAATCCTCTCCTTCAGCTCCCCGGTCTCTACTGTAAGCCATGAGTGCATGGGATCGTTTGTTATCAGACTGTCGATAAAGGCATTTATCTCGGGATCCTCGAATTTCCTGGCCTCCGGAAGCATCTTGAAGTAGAAATGTTTGGCAACCTCGTACATACCGTGCCACCAGGTATAATCCGGCCCCATCATAGAGGCGCCATGACGAGCACGTCGTCCCTCATGATGCCAGAGCTCCCAGTAGACCCATTCGATCTCATTGGCGAAACTGGCAGGGTACTCGGTCAAATCCTTCTCATGTACCATATCCAGTATAGCCCTGGCGGGTACTATAAATTTGTCGTTATAAAGCCTGACAACCGCATCGAACTGGTAATAGTGCCCGTCGGCAAAAGCCGAGCCGTGGCAGGACTTGCAAACATCCTTCATATTGGCACGTTTGGCCTGCCAGTTATCTTTTTTCTTTGAAATTGGAGGGCGCAAAGTCCAGCTAATGCGCAAGCCCACATCATGGCTTAATTCCTGATTTTTAGTCGCGGACATATGGCAGGTGGCACAAGTCGGAGCAACATAGTAATCCTCGCCCACGACCCATTTATCCGACTCGAGATTCATCTTCTCGACATTGGTATAATAGGTATTGCCATGTTTCGATTCCTCATAGACCTCTTTCTGGGGATGATCCGGCCCCAGATGGCATTTGGAGCAGGCTTCCGGCTGCCTCGCCTGAGCTTTTGAGAAGGAATGCCTGGTATGACAGGCATTGCAGGAGCCTTTGGAGCCGTCCGGATTTAACCTGCCAATCCCAGAATTAGGCCAGCATTCCTTCGACAGTTTATTATACTCATCTTCATCAATAACCATTTTAGCCCCATGACAACTCTCACAGCCCAAAATCGCGACCGGATGCCCTGCGGCAACATGCGCCAGATAGGCATCATTCGATTCCAGAATCAGGCCGGCGGTGGCATGATAGGAGTTGCTTACTTCCTCGGCCTCCTTCTTGTGGCAGGCCCCGCAGTCTTTGGGAGTTACCAGCGTAGCAATCAAAGCACCTTCATGCATGTATGCATCCGGTTCACCCTTTTTTGCACCATGGCAGTCCAAGCAGACGACTTTATGGATGCCATGAGCCGAGGTATACCATTGCTTATAAAGCCCCGGTGATTTTTCCTTGTGACAGGTCATGCACTTGCCCGCAACTTCAGGATCGACCGCCTGGCTGACACTAAATATAAAGATGCATATTAAAGCGGATGCGATAATAATATTTTTCACCTCTTACTCCTCCCGATATATATATTGGATATAATCTTTTTGAAAATCTATCACAATCAATGCCCTCACTTTTTAGAAAAAATCAAATGCCATCAACTGCTCCAAATATATAGTTTTTTTGAATTTCGGTCAACAGACAAAAGATTTCCTTGATCTGAATCAAATCCGACTTCAATTATTGCTTGAAATGACTTTTTAGATGAAAGGACTCAAACACAGATATTTCCAAGTAAATGCTTGTTTTAATCTTCAACTTTTTTTAATTATTACTGATCCAGAAAATAGAGCATACTCAATCCGGCTTTAAATCCCTGTTTCTGGCAGGTATTATGAGTATTTGAAATCTGATTTGAATGACCTGTAAATATAATTAAAGGAGGAGAGATGTTAAAGGACTTGAGGACTTTTCGGATTGCGGGGATAACAGTGGTGCTGCTCGCCTCTCTTTTCATCGCATCCGGTCTTACAGCCGATGATGGTGTGGGGATAAAGAAGCGGGTGATTGTGGGCAGTTTCGAGGATAAATCATCCCACAACTGGTACCACGGTGTCCCTCCCGGTAAGGGCATGGCCGATATGCTGATAACCTCTCTGGTTAAATCGGGCAAATTTAAAGTATACGAACGTGCCGCATTGGATGAGATTCTGAATGAGAAAGGGCTTTCTGAATCAGATCTCGCCAACCCGGGCGTGGAAGCCTCGAAAAAGCTGCAAATCGGCGATTACCTGATAAAAGCGGCCATAACCGAATTCGGCTACAAAGAAAAAGAGATCGGGGGAAGTATCTCCGGTTCGTTTCTCAAGGGCGGAAGCCTGACTGAATATAACGGCCGGGTCGGAGTTGATCTCAGAATAATTCATATCGGCACCGGCGAGGTAATCACCGCGGAAGCACTGGCAGCCGAGGAGAAATCGAGGTCGCTGGGGCTGGCTACGGATAAATTCACATTCGGTGATGTAAACACATTTGACGATCACGTTGTCGGCAAAGCTACACGCAAGGTAATCAATCAGATTGTCGAAAAACTCGACAAGCAGGCCGGTTCCGAGCCCTGGTCGGGAATACTGATTGTGGCCGATGACCTTATGTTTATAGATGCCGGAAAGGAGATCGGTATCAAACCGGGGATGAAATTCGAGGTCAAACGATTTAAAAAAGAAGTCAAGCATCCCAAGACCGGCGAAGTGCTTAAGGTCCTCTATGATGATATCGGAGTGGTCGAGGCCTCCGAAGTCGATGAGGGTATTACCACAGTAGTGCCGGTTTCAGGATCGGGATTTCAGGAAAGCGATGTTGTGGTTTCTGTAAAAGAATAAAAAGACAAATAATGAGATTCAAAGGCATGCACAAATGCATGCCTTTTTATTTCTTACGGTATAAGATTAAATGAACGGGTCAATAGTCATTCTGAGCGAAGCGAAGAATCTATCTGAATCTTATTAGCCATTCACTCGTATTCATATTAATTGACTTATTCGCAATGGAGATGGCAAATGGATAAACTCGAAAAAAGACTTTCTAATATTAGTGGAAAAATACTCGATGTGGCTGCAGGCAGAGGATCTTCCTTGAAATACCTGATCGACAATGTAAACTGCTGCGAGAAAGCGATAGGAATCGATTTTTCTGAAAAGAATCTGAAGCAGGCTTGCGAACAGTTCGATGATGATAGATTCAGCTTTGAGCAAATGCGTGCGGAAAATCTTGAATTCGACGACAATCAATTCGATCTGAGCGCCGTAGTGAATTCATTGCATCATATCGACGATCCGCAGAAAGCGCTGCATGAAATGCGCAGAGTCCTTAAGCCGGGAGGCCTTCTGCTTGTATCCGAAATGTACGGCGATAATCAAAGCGATCTGCAAATGACTCATGTTCTCCTGCATCACTGGTGGGCTGATGTAGACAGGATTTCGGACATTCCGCACTATCATACATTCAAGCGACAGGAACTAATCGATATGGTCGAAAATCTCGGGCTGAAAAATCTGGAAATAATGGAATATAACGAAGATAAAGACCTGTCCGGAGATAAGGAAACCATGTCGTACTTATTGACTGCAACAGATGACTATCTATCAAGAATCGAAAATAAGCCGGAGTATAAAGATCTCTATCAAACCGGAATCGATCTTAAAATGCGTTTATCCGAGACCGGGATTGCTTGGGCCAAAGGCCTGGCTATCTGGGGCGAAAAGGCCTAAAACAAAACTTATGGCATAAGCTCTCATTTATCAAATTATTATCAGACCGCAACTTACATCATTATATCATTTTTAGCAAACCGGCCTTTCAAAAATGGCTCTCAAAAGTGATATTGAATGAGAACCAATCCAGATAAATTCTGTTATAGTGAATCAAATCGGGATTATTTCCGTATTGATTTTTATGTGCCTGGTATTTTATAAAGGAGAATCTCTGATGGCAGATATTAGAAAGCCTGTTTTAATGATAGTTTTCTTAGCAGCGGTCGCAATGATTACACCGGTCAATGCACAACAGCCTACCCTGGTCGTAACTGATGAGGTCGTGCAGATGGATTTCCACGACCAGATCACATTGGTCGGCCGCACGGAAGCATGGATTGAAAGCCGTATAGTATCCGAGGTTGCGGGCAGAGTGCAGGCGATCAATTCCGGTGAAGGAATCCAGGTTGAAAAGGGCACGCCTTTGGTAACAATTGACGCCGACCAGATAGGGTTCAGCCTGAATGCCAAAGAAGCCGAAGCCCGGCAGGCAAAGCTGGAAGCCGAGCTTACTCAAAATGATCTCAAAAGAGCAAAAGATTTGTACTCCAAAGAACTCGTTTCGGAATCGGCCTACGACAGCGCTGTGGCCTGGGCCGGAATAAAAGAACAGCGCTACAAACAGCTTGAAGCCGAACGCAAAATGCTTGAGCTCGATCTGAGAAACAGCGTTATCAAAGCCCTTTACGACGGCTACACCGGAAGGAAGCTTGTGGATGTAGGTGAATGGGTCAACCCCGGTATGCCTGTATTTGAGATGGTCGATCTTTCCAGAATCAAGGTCACGGTCGATCTTCCAGAACGCCATTTCGGTAGAGTGTCGATCGGAAGCGAGGTCAAAATCGTTGCTTCCGGAAACGGCGGTGAAGAATTAACCGGCACGGTTGTAGGCATCGCACCGCGCGCATCCGAGGAAACACATACATTTCCGGTGATTATAGAAGTCTCCAATGACAATGTTTCATTGGGCGGCGGGATGCTGGTCAGGACCACTCTTTCGATGGATGAAACTTTCCAGAGTCTGGCTGTTTCCAAAGATGCGATTATCAGGCAGGGACAGAATACGATTGTCTACACGATAAATGAAGGCAAGGCCGCCCCGATACCGGTCGTCACCACCTCCACAGAGGGCAAAATGGTAGCGGTTCAGGGTGAAGGGCTCTCGGTCGGGATGCCGGTCGTTGTGCGCGGTAATGAAAGAATCTTTCCGGGCAGTCCGGTAATAACCGGTGAGGCGCAGCAAACATCCGCAACAGCGGAAAAGGGCAATCAGCCTAATTAAAACTACCATAGATTATATTAAAAGGATATAGAAGTGAGTCTCATAAAATCCTCGATACGATTTCCGGTCACGGTAATTGTTGGTGTTTTAATCATCACAATGGCCGGCTTTTTGGCACTTAATCAGGTGCCAATCCAGCTTACCCCCGAGGTCCAGCAGCCGATTATTACGGTCAGCACAACCTGGGTGGGAGCATCGCCTGAGGAAATCGAGAAGGAAATTATCGAGGAGCAGGAAGAATATCTCAAGTCGGTCGAGGGTGTGGAGGAAATGCGCTCCGAGTCACAGGACAGCCGGGGCACTATTACGCTCGAATTTCCTGTAGGAACAGATCTCACCGGCGCTGTGGTGCGCGTTACCAACAAGCTGAACGAGGTCCCCTCCTACCCGGAGAATGCCGAACGGCCGGTGGTAAGATCATCGGGCGAAACCGAGGGCGCCATAGCATGGTTCATAGTGCGCGCAGTGGATTCAAATTTATATATTCCCCATCAGGAACGCTTGATCGAAGATATCGTGAAGCCTCGTCTTGAGCGTGTTGAGGGCGTTGCCTCTATCAATATTTACGGCGGACTCGAACAGGAACTTCATGTCACCTTTGACCCCGATTTGCTGGCATCATCAGGCATAACGGTCGATATGCTGTCCTCTGCCCTGCGTGCAGAGAATCGGGATATCTCGGCCGGTGATTTTGGTGAAGGCAAGCGAAAATATGTTGTGCGTACGACCTCGCGCTTCAATTCGATTGAGGACGTGGAACAGACAGTGGTCACAGTTCGAAACGGCGTGCCGATTCGCGTACAGGATGTGGCCGAGGTCAGCCTTGACTTCGAAAAACCTACCGCCATGGTGCGCAACATGGGCAATCCCGCTATCGCCTTCAATGCCCAGCGCCAGGTGGGCGCCAATGTTCTGGAGGTCCTGGATAATCTGCTGAAACAGGTCGACATATTGAACAGCGAAGTCATGAATCCGCGCGGCATGAATATTGTCAACGCATACAATGAGACCACATACATAAATTCAGCAATCGATTTGGTGTTCTCGAATATCTACCTGGGCGGCTTCCTGGCAATTCTTGTGCTGTTCGTATTTTTGAGATCGGCTTCGGCAATTGGAGTAATTGCGCTTTCGATCCCTATTTCTATCATCAGTACTTTTCTGGCCATGTCGCTCTTTGGGCGGACTATTAATGTTATATCATTGGCCGGAATGGCTTTTGCCGTGGGAATGGTGGTAGACAGCTCCATTGTGGTATTGGAAAATATCTACCGCCACATGCAGATGGGCAAGTCCAAATGGCAGGCGGCTGCCGACGGTGCACGTGAGGTATGGGGAGCGCTTTTGGCCTCTACGGTGACAACGATTGCCGTTTTTCTGCCGATCATGTTCGTTGAAGAGCAGGCCGGCCAGTTATTCCAGGATATTGCCATCGCAATCTCGAGTGCAATCGTAATTGCGCTTCTGGTCTCGATTACAGTAATCCCGACATTATCATCCCGTGCCCTGAAAGTCTCGAAAAAACTGCAGGGTTCGGATCAACATAAATCCCTGCTGGGCAGATTTGCCTCACGAGTGGCGGCATTCGTGGACTTTATCAATGCCAAAGGCGCACGAAGACTGGGCACGATTGCAGGCATCGTTATCTTTGCCATGTTCTTCACATGGCTCCTTCTGCCCGACGCCGAGTATCTTCCCAACGGCAACCGTAATCTGGTATTTGCATTCATGCTTCCCCCTCCCGGCTATAACATTGATGAGATGGTGAAGGCCGGGCAGACAATTGAATCGCAGATCAGGCCTTTGTGGGAAGCTGAGGGCGAGGAAGCCGAGGATATGCCCGGAGGCGGCATAGAGAACTTCTTCTTCGTAGCATTTTCCGGGCAGGCATTTTTCGGCCTGGCCTCGCGGGATCATGAGCGGGCTTCTGAACTTGTGCCAATCGCAAACGAGGCAATTTTCTCGATTCCCGGTTCAATCGGCTTTGCCAGCCAGACCTCGCTATTCGGGCGCGGTTTTGCCGGAACAAGATCGGTACGAATAGATGTTAGCGGGCCGGAGCTTGAAAAGGTTCTGCAGATTGCCGGACAGGTATTCGGGCAGGTGGGGCAGGTGCTTCCGGGCGCCAATTCACGTCCAATACCCGGGCTTGATCTTGGTAATCCCGAGGTCAGAGTTGTCCCCGACCGAGTGCGCGCGGCGGATGTTAACCTGACTGCCAGCCAGATCGGTCTGGCCGTGAATGCCCTGGTTGATGGCGCTATTGTCAGTGAATACTATTATAATGGCAAAGAGCTGGATCTGATTATCAAAGGCAGGGACAAATGGACCCGCCATACCCAGGATATCGCCCAGCTTCCGCTGGCCACCAACAGCGGTAATTTGATTACGGTTGGCGATGTGGCTGATGTGAATTTTCAGCAGGGTCCGGTGCAGATAAATCATGTCGAACGTCAGAGAACCGTTTCGATTGAAACCGTTTTGCCGGAAGATATCCCGCTCGAAAAGGCTATGGCCATGCTCGAAAATGATATTATCGGCCCGCTTCGCAATCAGGGCCAGATCGGCGGTCTCTATGATATAAAGCTTTCCGGCACGGCTGATGACTTGAGCAAACTGCGTGCTGAATTGACCACCGACTTCCATCTGGCGGTTATCCTGACATATCTGCTGCTATCGGCTCTATTCCAGTCGTTCACCTATCCCCTGGTAATACTCCTGACCGTGCCATTGGCGACTTTCGGAGGTGTGCTGGGATTAAACATAGTACAGATTTTCGACAGCTCACAGCAATTCGATATTCTCACAATGCTGGGATTCGTAATCCTGGTCGGTACGGTCATAAACAACTCGATCTTGATCGTATACTACGCCCTTCAGCTTATGCGTGAAGGATGGGACGCCCGTTCAGCGGTCAAAGAATCTGTCAGAGTGCGTGTCCGTCCGATCTTCATGTCAACCGGAACCTCGACCCTGGCGATGCTGCCCCTTATTATCATGCCGGGCGCAGGATCGGAACTCTACCGCGGACTGGGCTCCGTTGTTGTGGGCGGTCTGGCAGTCTCCACGGTTACGACTTTGATATTGACGCCTCTGGTCTTCTCCTATGCTATCGAACTAACAGTCAGAATCAAGGGCCTTCTGGGTATGAAGAAGAAGGCTGTAAGCACGGCGCCTTCGGTTGACAGTCCCGGCGGCACGGCGGCTTCTGTCGAACGCGATTCCTGAATCTTCAACGCCAAATATATCTTGTGTAAAATATAAGATCATTTATATTGAACGTATCCAAGGTACCCTCGTCGTTAATATAGTTAAAGACAACCGGGCATTGCAGATTCTTTGTTTCCTTTATCCGCCGAAGAAACAAAAAAAAGGAATAATTTTATGGGCTGCGGAAAAAGAATTGCAATAATTATCGTAAGCCTCTTCCTCCTTTCATCGCCAGTCTACGGTCTTTATTTCGGGGAATCATCCAAAATCGGAGATCAGGATCCTTCTCAAAGAATCGTAATCAAGCTGAAGCCAGAGATAGAGATTTCCCCCCCGAAGTCCGGCGGTACAATGCTCTCGCTGGGCGTGAGTGCTTTGGACAGATTAAATCGACAAAACCGAATTCAAAACATTGAATTGCTATTTTCGGAAATGCCCGCATTGGACCAATCCCCGCGACTGAAAAACATCCTCATCGTTGAAGCCCCCTCCGATGGTGATATCGATCAAATAATAGAGAGCTATCGAAATTTGCCCGAGGTTGCATACGCACACCGCGATTATAAGATGGAGCTCCATACCCTTCCCAACGATCCCCTTTTCGACTATCAATGGCCGCTTCTAAATACCGGCCAGGAGCATTACCATATAGTCCGCAACAGTGGTTACTTCAACGATGAGTTGATCATGATAATGGGTCAATCCGGGGCAGATATCAATGCTCAACCAGTATTTGAAAATCCTCCTGAAAATACATATTCAGTGGTTGTAGCCGTTATCGACACCGGAGTGGATACCGAACATCCGGAGCTTGTCGGCAAAATCTGGACAAATCCGAATGAAATCTCCGGTAATGCTATCGATGATGATCATAACGGTTTTGTGGATGATGTTAACGGCTGGGATTTCACAGGTGAGGGCACAATTGGAGGGCCTTTACCTGATAATGATCCAATGGACTCTTTCGGCCATGGCACTCATTGCGCAGGTATAATAGCCTCCACCACCAACAATGGAATCGGAATTGCGGGAGCTGCGGAAAATTGTGTGATTATGCCGCTAAAGATTTTTCCTTTGATGCTGTCTTCATTCGCGGCCGAGGCAATTGTCTATGCAGCCGATAACGGCGCGGATGTTATAAATATGAGCTTCGGCTATCCCTGGCGTATTGAGGTTTTGGATGATGCTCTGGCCTACGCGAATTCGCGCGGAGTGGTTTTGTGTGCTTCGGCGGGAAATGACGGCGGCAGCTACCTTAACTTCCCCGCCGGTTCACCTTACACAATGGCGGTCTCAGCAAGCAACAGCTCAAATAAAATGGCAGCCTTCTCCACCTATGGTGACCACATCAGTGTCTGCGCACCCGGTGAAGCAGTTCTCTCACTGCGTGCCAATGAAAGCGATATTTATGCAGAATATGGAGAGCCCGATGTTCATATAATCAGCGAGGATTATTATATAGCCTCCGGCACCAGCATGTCCGGACCGCATGTGGCCGCCGTGGCCGCCTGGGTTAGGGCTGTCTCACCCGGCCTGGTCCCGGATCAGGTTAAATCAATTATCGAAGGCACCTCAACCGATATTTTGTATCCAATAGAGAACGGTCCCGCTATGCCCGGATGGGATGAATATACCGGATTTGGTTGTGTAAATCTTTTCGAGGCTATTCAGGCAACCCCCGCCCGCTGCGCACGTATAGAAAGCCCAGCCAATCATCAATTATTAAGCGGCACAATTCAAATTCATGGTATCTGTGCCGCTGATGATATATCTGAATATATCCTCGAATATGGGAAAGGACACAAACCGGAAAGCTGGACTGAATTTGCATCCGGAAACACCGCGCCCGAATCAAGAAATCTAGGTGAACTCAATACCGCCGGACTTAATGGAATTTACTCAATCCGGGCTAAGATAGGAGAAACAAACATTGCGCAGGTAAGATTGGTAATCGCGAATTCCTGTTTGGCAGAAATATCAAAGCCGCTAGAACATGATACAGTTCATTCACAGATTACCATACAAGGCTCGGCAATTTGTCCTTATTTCGATCATTATGAACTGTTGTATGCCTCAGCCCAAAATCCCGATCAATGGTATCTGATCAATGCCTCGACCAGATGCGTTGAAGAGGCTAAACTCGGGCAGTGGCGAATCAGTCTTCTCGATGATGGCGATTATATTCTCAAGCTGACCCTGTATTCCTCTCGAAATGAGTATGATGAGATATATGTCCCTGTCACCATCACCTCCCCGTTTTCAGAGCAAAATGGGTGGAGAAAAAGTATTCCCACAGAGATTAACAGCACTGTCAATTATGCTGATATAAATGGTGACGGGATTAATGAGATCCTGGTCGGTTCAAAAGATGGGTTGTATATCTTTAATCCGGATGGCAGCGATTATTCAGATGATCTGCCCTGGCTCCAAAACTGCGATTGCAGGACAGCTATTGCTGTAGGAGATTTGGATAATGACCAAATCGAAGATGTTGCATTGCTTGTAAGCTATAGAGTGAATGATCTCGGCTACATATACATCTACAGCTCGGAAACGGGGCAGCACTTATTTCCAATTAGCAAAGTTATCGGAACTAATGACTACAGCAATATAGATACCGAGGTTCATCCATATACGGCTTTAAGAGATGTGGACCGGGATGGGATTGATGAGGTATTTATTTATCTCAATGACCTTAGCAGGCTTTATGACTGGGATCCGGCAACAGAAAATATCTATCAGATCGGCAAAGAAAAAAGCAGATATCTGGCGGCTGATATTAATTCCGACGGTATCGACGAGCTCTATGCGGCGTCTGGAGATATGCTCTATGAAATCGCTATGCCGTCTACGATTATTAATGAATACCATATAGATATCGACGATAATACAATACCTTTCGAGGTGAAATCGCTATCGGCGGCTGATATCGATAGCGATCACAAGCAGGAATTGATTGTCTTTGGTTTTTACGAGGAGTCTCTTGGAGATCATTGGGTTTACACATTCGATGAAAACCTTCAGCTTAAAGAGGGCTGGCCGCATAATACCGGCATAAACAGCTACCTGGTGCCGCCTAATCCGGTATTTTTCAACCTGGATAAAAATGATGAGATGGAGTATTTCATTGCAACCTTCGAGCTGAGCCAGGGACAGGTGTACAGCTGGAACACAGAAGGTCTCCCGCAGGGGGCTTTGAATATTTCGCCCATATGGGCATGGACAGAAAATCCAGGCATCCTCTGCCCCCCTGTCATCGTTGATATTGATGGAGATTCATACTACGATCTGATTACCGGAGTGAAACGGGATATGTATCATACTTACAAAGTGGAAAGGATTACGGCCTGGGATAAAGAGGGACGCTTATTGGATGGATGGCCGCTGGTTACAAATAATGAATACGATCCATACTTGAACTTCTCCCTGCATCTGCCAACATTCGGCGACATCGACAAGGACGGCTTTATCGATATGGCAGTAACCTCTCCCTCAAATGAGATTATGTTTATGAATTTCGCAGGCGTGCCATACACCGACTCATCCGCTCCGGTGCCGATTTGGAGATATAACAGAAAGCTCAATAATGTCTGCGATTATAATGTCAAAATCAGTACCGATGTTGAAGATATCGAACATGATTTAAGCGGTATTATTCCCGAAAAGTTCGAATTGCACCAGAATTATCCCAATCCCTTCAATCCCTCAACCAGAATAGCTTTCGCACTTCCAAAAGGCTCGGAAGTGACATTCAGAGTGCTGAATATCCTCGGCCAGACTATCGAGGAGGAAAACCTCGGATACCTCGAAGTCGGCTATCATACAATTTCATGGAATGCGGAAAAAGGCGATAATATTCAGCTTCCCTCAGGAATCTATTTCTATCAGATACGAAGCGAGGATGCTGTACAATCCAGAAAGATGCTTCTCTTGAAATAGAGTACATTCCTTATAAAAAAACTATCTTATATACCAATCCACGCCCTTTCTTTCGGGCGGCTGTTTGAACGATTCTTTGGGATAGCCGAGGGGTGTTATGGTTGCGATATAATGGTCACGGGGAATCCCCAGCATTTCCTTGGCGTCATCCCTGTCCATAGCGGCAATCCAGACAGTTCCCAGACCGTGAAACCAGGCGCTTAATATAAAATGATAGGACCCGATACAGCCGTCCTGAATATGCCGCTTGGTAATCTCAGGGTCGGAGCATATAGCCACTGCCAGAGGCGCATTCGCTATCGGAGAGCTTGACTTGCCGCGCAGCTCCGATAGCTTTTTCTGAATCTCCTTGTCTCTTATAATTTTGAAATAGAATCCCTGCGTGTTGCGCGAAGTTGGCGCAAAGCGGGTCATATCGATTACAGAACGGATCACCTCATCGGAAACATCCTGATCCAGAAACTTGCGCATACTACGTCTTGTCAGCAAAAGATCATCCCCGGCAAGATGACCTTTTAAATAATGATCGAAATACTGAAATTCAACATCGCGTCCCTCGGGATCAGCGGCATAAAAATGATATATCTTATATTTTTCGTTCATTTTTGGGGCTTCCCTGGCAACATCCTGAAGGGCGCTGTACATGCTGTCGACCTGTTCCTTTGTGGGATAGAAGAAAGTCAGGATACCGTTTGTGTCCGCCTTTTCAGCTTTGCAAAACCCGAATAGAAGATTGCCGTGCCGAAAAATTCGGCAGTCAGGCTGATCCAGCCAGAGCGTGCATCCAACCTGATTCAAATAAAAACCGGTTACCTTGTTAAGGTCTGCTGTCTTCAGAAATAGTATCCCGCTCATTCTTCCTCCTTTTTAAATCATCGAAACAGAAATCGTATTATAAAGCGGGATTACACTTGTATCAACATTATTCTGAACTTCCCTTTGGACAAAAACCCTCTCAACACGCTTTTTTGAAACTCCATTTGATACCAGGTTTATAATAATCGTACTCTGTGAAAAGACTGGAATGGATTTATTCAGGGAGTTCCTCATACAATTTCCGCTACTGCTATAAGAATCTGATTCTTAACTCATAATCTGCCGCATGCGGCCGTAAACAGATTGACAGTCAATTTCGATGACTTATATTCAATGAGGAAGCCTTTTCTTGCCGAAAGAACTTAATATGATGACAATCCTGAGCTCCAAAAATCATATCCTACCTGTTTTGGCCCTATTGATATGCCTGCTATATGCTGTATCTTATGGCAAATCCGCTGACAGTCACAAGGTTAACGGCAATGTCGAGGTCGACAGGGTGATTATCAAGTTTCATGATGAAGACAAAGTCAGATTCAAAAACGGCAGTCTGGTTTCAAATTCGGCTGACCTCGGCTCAATCGAAAGCCTCGTTCAGGCAAAAAGCGGCAAGTCCACAAAGCCGCTATTTATTAGAGACCAGCAGGTGATTGATAATGAAAGAACTATGCTGGAAGCAGAGAAATCGCTAAGTTTGCCCGACCTGAATTCGTACTATCAGGTTGAGATCACGGACTATAATACCGCAAAAGGACTTATTGATGAACTCGACGACAATCCCTTAATAGAAAAAACATATATTCGACCCAAATCGTATCCCGCCGAGGATATTCCGCCCACAACGCCGGATTTTATGTCTGAGCAGGGCTATTTGTACTCTGCCCCCAACGGCATTGGGGCAGATTATGCCTGGACTGTTCCGGGCGGTAAAGGCGGGAATGTTCATGTTATCGATATCGAGGGCAACTGGAATTTCGATCATGAGGATTTCGGCGAAAATATCGACACGCTTTTATTCGGCCTGCCTGTCAACGCTCCCGGTTGGGCCTCGCACGGATCCTGCGTGATGGGAATAATAGGCGCGGATTCCAATGCCTATGGTATCACCGGCATAGCCCACGAGGCGGTGGTCTCGGGAGTTTCAGTGGGCGGAATAGGCACTGCCGTGGCTGTGGATTTTGCCGCATCATATCTTTCACCGGGCGATGTTATCTTGATTGAGCTAAACAGTCCCGGGCCACGCTATGATTTTGAGTATAAGCCCGACCAGGCCGGTTATGTGCCGGAAGAGTATTTCGATGAGACCTTCGATGCTGTCCAGTTAGCATCGGCAAAAGGCATAATTGTGGTAGCTGTGGCCGGAAACGGCGCTGAAAATCTGGACGATCCGATTTACGAGGATAAATTCAACACCTCATTCCGCAACTCGCATGCTATAATAGTGGGAGCCGGCGCTCCGCCCTCGGGCAACTGGGGGCAGGACAGGTCGCGCCTGTATTACTCCAACTACGGCTCCCGCATAAACCTGCAGGGCTGGGGCAAGGAAGTGGCCGCCTCGGGATATGGTGTGCTTTTTGACGGTGACGGCGACTACAAGCAGCATTATACCGACAGGTTCAGCGGCACATCAGCAGCGGGCGCTATGGTGACCGGTGTTGTGGCGTCACTCCAGTCGGCATATATCGAGGCTTACGGCGAACCGATGGCTGCCGACGATTTGGCAAATCTACTCGATTTAAGCGGGACATTGCAGCCCAATCCAAACGAGAATATAGGCCCCCGTCCAGATCTGGAGCTCGCTCTGCAGTCAATGCCGCCGCCTGGCAGTGTAAAAACAAGTCCACAGTACGTGCAGTATACCATGACCGACGGGCAAACCGGCCAAACAAGCATCTTCCTGCTAAATGACTATGATGACAGGTCAATCGACTACACGATCACCTTCGATGACACAATCGAGGGCTGGACTGCCGGCGGATGGCTGGATATAAGCCCGCAGTCCGGAAGCATTGCCCCTCTTGGCGGAGACATGATCAATTTCTATTTTGACGGCACGGTTATTCCCGGAAGCGTTGCGCCCTATAAGGCCGAGGCTGAGATAGAAGTTAACCTCAATCCCGGCTGGGATACGATTTCCCTACCGGTTTTTCTCGAACTGGAGTGCAATGATACAAGCTATGCCGTGTATGATTCGGATGAGGGAACGATAGATTACGAATGGATAGATATCGCTCAGACGGGTACGCAGATTCAGGAATCCGAATTTGAGAATTCCGAGGTTCCAGCCAATGCTCTCGATGACGGTACCGCCGGACCGTATGAACTCGGATTTACCATGAACTTCTATAACGAATATTTCAGTGAAGTTAATATAAGCACAAACGGTGGTGTATCATTCACAGAAGAAAATCTAACAATTAACGGCTATTACGACGATATTTACTTTCCCTCTCCCGGTTTTAACGCCTTCCTCGCGCCTTTCTGGAACGATCTATCACTGGATCAGGATTATCACGGCAACGGAGCCGTCTATTATTATCAGTCCCCTACAAATGACACCTTTATAGTCTCTTACGAACGGGTGGGTAATCTGGTCGAGGAGGGCGATACTACGATAACATTCCAGATCATTCTAACAGCCGACGGGAATATCTGTTATCAGTACAAGGATATCGGTATCGGCGGGGCGGCGGTCACCTCGCTTGTGGGTCTCTCTCTCGATCAGGATTGCAGTTACCATAGGTTTTACGACCGCTTTCAGTCCACACAGAATATGCCCCATGATTTATTTGCAATCGAATTCAGGCCGAACTTCGAATTTACATTTTTAATCGGCGACAGCAACAATGACGGTTCAATTAATATCAGCGATGCGGTCTATATAATTAATTATGTCTTCATATCCGGCGAGCCGCCTTTGCCCTACTTTTCCGGCGATTGCAATTGTGATGGTGCTGTTAATGTCAGCGATGCAGTCTGGATCATCAATTATGTCTTTCTGGGTGGATATGCCCCGGGAGATGTAGACGGCGACGGTGAAGATGACTGCTAATCGGGATTATTGAAAATCCTCGTAGGTAACGATTTTGCCGGCAGCCACATCAAGATAATTCTCTTCAAAGATTTCACGAAGGATTTCGAAGGCCTGTTTTCCTGAGCAATGGCATGGCGCTACGTAATTGACTCCCAACATTTTCATATATTTTGCCACGTCTGCAATCCTATGTGCTGATTGCTCCCTTAGATGGAATCCACCCAATACAAGCAGTATTTCCCTATTCAAAAGCTCTTTCGATTTCTCCGCGATATTCTCCACGCCCGGATGAGCACATCCGGTAATTACGATTAATCCCTCATCCGTATTTATAATTATGGCCTGTTCTTCTATTTCTGTCCCCATTTTCCCGGTTGTGTGGACTCCTCTTATAACCTCAAATGGCTCATCCTTTTCGATCAGCCGGGCGCCTGATGAATTTATAGTATCCTTGATACTATCATAAAAAGAAGGCAAAATACAGACATCAAGATCTGAATATTGCCGGATAACATCACCCAGGCCGCCAATATGATCGTGGTGGTTATGGGAGATAATGATAACGTCAATATCAGATATTACTATCCCCAGCTTTTCGATATTATGCAAAAGTATTCCACCATCCGCTCCGGTATCGAAAAGTATGTTCTTTTCCAGTCCCTCTATAAAGCAGGAAAAGCCCCAATCCTGCGTGACGCCTTCCTTCATACTGCTGTTGTCATAGACGATTGTAATCCTGATATCTTTCAAATCATATACTTTACTGCTTTTCAATCCAGCCTGATCCATCTTATCCTCTCCCCCCTGCCCTTTAAGGCAATTTGTCCCGGCAGCCATTATAGACACCAAAATAATGGCGGTCAGGCATACTTTTATTTTACAAATTGTAACGCTCATTCAAATCTTACTTCTTGACGCATCGTGAGTACGGATCCCAGGAGGGCAGCTCAATCGGCTCTTTTTTCAATATTTTGCTCAGATCGCCCGATAGATGTTTCTTGTGGATGATTATTTCAAAGACATTATTATTAAACCAGTCATCATACATAGTCCAGAAACCGCCATCACCCCGGTCTGTCCCCCAACTATTCTCCACCTTCCATTTCGTAACTTCACCGTTTAATGTGTCGCAGGCGGAGATAAGCATCATATGGTTGGCGGTCAAATCGCCGTAAAGGAATTTATCCCGCTTATCCATGCCCAAGTCGACACCGTATACCGATTCATAATCATAAATACCCGGACGGAATATTCCCTTATCATTGGCATTATCCTCGCCCACATCGCAGGCAAAAACCACAGCTTCGCCATCCAGCAGGGTCTTCAGAGCATACGCTTTCAATGAATCGATTGGTACATTCAAAAATGCGCCGTCCTCATGGTCGTACATATTGCGCGTATACTTGACTGCATACATCTCATACTTAGGGCGTGAAGGATGATCTGTCATGGTAACATAATCGCGCAGGTTAACATCAACAACCTTACTGTAAAATTCCCGGGGAGTATACTTTTCAGGCTGGGAGACAGTCGAATCCTTGTCCTCATACCTCCACACGAATTCAGTCGGCGGAATTCCCATATTCAGAGTCAACATATGATATATTTCCGTTAGCATCTCTTCTTTTGCACCTCTTAATTCTGTAATAGACGCCCCCCCTGCATTAAGTTCCCGCAGTTCGGAGGCACATTTTCTCAGCTTGGTGCTGATAAGCCTGTTCATCATGCCCGTTTTGGACGTGCTTTTAGTCTCGGGCATAACCTCCTTGGGCACACAACCGTATTTCTCAATCAGGTCAACAGTATAATGCCACCAGCCCCCATCCCCGTAAGGACTGCGCAAAAAATCGGTAAGTTCTCGGTCCAGATGGTCACGGTCGCGGAGCTCGATCATCACCTCCAGAAACATATTGGCCTTTTCCAGCTTATCCCAGAATGCAAGGTAGCTCTGCGAAAATTCGAAACTACTCAGATCATATTTTTCGATCATTTTCGGACGAAGCAAATTCAGGCTCGCGAAAAGCCAGCAGCGCCCGGAGGATTTCTGATTCGTGACGCCTTTGGTCTTGATGCTGACATTGAAAAGGTCCTCGTGTTCGACGATTTTATCATGATCCAGTGCCAGCTCCTTAATATCATTATTCATGAGCGAATTATAAATCGCTTTCCAGGGTCCCTCAAATTTTGTCGATTCATGCATCTTCTCAATCATTTCCGGCGTGATCCCACCCTCGGAATTATCTGCGGAAAGATAAGAAGCTGCACCAAATACAAATATACATATTGCTGTCAAAAGGCCCGTGAATCTCATGGCTTCTCCTTGATGAATACATTTTTCCAGGCATTAGATTCTAATTATACTAATAAAACGAAAAAACACCGATTCATGCTACAGTATTTTTCAAAATTTATGACCTGATCTTTTGATATTTGCCGGCCCCGATTTACCTGTTTTATATACTTTTGCGGGTAATCTATTTTTATATTTCCAATTGAAAAGTTGTCAATAAAAAGACAGGAGAGAATTTTATGAAAAAATATCTGATCATATTTATTATTGCGGGACTTTTTATCTTTGCCGGATGCGCATCAATGACCGTGATGACTGATTTCGACGAGCAGGTCGACTTCAATTCATACCGCACATTTGGATTCCTGCCTCAAAAAGAGCGCTCCGATGCCAGAAGCCCGTTGAATAACAGATTCCTGCGTCTGCGTGTGGAGGACGCAATCCAGAACGAGATGGAGGCCAAAGGCTACCGCTTTGTGGACAAAGGCAGGGCGGATATCAGAATCGCTTATCATGTCAGCATGCGGGATAAGGTACGGGTGGATCATTACGGCTACCATCCCTGGCACGGGCCGCGTCACACCGAGGTTACGCGCTACAAACAGGGCACACTTATTATCGATTTTGTAGATACCGATGAGAAAGTCATGGTCTGGCGCGGATGGGCCTCCGGTGTTATCAACAGCCCGCAGGAAGCCGAGGAGCATGTCAAAAAAGCGGTCAAGCGAATCATTGACAAATATCCACCGGAGGATTAGAAATATAAAAGCCGGAATAATATTCCGGCTTTTGTATTCTATACTTCGGGAGTCTCTTTGCCGCTCGTTGGTTTATGGGTCGAAACACCAAGTAGGCGATACAATGGGCACCATCCGCCAAGCCCTGTAAGAATTGGTATAATACCAAGAAGCCCCCAGTAAGACTCCGGACCCCAAAAAATCAGGGATAGTATAAATATTCCAATTACGATTCTAAAAAATCTTTCAACTCTTCCAACATTAGTCTGCATAAATACCATTCCTCCCTTTGTTACCTTCATACTATACAACATACAATCGACATATCTGTTCACAGAACATGAAATGTTACCCGCATTTTATTTTGCATTGACTGAATCGATTTTATATTATTAGTCTGATTTACGCGACGATTTACAGGAGACCCGATTGCAATTTCTCGAATCCATTCTGACCAGAGCCGTTGACCTTGCCTGGGGAATTCCAATGGTGGTGCTGCTGATCTCCGCCGGTGTCTATTTCACTCTCATAGGACGCTTCATCCCCTTTAGATATCTCAAGCATGCTGTGAATATTCTACGCGGTAAATACGATGATCCCGACGATCCGGGCGAAATCAACCATTTCCAGGCGTTATCATCCGCGCTCTCCGCTACCATTGGCATGGGCAATATCTCCGGCGTTGCAATCGGAATCACGATTGGCGGTCCGGGGGCTATTTTCTGGATGTGGGTTGCCGGAATTGTGGGGATGTCCACCAAGTACTTCACTTGCACGCTGGCATGTTTGTACCGCAAGAAAGATGAGCGCGGGATCGATCAGGGCGGGCCGATGTACTACATTGAGGTCGGCCTGGGCAAATACTTTAAGCCGTTGGCGATTATGTTCGCGATTTGCGGTATGGTCGGCTGTTTGGCGCTATTCCAGGTCAACCAGCTTTCGGGACTTCTGGAAAACGACTGGGGCATAAACAAACTCTATACCGGCATAGTCTGCATGATCGCGGTCGGAATAGTAATCCTGGGCGGAATTGTGCGGGTCGGGCAGGTCACCAGCCGGATCGTGCCCGTAATGTTTCTGATATATGTCATCTCCGCCATGTATATAATTCTGTCCAATGCTTCAATTATACCGGGACTTTTCAAATCAATCGTAACCTCGGCCTTTGGTGGGGAAGCCCTGATAGGCGGCGGTACAGCCATTGTCTTCAAGGAAGTGCTGATTAACGGCATCAAACGCGCCGCATTTTCCAACGAGGCCGGAATCGGCACAGCGCCTATGGCTCACGGCGCGGCAAAAACCAAAGAACCTGTACGCGAGGGATTGATCGCTATGATGGGGCCGTTTCTGGATACGAACCTGGTCTGCACCATGACCGCGCTTGTTATTCTGGCAACCGGAGCGCTTCCGCAGGAGGACGGCGTGGTGATGACAGTAAACGCTTTCGAGCACGGCATGCCGGGTATGGGGCGGTACATGATGACCTTAATCATCATAATGTTCTCGATCTCCACCATGATTTCATACTCGTACTACAGCCTTAAATGTTCGCGCTATCTTTTCGGCTATAAATTCGGCAGCTATTATGTTTATATATACATACTGAGCCTGCCGCTTGCGGCGGTATGGTCGCAGGATATCGTGATAAATCTGCTTGATACATCATTCGCACTAATGGCAATTCCAACACTTATTGGCGCACTTTTACTCTCGCCCAATGTTATAAGAGCATCGAGAGACTATTTTGCCAGAATGAAAACCGGGTTCAAAAATAAAGGAGGCTGATTATGTTCAAGATGATTGTCGCGGCGGATTTGATAATCCAATATCCCGACGGAAAAATCATCCTGATCAAACGCAAAAACGATCCATACAAGGATTACTGGGCGCTGCCGGGCGGCATGGTCGAGGAGGATGAGACTGTCGAAGAAGCCGCTGTGCGTGAGGCCGAGGAAGAGACCGGCGTTAAAATCGAATTAAAAAAGCTGGTGGGAGTTTATTCCGATCCGGACAGGGATCCGAGGGGACGCGTTATGTCGGTAACATATCTGGCCGAGCCGTTAAGCGGTGAGCCGAAGGCGGCCGATGATGCCGCGGAATTGATTTTAACCAAAGATTACCACGATATAAAACTTGCTTTCGATCACGACCGCATGCTATATGATGCTTTCGGCAAATAAGGCTAAAACCTACACATGATTGCGAAGCATCAGCTCTTTGGGATGCGGTGTCAAATATATCTGATCTTTTATGTAGTCGATATCGTGAATGGTAACATAGTGACGCAATAAGGTCAACGGCACCACAAGCGGGGTTATTTCATCATGATAATCTTTGATAACATGCAAAATATCCTGCTTTTCGGACGGACTGAGCACTTTTTTCAAATAGCCCATGATATGATATAAGACATTAACATTCTTCTTTGTGGTAGTTTTGTACCCCAGCCCTTCCATAAATACAGTGCTGTATTTTGCACGCATCTCGGACGGCGAGTATTTCTTTACATCCGCTACAAGTTTACCCAGTTCTTTATAGTGCTTCGGGCTGTGGGCCATAAGCAGGAGTTTGTGTGCAGTGTGGAATTTGACCATCTTTCCCCTGCTGTAGTGGTTGTTGAAAAGATTCTGAAGACGGTGGTAGGCGAATACCCTGACAATAAAATTCTCGCGCAGACGATGGTCATTCAAGCGTCCTTCCTCCTCCATGGGGAGAAGCGGAAACTGCTTTTTCAATGCTCTCGGCCACATACCTACAGCATTTTTCTCTGCATACCCTTTTTCATTGTAAACCTTGACCCTTTCCATGCCGCAACTGGGAGAATCCTTCTTGAGAATATAGCCGCTCAGGTTCTCCTTCTCAAGTTCTCTGGCGCGTTTGGCATTGAAGGCTACGACCTTTTTGGTCCAGTCCTTACCGGTCTTGTTGCCAACCATCCGTGTATTCTCGGCGGTACCAACCAGTCTGACCGCCTCCCTCGGTACACCCATACCGACCTCGACCTCGGGACAGACATTAACGAACTGGAAATATTCGGAAAGCACATCGGTGGAGTAACGATCACGCTTATGACCGGAGTCATAACGCACCATCATTCCAAGCAGACATGAGCTGATTCCAACTTTTATCGGGCTTTCTTTTTTTTGATTCTCGGGCATATAACCACCTTTTTAGAATATATACGATAATGTAGATCGCGAACCTTTGCAATAAACATAAAAGGCCGGTGAAGAGCAATATTTTTATGATGGGAGGTCGTCCATTCGGCTCATTGCTGCCCTGAAGAGACCTGATCGGGTGAACCGATTACAATCCTTTAAAAGTAATGCAGGCGCATCTAATATTACAGAATTAGTTTATAATCCTCTATCAAGTAAAAAAGCCACAAAATGGAAATTAGTAAAGTTTATCTAAGTGCACCAAATATTAAAAAAGCCGGCGAATTCTAATTCGCCGGCCTGCATTCTTTCAGGAGATGTTGTTCTTACACCCGGCATAAGTGCCGAAACTCTGTTGCTGCCAATTAATCAGCCGAGCGCTCTGATGTCATACTGGCTGTCTACGCTGTTGCCGGAACATGTCCTCTCCCCCAGCGATGCTGTATTGATTTCCACAGCACCAGGTTATAGATCGCAGCCACCGCAACGATGATATACACGATGCGGCTGATGACGGACATATCGCCAAAAATCCAGGCGACCAGATCGAATTTGAAAATTCCCACCAGTCCCCAGTTGAGTCCGCCAACTACGAGCAGAATCAAAAAGACTACATCAAGCGCTTTCATGGGCTCCTCCTTGAGACCCGTTCGATTAATAAAGTATTGCTGCCGTGATGTTAGAAATCTAAGAAGTGTTATATATCCGGGCAAGTTTTTTCTTTAAAGATATTGCCTCAGGCAGGCCATCCTTCAGGGCCCATCTTGCTGTCCAGACCTCGCCTTTCACGGAATAACTGGCCGATCTCAGCCCCGACAATGACAACCACGGATGTATAATATATCCAGAAGATCGTTACAATAATGAAGACATAGGCGCCGTAAATTCGCTTCAGGGTCAAAAAATTGGTTATATACAGCCGGAAAAGATATTCCGCAATGCCCCAGAAAAAGGCTCCCCACAAAGCGCTCACTATTATCACTTTCAATGGAAGCTTCGCCTGCGGCACGAAATAATAAATCACGAAAAATGCGAATGAGAGAAGAACAAAGGATACTGCCTGAACGATAATATCCCCCACGAATTGAATGTGCAGGAATTCAAGTACGGTTGAATTTTCGGTTACTTTCTCGAGTACCGCAAGGCCGGGGATAATAGTCGTGGCCAGCAGGAAATAGAACAAAACCAGAAGTACCATGGCCAGATCACGCAGTTTGGCCACAACATCCCCAAAAATCGATCCCTCGGAACGATTCTTATACGAAACATTAAGTATCGTGCGCATACTGCTGAAGAGCCGGCTTGAAGCCCAGAGAAGACCCAGTATGCCGAATATTCCGGCGATGTTTTTATTAACCTTGAATTCCTGGGCTCGTTCAAATACAATCTCTTTGACTGTCGAGGCGGCATCCTCATAGGGAATCCCGCGGTCTATGAAATTATTGATTTCCGTTCGAATGGTGGGGCTTTCCAGCACGAAACCGAGCACTGCGAAGATAATCAGCACGAACGGTACCACGCAGACTATGATCGAAAATGCCAGACCGCTGGCTTCCAGGAAAACATGGTTACTGCCTATGCGTTCAATCAGTCCCAAACCATAATGAGACCAGAACTCCTTTATTCTTTTAGGCCGAAAATGGCGTTTGAACCAATTTATAAATCTACTGATCTTAATCTTAATATCTCCCCACATCAGTGTATTGATGGTTCATGTTATGAGAATTGATAATTTCTGGCAAGAAAAATTATGCTTTTAGGAATGGCGCAGATCAATGAATCCTGATTTTATGCAACAAAAAGGGCCGCCTCAAAGGTGTTTATTCAACGGTGTAGTGGCGGCCCAATTTGTAAATCTTCTATTTATATCTTCGGTAAATTATACGTATGATTTTGAAAAATGAAATCCTAAAAAAGGGATAAAACTTACCTAAAATTACCTTTCAAATCGCAAACCCGCTCTGAAAAACAAGCCGTTTTCAGGGTCATAGGCCGCAAGCTCATCATCGGCATTATAGAACTCAAACATCCTGAGGTAAGTATAGCCGCTGTATAGATTTAAACTCATCCACGAGGCCACTTTGATTTCAGCGGCAGGACCTATCATGGCATCGGTCTGCCTAAAATTCGGGTTATCATACCCGTAGATTTCCGGATCAACATGAAATTCATCGCCATCAATCTTCATCAATATGCCCAGATCAAGACGTTCAGAAGCATCATACCACAGCTCCATATTAACCGGAAGTATCACATTTGCCCGGAAATTAGATCCGTTATTCCATTGAAAAGAAAGCGCCGGAAGCGGAATCGGATGTCCGAATTGGGTGGAATAAACCGCCCCAAAACCAAATGCGAACCTTGGACTGAATTGCTTGGTAAAAATTGCCCCGAACTGCAAACTGAAATCCTCAAGAACCAGGGCTCCCTCAAAATCGGTGGCAAAGCCCGGATTTAGAAGAAATGCCATTGACCAGGTGTCATTTATAACTCGTCTGAGAAACATTGTATAGCTCAGGGAATGCAGCCTGTCAACAGTCGCTTCACCGCCGCCTTCATCATATTCCCAGTTTTTATAATCTATCTGAAGTTGTTGATAACCGAAGCTGTTGACCATTACTGTCTTACCGCGCGCGAAAACCAGCGGATAAGAAAAATCGAAGTTGAATTTCTGAACTCGAACTTCTATATCCTCAAAAAAAGTACCCGGCTCAGGATCGCTCAATTTTTTGTAAGGAAAAAAGTCATAGCTAAACTCAAATGACTTGCCCGGAGGCGCCTGAGCCGCGGCATTTGCAGACAGCAAAATTATCATGCCCAGAGCTAACAATACAAACGCTATTTTTCTTTCCAAAATCCACCTCAAGATAAATATCGCTTCAAAATAACAATCGGAAACTAAAACCTCATTCATTTTAAATGGTTCCTATAATTATAGAGAGTATTTTGAATGTCGAGCTTGTGCTCCCAACCCATGAAAAACAGGCCTTTTTGAAGCTCAGTCTGAGATCAAGCGGCACCATATTAAATAATATTAGAACCACTTATCTTTGTTGACAAAAAAGAACCTATTTTTTATCTTAAGATATCTTCGCAATTACAATGTTTTTTAATACTGTCTTCCATTACTTTGAGCAAAGCATGAGGTTTGCGAAGACAGGTTGATCTACCGGACATATAAACCTGCTTTTCGGTGAGGAGTTACAAAATGAAATCATGGATAAGATTCAACGCCGCTTTTCTTATTGTATTTTTTGCATTTACGGTACTTGCTACAGCCGATAATCCAAAAGACTATTCGAATGCGGCCATAAATACCATAGAGATTGCATCTTCTCCACAGACAATCGAAATCGAATCCGGTATGGAATGGATACCATATACCGATTTCATCTCCGAACAGGCTTTGAATAATCAGACGAAAGGAGATATTGAGGATATATTGTATTACAAGCATCCAGCCCTCGGCGATGCCTTCAATGACACGCTTGTCAGACTCTATGAGGGTTATGACGGTGTCTCGCCCCTGAGCCTTATCTATATAAACGGCTCCGAGGATAACGGCCTGAACTGGACAATCTGTTGCTGGGCCGAGCTTACCGGAGGAACCTATCCCTCAATAGATTACTGGGGACACGATACTCATTTCTACGGCACATTCGTACCGCCCTCATCATTTTACGACGGCGGCGTGTTCCTGCTAATGAATATTCCCAATCCGATGGAGCCGAATACATGGGATATAGGCTTTGCCGGAACCTCGCCTTTCGGATGGCGTGATATGCGCATGGCGGATATCGGCTCCGACGACGGCCAGCAGTCATGGAACTGGGGCTTGATTTCCTCGGTGATAAGCCGCGATTTCACTCCCGCCGATTTGATCGACGTTCCGGTGATTTACGGCTGGGATGATTTCACCGGCTCGGGATATCTGAGCTTCTATGATAACAATTTCAACAATTGCAAAACAACTACCGCAACTATCGACAACACCACCGGCAAAAGCTATGCGGCCTACGACCGCTACAATTCCGATGACGATCAATACCAACTGCTGATAAGGCAGGATTTCTTTTATGACTGGGATGCCGGCACGAACGGTGTGGTAAAGAACTTTGCCGATACCTCCATGCACATCCGTTATCCTGTCATGGCTGCCCATAATCAGCAGATACTGCTGATAGCCGCGGTCTATCATGACAGCCTTCCCAACGATTTCGATATAGTCTGCTGGTATACAGGTACAGGGGATGTCGACAGCCTCGATAATATGGGCGTGGTTGCCGGAAGCACAGATTCGGAAAATTATCCTGACCTGGAGCATGTATCCGGAATGACTTTTGTCTGCTCCTATATTCAGAACAATACGCTCTATGCCCGCCGCACAAATGACGGCGGGGCTACCTGGTCGGCACCGGAACAGGTCTCCGATCCGCTCGAGATAGTAACCGAGGAATACCGCAGCGCCGATATCGCCAACGGGGGAGATCAAATAGCATATCAATACACCACTGCCAAGGCGCAGGACACCGAGATTATATACAAAGATTTGTCGGAGGTTGACAGTGACGGCGATGGGATAACGTTCTATGCCGATAACTGCCCCAACGCTGGAAACTCCTCACAGACCAACAGCGACAGTGATATATACGGTGATGCCTGCGATAACTGCCCCAATACGGACAACCCCGGGCAGGAGGATATGGATTCTGACGGTTTCGGCGATGTCTGCGATGTCTGCCCTGAAGATCCTCTAAATGACGATGATGCCGATGGTTATTGTGCCGGAGACGATAACTGCCCGGCCGATAACAATCCGGGCCAGGAAGATAATGACTCGGACGGCATCGGCAATGTCTGCGATAACTGCCCCGATGATTCAAATCCCGAGCAACTTGACACCGATGGCGACGCTGTTGGCGATCTCTGCGATGATTGCACCGATACTGACGGGGATGGTTACGGCAATCCCGGTTTTGCGGCCAATACCTGTCCTGACGATAACTGCCCGGGTGTTTACAATCCCGCTCAGACCGATTCAAACGGTAACGGCGCGGGTGATGCCTGCGATTTTTGCGGTAATGCCAACGGGGATGATGCGGTGAATATCAGCGATGTGGTGCATATAATCAACTACATCTTCATTGGCGGATTGCCTCCCTATCCGTACGAGGCGGGCGATGCCAACTGCGATGCCAATGTTAATGTCTCTGACGCGGTCTGGATCATAAACTATATCTTTATCGGCGGATATGCCCCCTGCGATATTGACGGCGATACTGTACCAGACTGCTAAAAACAGACGACTCTGAATATTTGGCTTGACTTAAATGGTCAAATAAGTATATTATAATTTGACCTATTGATACCGCTAAGAATATACTTTTCTAAAGGATACTCTCAGGAGTAAATGCTACCATTTTATTTTCGTCATATTAATATTTGATTGGGAGGAATTATGTTTGGTAGCGTGAAAATCTTCAAATCAACCAGTTTTATGCTTCTTACATTGATAATCATTGCTTTTCTCTCACAAGCAGCAATGGCGGCAACAGATATCTACATAGAGGAGGGAGACGATCCCATCGACACCTTCTCGATGCCGATTTATTTGTTCAATGATGATCCATCCTTCGAATTCGATGCATTCAGCATAAAGATTAAATATGATACCATCTGGGAAACTCATTGTGATACAACTGTACTTGCTTTCGTGGAGGCCTCTCCCGGCAATGTTCTGGCGGACAATGGCTGGCAGGAATTTGATTTTCAGGAATTATCTAATGGAGTGGTAGAAATCTCGGCCTCGGCGGGAGATGGAAATCCCCTAATTATTATGTCCTATCAGCAGCTTGCCGAAATCACATTCAATGCAGCCGTCACCGATACGCTTAAGATGCCCTTTTTGCATGTAAATTTCTGCTGGCAGGACTGCGGTGATAACCTGTTTGAGAATTCATCATCAAATACAGCATATATCGAAGGCGGCGTATACCACTGCGTGCATGATTACGGGCCGATTGAATCCAATAGCCTCCCCTCGATTTACGGCATCCCCGACAGTTGCTTACCGCAAATCACAGGTTATGATTCTGTCAAGACGATAATCGGCTTTCACGGCGATGCAACCGCACCGGCAGTCGATTACCTGCCCTTCGGTGATCTGGATTTTGACGGCTACCCATTCCAGCCCGGCGATTATTTGCTTTTCTACCAATATTTTCATTATGGATCTTCCGTTTTTGATATAAATATTGAAGGCCAGGTTGCGCAATCAGATATTAACAGCGATGGTAAATTTCTGACTGTTGCGGACTTAATATCGATGTATCCCAACATGATCTGCAATGTGAATGTCAATTGCGAATATCTGAATAAGGGAGACAGGGACGAAATGTTCTTTGTCCAGGATGTTTACAATAAAAAAATCTACTGTCAGTATGATGACACCTCGCTCTCGGATATTGAAATCTATTTTGATCAACCCGTGGAAATACTGGAGTATAACGGAAATATCCACCGAGTGCCCTTAAGACCCGAAGATATGGAGCTGGTCTGGCTGATACCTTTTAATTTCCAGGTGCCCTGCGGCATTGTCGACGGCTGGCAGTTTACATATGAAGGCGATGCACTAATAGAATCAATATCCGGTGCTAATTTCGCAATCATCGAAAGCGCCGGTTGTGGTGACGCCAACCATGACCAGGATATTAATATCAGCGATGCGGTATTAATCATAAATCACGTCTTTCTCGGCGCTTCAGAACCGTATATGGAATATTTTTCGGATACAAACTGCGATGGCGCGGTCAACATCAGCGATGCTGTCAAGCTGATTAATTACATCTTTATAAGCGGTTACGCTCCGTGCGATATTGACGGCGATGGCAATCCTGACTGCTAAAATAAATATTGACATTAAAGTCATTTTACTTAAGTTATAGATGATATCTATCAGTAGCAGGGATCGAATATACTAAGATTTACACACCCTTTCCACATGGGAGGAATATAATGAGAAAGCTGATTTTCATGGCAATCATTTTGATGGGGGTACATTTATGTTTTGCCGCTACAATTAACGTTCCCGGTGATTACAGCACAATTCGCGGAGCTCTGATGAACTCAAGTGAAGGCGATACAATCCTGGTGGCACCGGGCACCTATCAGGAAGCTTTGACTTTCTATAATTCGAATGTAGTACTACTTTCTACCGAGGGCAGGGAAGCAACTATAATTGAGCCACTTTCAGATAATCACGCTATTTTCGAATTCTGGGCCGGCGACACATCTCTTGTCGACGGATTTACCATTACAGGAGCTCACGCAAGCTCAAACATAGCAGCATCTGTCGGAGTCTATTGTCGTGATGCCAGCCCTACGATTCAAAACTGCGATATCAGCTATAACATGACCTATTGGCATGACGGCGCCGGATTCTATATCAGAAATTCCGGAATAAAAATTTATAATAACTTCATCCATCATAACGACGGCAGTATCACCGGCGGCGGAATTGCCTGTCATGGCGCCCAGCAGGGGGTCGAGATTGTGGGCAATATTATATATGCCAACCGGGCTCCCCACGGCTCGGGCATCGGATGCCCCGCTATGGAATGGGGAGATCCGTATAGCTATGTGGAAAATGTTTATATTGCCGACAATATCATTTTTGGCAATATCGAGGAGACCAAGGGAACACCGCCGGCCAACGATACTATCCCGCATTCAAATCCAACCGGCTACATGGCGGCAGGCATATATATAAATGGCTATAACTGCCAGATTGTTAATAATACCATAGTAGACAATCCACGGGGAATAATGATATTGAGAGGCGACGGCATATTCATTGCTCAAAACATTGTCGCATTTAATGATAAGAATGGCGTGGGAACGGGAGCCGCCACATTGCTATGCAACGATGTTTACGGCAACGGCTATGCAAATAATCACGGTACTAACGGTTTCTCGCTTGATCCGCTTTTCTGCCAGGCCGATTACGGTGAGTTCGGGCTGACCGAAGGCTCTCCCTGCCTGCCCGTCAACAATGGCTGCGGCGTTTTGATCGGAGCTATGGGAGAAGTTGAAT
>CAZBZV010000046.1:0-32655 GCA_964496505.1 uncultured Ignavibacteria bacterium | reverse complement strand
ATCATAGATTTTATCAATCCCCGGCAGTCCTGTCAAATCTTCAGCATTGCCGTCGAACTCGAGCACAACGGTATTCTTTCCGAATTTGCTTTTGACCTCGAACAGCGGACCGTTAAGTACTTTCTTGCCTTTATTAATAAGGCAAATGTTATCGCATAGCTTCTCGGCCTGCTCCATAATATGAGTCGAGAATATAATCGTCTTGCCCTTACGCTTTTCCTCCAGGACTATATTCTTGATAAGCTCGAGATTGACCGGATCGAGACCGGAGAACGGCTCATCGAGAATAATCAGCCGGGGATTATGAATCAGCGTGGAGGCGAATTGTAGTTTCTGCTGCATACCCTTGGAAAGCTCCTCCACTTTATTATCGATGCAGTCCGCAAGTTTCACACGCTCGAGCCACTCCTCGATAGCTGCGGGAATTTGAGATTTATCCATGCTTTTGATTTGACCCAGATATGTCAGGACATCCCACACTGCCATCTTCTGATATAGGCCCCGTTCTTCGGGAAGAAATCCGATTTTGTCCTTGGCCTCTTCATTCATCTCCTCGCCCATAACAGTTATTTTGCCGTCATCGGGCGCAATTATATTCATCACCATTCGTATTGTGGTGGTCTTGCCGGCGCCATTCGGTCCCAGCAGTCCATAGATTACACCCTCGGGAACTGCTAAGGAGAAATCATCAACCGCGACTTTTTTTCCGAATGTCTTGGTTACCGACTCAATCTTTAATGCATCCATTTACCGCTCCAAATCCATATAACCCAAAAAAATTGTATTCACAGAAAGATATCCAATTATAAAGACATACAAGATCAATTACAATATATTCATTGCTAAAAATCTGCCGTCCATCTTAATGCGTATCCCCATAGTTACCTATTCAATACCGGAACCGTGATAAAATGTTTCACCGCTCAATCGGAAATCAGTTATGAGCCGACCCTTCACTCGTAAAACAAGGCGGCAAAAGCTATAAATTATGGGATTTTTCCCATATATTTCACCATTAAACCGTATGCCGATTTTTCTTGGCGTCAGCTATCTCTATGTGGATCATGTAATTATGTACTATTTCGCAAAACCTCGGGTTCGGCATGCAAATTGAACCTTTATTGACAGGAGTAGGATGTTCCTGTGTTGTACAGGGAGGAAATTATGAGTTATGAGATTCAATCGATAACCGGAGCGGGTCATCTTAACAGAGATATCGTTAAGAAGGCCGGTCTGACTGTAAAGGTTAAGGAGAAGCCCGAATCGGAGGATACAGATGTTGTCAAAAATCCATTCAGTCAGGACAAGATTATTCTTTCGCACAAGTCTCTCAAGGAAGAACTGGCACTTCTCAAATCACAGGAACAGAAGAAAGAGTCCAGCCGGGCTGCAATTGATGATTTGAAATCGCGCTTGCTGCAAATCGAGTCCGTACTGCATCAGGTGGCGGCGACATTATCATTCGATGCCGATTCTCTGGAAGAGATTCAGAAGAGAATTGCGGATGAGATGAATGCCAGCAAAGCGATAATGAAGCGCATCGATCTTCCGGGCCTTAAGAAATTCGATCTCGAATCAATCGGGCTTGATCCCAACCTTTTCCATATTAAATCCGAAGAGGATTTGGACCGAGCACGTGAGGCGCTTGCCGCGGCTGCCGGATCGGTTGAAAAGCTGAAGGATCTGGCAACCACCACCGACAGCGAAAAACGCACCGGGCAGGTTCTGGAGGTGGCACATCAGAATACCGCAGCCGCCCTTAGCACTTATGATCCGCAGGCGGTTTTTGAGCGAGCTGACAATGTGGCGCAGACATTGAGAGATGAGAGCGCTGCCGCTCTCAAAGCACACAGCGGGGTAAATTACCAGGGCGTTATCAACCTGATTGGATAAACGTCATTAGTCGAAATCGAGTATGCCCAGCATACGATAGTCACGATTTCCGTGAAGGGATTCGGTCGGGGCTACCCATCCCATTATCTTGACCGGATCCTTTATCAGGTCGCTGTCGGCATCCATAACCTCGAAACCGAATCCGAACGGTCTTTCGGAATCCGAATCTATATTTTTCAGGTACACGAACGGAATCTTCACTTCCACGATATACCCTCTTTCGGTCAGCTTGCCAGCAACTATGGGATGTATATTGGCAGAGTGATCGATATCGAATCTTCTATTAGGCACAACAGTGGGGATAACTTCAAGCCTTGCCAGATCCTGATCCGCCTCGCCTTTGCGATGGAGAAAATTCCCCGAATTTTCACGCATATCAAAATATAATATGAATTTGTCCTGCCGTTCTTCATCCGAGGAATACACCGAATCGTCAGTCACGATTCCAAGCAGATAAAGGTTTTCCTTGTCATATGCTGCGCGCAGTTCAACCGAGAGGTCACGGTCATCTACCCAGCGTTCGCCGTTAACCAGCACATCCGTCCTGCGGTCCACGAACAGCGTATGCTTATCTTCCCAGTCTGACATATCGCCGTCAATCAACGGGCTTTGCTTGATTTTATCGGCGGTCAGAACCACCCGCCCCTTGCTTTCCAGAAGATCGATTTTGTCGCGCAGGCGCTTGTAAACATTCTTATCCTTGATATTGATCATCTGCCGCTCAACCTCATCGATACTGCGTCTCGCCAAACGGGTGTCGCCCTGTTTCTTGAGATAGTATGCGAATTCGAAAAACAGCTCCGCCAGCTTATCGGAGGTTACGGTAAGCGTCTCCAGCCTGGACATAATATTTTTGAGATAGTCCTTATCATGTTTGGCAGAAAACTCACCCAGACGCTTGATAGCGGTCATAAGCAGATTATGATCGACATCAACATCCCCCGCATTCTTTTCCAGAATGTCGGTATAGGCGTCAAATGCCTGCGAGTAGAAATCGGCGCTGTTAGCATAAAGCTGATCGTTATAACACAAATCTCCCAGCCGCAATAAGGAGAGAATTTCCGTTTCGGTCTGAGAATAACGTTTTGCCAGATCGGTGTATAATTTTATCTCGGAGTTTTTGTCGCTCATGGATCGATAAAGATATGCCTTTTCGAAGTATGCCTGACGCGCGGCATTGCTTCCGGGATCAGCAGCTATCAGTGAATCACGTCGCGCGATAGCAGCGGCAAAATCTATCGGTACCAGCTCAATATCCCCGGCAAAGTCCGAGGTCAGGCCCGTGAATTTTGCCTTTTCAGCAAAGGTGCTTAAATCATACGCTTTAATCGTACCGTTAGAAAGCGATACTATTGCCTCTTTTCCGTCGGCCTTAAGCTCGAGATCAAGTATTTTCTCGCCGCTTACAATCCGGCCTGCCTGCGATAACATAACCTTGCCGTTATCTTCAATATAGTCATATATTTTCAGGTTGGAGCGGTTATTGGCGGTCTCGACCGCGAATGCCCTGCCTTCGGTCAAAGCCAGTTCTCCAATACCCCCGTCAGTTTCCACAAGCTCCACGACCCTCTCACGTGCCAGATCGATTACGGCAATCCCTGCTCCCGCATTATTCGAGGCTGAGACATTACCTGAGGATACCAAAAGTCTGCGGCCATCCCATGAAAGCTCCATGTCCGTAGGCGCAACACCGGCATAAAACGATCTCAGAAACTGAAAATTTTTAAGTTCGAAAACATTGACAACCCCGGTTTGTGCATCAGCAACATATAAAATCGTACCGTCAGCAGAAATTGCCAGCGATGATGGATTCCGTCCCGCGGTTATCTCGAAAATCTGATTTCCTGTAGCAACATCAATAACGGTAACCGTATTTTTTGGATCGGGGCTGTCGCTGCCGTTAGCTACATACATTCGTCTCGCATTAAGTGAAAATATCACATCGGCCACCGGCCCGCCGGTCTGGAATTCCCTGATCTTCTCATCAATAATCGGATCATACACCTCGCATACTGCCTTGTCGGAAGAGAAAATAAACAGTTGATTCAGTTTCTTGACATATAACGCCCTGTCTGCCAGCGGAGTCGTATAAAGCGGTGAGATAGATTCGTGGTTGTTATAATTCAATATCGAAACTGCACCCTGTCCCTCTTTAAAGTAATTGGGATGAGTTACATATAATTTGTAGCTTTGCGCTGTCAATATAACGGAAGCGGATAAAATAATCACCAGTGCCAGAGTTACAGTGAGTTTCTTACCAATCATTAAAGCGTTCCTTGCCATAAACAAACTCCCCCTCCAGGAGTGTGCCCAATATTTCCAGATCCGGGATCTGATCGGGGGCGACACAATGTAAATCCTTATCTAATATAACTATATCGGCAAAATGCCCGATCTTTATACTCCCATACAGCATTTCCTGTTCCACGGAAAATGCCCCGCCGTATGTCTGCGCTAAAACCGCCTGTTCAACCGACAGCCCTTCAGAAGGATAAAAAGGCTCGGCGAGATTGCGAGGCTGGCGGCTGACTGCCAAATATATATTCAACAAGGGATTAGGCGGCTCAATCGGAGCATCTGAGCCAAAAGCCAGCTTTGCGCCGCCCTTGAGAAGGGAATTTAAGGCGTAGGAATAACGTCCCCGCCTGCCCCAGTATCTTTCTATCATATCGATATCCAGAGGCATCTGCACCGGCTGAACCGATCCAATTATATTATTTTTCCCGAATCTCTCGATATCCTCTTTTTTCAACAACTGGCAATGCTCGATCCGGTTCCTGAATCTTTTTGCCGATCTTCCCTGGGCTTTTATTATGGCATTCAATGCCATATTATTGGCACGATCGCCGATGGCGTGAATCGCCACATTAAGCCCGGCTTTATTACACTTTTTTATCTCGACATCGAGCTCATCCTGATCATATAAGGCGAGGCCATAATTCGACCGGGTGCCTTTATACGGCTTAGACATTAATGCCGTCTGCGATCCAAGAGCGCCGTCAGCAAAATATTTTACTCCTGCAATCCGCAGGAATCTGTCACCGAATCCACTTCGTATTCCCAGTGACAGCAAATCGTCCAGATGTGCCGAGGGAATATACTGGTTTATTCGAAGACCGAGGCCGTATCTTCTATGAAATTCCTGGACCTTCTTGAATCCATCGACATAATCAAAACTCGCCACACCCGTTATCCCCAACGAATGGGCATGCTCCTCTGCTTTCTTCAAAAGTTCCATCGCGCGTCTTCCGGTGGGGGCTTTCATCTTTTTATAGACCGGCTGGGCGGCGGTATCCTTCAATATTCCTGTCGGCTCACCGGATTGATCGCGCACAATCTCACCGCCTTTGGGATCAGGAGTGTCGGCAGTTATTCCGGCTATCTTCAGGGCTTTGGAATTCACCCAGACAGCATGCTGGTCGCGGTTCATCATAACGGCCGGATTGTTGGGTGCGATTTTATCGAGTTCTTTTTTATGGGGCCAGACCGGATTTTCCCAGCCGTCCCTGAACCAGCCCCTGCCGACAAGCCACTCATCCCGCTTTAGCTTGCGCATTGATTTCTCGATAGTCCTCAGGGTCTCCTCGTATGATTTGCATTCCGACAAATTGATATGTCCTAAAGACCAGGCCCAGAAAGCGAAATGCATGTGGGCTTCGAAGAATGAGGGCAGTACTGTTTTGCCGTGCAGATTTATGATCTTGAATTTATTTGGGGGAAGCTGGTAGAGATCTTCGTCCTTACCCATCCAGGAAATCTTGCCGTCAATAATTCCCAGAGCTTGACAGAACGGCATTTCGGGAATCTGGGTATAGATACGGCCGTTATGAAAAAGCAGATTTTTCTTTATGCGAGATTTAGTCATTTAGAACACGTTTATCGCCCTCGCGGCGCGTGAATCCCGTCTGATCGAGATACTCGAGAATTGGAATAGTGTATTTGCGAGTCAGCCCCAGGGCATTTTTTATATCTTTAACTTCCACAGAACCATTTTTCGTAATTAAATCTTTTATGGTATTTTTGATCTTTTCAAAATCCTCATGTCTGAAAAGTATTCCGCCGGAAAGCTCGACAACCTCCCCCGACTGCACCAGATAATTTAAGACCTCACGAATCGGATGCATATTCCTCTCGATCTCCCTGCGGGTTGGGGTCATCAAATCCAGAACCGCCAGCTTGTCTAGAATATCCTGACGGACTTTCTGCTGCTGAGGCTTGAGGCTGGTCTCATGTTCGGCTATAGAGAGAAGTTTGTCTTCGACTTTTAATTTGCCCTCAGTCTGAAGCTGTCTGACCGCAAAATCGATCACCGACTGATCCAGGCGGAGCTTGGAAATCAATTCACTTTTTGAGACACCTTTGCGGCTGGGATGATCAGCATGAAATTTCTCGAGATATTCACTCACCCGTTCAAACAGCCTGGTCTTGTACTCAGTCGTGATAAGATAGCTGCCATACTTCTCAATTTCGCCGCTTTGAATCAGGTCGTCAACAGCCGTATTGATATCTTCCAGGTTGAAATTGGAGGCTTCCAGAATTCTGCCGGCTTCACGGGTTCTGTATTTTCTTAATTCAGACAAGATCAATTCTTTCAGGGAATCCAGATTGCGTTCAAAATAGAATTTGCGCAGACCTTTGTCACGCCGGATGAATCGCTCCAGATCGACATCGGTCACCTCTCCCCCTCCGACCAGAACATCGGGAGTGGGATAACGTAGAATCACTTTGTCGCCCAAACGTGCCATAATTCTGTCCTTAAACTCAAAGATACAAACACCTGAATCGCTTTTGGCGAAATCATCATCCTTGAAAATCCATGCCTTCGATTCTATTTCGGTCGTCCCGATTAACACCGTGACTTTTCGATGATGTGTCAGCGGAATACGATTGAGATCGGACAGCTTCACTCGTAAAGCTATATCATGTGTGCCCTGCCATTCATCGGGAGAGGTCAGGCAATCGCCGCGCGAAATTTCCTCTTTCGATACGCCTGTTAATGAGAGCGCGGTACGAGCCCCCTGAAATGAGATCTCTCTTTGCTGTTTGAATGTCTGGATCGATTTTATACGGGCGGTTCTTCCGGATGAGATAATCCGCACCTCATCTCCGATCCTGAAACTTCCGTCACGCATCGTACCGGTTACCACAGTGCCGATGCCGGTTAATGAAAACACGCGGTCTATATACAGGCGGGGCTTTTGCGAATTATATCTTTCCGGCAGGCCCGGTAGAACTTCCCTGAGATGATCCAGAATTTTATCAAGCCCGGCAGCTCCCTTAGAGGAGAATTTGAAAATCGGAGCGCCCTCTAAAAATGTGCCCTCAACTTTACTCCCGATATCCTCCTCGACCAGTTCCAGCCAGTCCTCTTTCACCAGATCGGTTTTGGTAATCACTACCGCGCCGTGCTTATGCCCCAGAAAATCGAGTATCTCCATGTGTTCCTGCGACTGAGGCATCCAGCCGTCATCGGCGGCTACGATAAAAAGCACATAATCGATACCGCCCACACCGGAAATCATGTTGCGTATAAAGCGCTCATGCCCGGGTACATCGACAATACCGATTTCGTTCTCATCATCAAGGCTGAACCATGCAAATCCCAGATCGATCGTCATCTCCCGCTCCAGCTCCTCGGGCAGGCGGTCGGGATTGATACCGGTCAATGCTTTGACCAGAGTTGATTTACCGTGATCTATATGTCCTGCTGTTGCCAGAGTATAAATCATCTATCCCAGAGCCCTCTTTAGTGCCTCGATTACGATCTGATCCTCATTCGGAAATATGGTGCGGATATCCAATACGAGTTTGTCGTCCTGAATTCGTCCGATTATCGGGGGATCGTTCATGCGTAAACGTTTCGCCAGTTGATTCACCTTGGAATCAGTTATGGCGATTCCAATCGATGGGAATGATTCCTCGGGAAGCGAGCCCCCTCCTGCAAAAGCCTCTGTCTCGATTATCTCGATCTCGGAGCCCGTATCTTTCAGTTCGGATTGAATCTTTTCCGCACGCTTTTTGAGATCATTATTATTTGAAGATAGAAGCGCAATCGCCGGAATATTCTGAAAATCAGATTTCATATAGCTCAGGATCAGCTCTTCCAGAATCGCTATTACCATTTTATCGAGACGTACTGTGCGGTAGAGCGGGTTTTTCTTGACCGCAGCCACCTTATCCTTTTTGCCGAGAATTATCCCTGCCTGGGGGCCGCCCAGAAGCTTGTCTCCTGAAAAGCAGACAAGATCAGCGCCCGCGGCAAGCGAGTCCTGTATTGTGGGCTCACGGGTTAAGCCGAATTCTGATGTATCCACAAATGCGCCCGAACCGAGATCATGAACCACGGTGAGATTTTTCTCTTTGCCAAGCGCAACCAGCTCCTTGAGCGACGTCTCCTCGGTAAAACCGACCAGCTTGAAATTTGAAAGATGTACCTTGAAAAGAATCGCGGTGCCGTCATCGACAGCGTCACGGTAATCATCGATGACTGTCCTGTTTGTGGTACCGACCTCGATCAGATCAACGCCACTTCTGGTGGCCACCTCGGGCATTCTAAATCCACCCCCGATTTGCACCTGCTCTCCGCGCGAGACAATACACTTTTTGTTCAATCCAAATGTATTCAGGATCAGCATAACGGCGGCGGCATTATTATTGACCGCAATCCCGGCCTCGGCGCCGGTCATGGCCGAAAGAAGCTCGAACAGATACGATCCACGGCTCCCGCGCTCACCCTTTAAGACATCGAATTCAAGCGAGGAATAACCCGAAATCTTTTCCTTCAGGCGTTCAAATGGGACCTTGCCCAAAGGCGCCCGTCCCAGATTGGTATGAACAACGATTCCGGTGGCGTTGATTACTTTGTTGGTTAGCTCGAAGCGGATTTTATCCAGCTCTTTGGTAATCGATTTGAGAAAGCTTTCCGTGCTTGAAGATTTGCCGTCTTTAATTTGGCTGCGCAGATTCTCCACAGCTTTTCTTACTATGATCGTGACAAGCGGTCTCGAATATTTCTTGATATATTCGGTAAGCTCCTCGTATCCGAGAACTTTTTCGACCTGTGGGATATCCTTGAATGTTTTGATCTCTGCTTTTTCCATAATTTGGCAAAATATATTAAGCTTATATGCCGCACACAAGTATTAACTGCCAAAAATAAAAGCGGAAGGGGAAGGAATCGAACCCTCCGCTGCCTTTTGGGGCAGCCAACGGGTTTGAAGCCCGCGGGGGCCACCAGACCCCATCCTCTTCCGAAAGCTGAATATATTCATTCTGGCTTAGAAGTCAAATCTATTGAATGCCATTGTCATAACATAGTTCCCACGAGAAGCGACTTTGAGCTTTAGAGATGGAAGAAAATCTGAATTGCGGCGAAAAATGTATTTTGCGATAATTCATCCAGTAGGGAGAAATAAAAAATCAGACCGACCGGACTTTCAAACCCATCGGATCATCGATCTGCATCGGCTCCTTCTGGATATACGCCTCGGCATATTCGGCGCGGATGGTCAATCCCTGATTGTGATCGCGAGTCTTGATGTAATCGAAGACATCTGTGCCGGGATGGAAGATCTGCTTCGACTCGGGGGTATTGTCGAACTGAGATTTATAGCATCTCACAGCTTCTATTTTGCGCTCGAACTGCTCCGATATATCGATATAAAAAGTCGGTGTTGAGGTTGTACGGTAGTAAGTGGCAAACAGTATCTTATGCGGCCGATGCGGCTCGCCCGAAAGCTCGAGCTTTTTCAGGCCGGAAAAATAGCAGGCATCCTGCCCCAGCAGAGAGCAAATTCTGTGGTCGGGATGGCGCTGTTCCCAATGCGGCAGTATTACCATATGCGGCTGGTATTTCCTGATTACCTCTGCCATCTTCAGGTAATAATCGCGCTTGAACTCAAGCTGTGCATCAGGTAGTTCCAGATTTTCTCTTGCACTCAGCCCCATAACTTTGGCCGCACACTGAGATTCATTCAGGCGGTCCTCTTTCGAGCCCTTCGTGCCCATCTCACCGGCGGTCAAATCACAGGCCCCGACCTTATATCCCATGTCGACCAGCTTTATCAAAAGCCCGCCCGATGTTATTTCGATATCATCGCAATGCGCCGCGAATGCCAGGACGTCAAGCTTAGTATCGCTCATTGATTCAACACCCTCTCGTACATGTTTTCGTATTGAGCCACTATTTTTTCATAATTGAATTTTTCCGAGACTGTTTTACGGGCATGTTTCGAGTACGATTCCCACATATCCTCATCCAACAAAAGCCTCACCGCCTTATCGGCCATATCATCGGTATCACCCAGCTTACACAGGAATCCGGATTTGCCGTGGTCGATCAATTCCGGAAGGCCGGTCGAATCGGTGCCGATTGCGGGTACGCCGCAGCATAATGCCTCCATTGCCGCCAGTCCGAAAGACTCATGTTCGGAGGGCAGCAGGAATAGATGCCCCGCTGATAACAAACTGGCAACATCCTGGCGGCTTCCCAGGAAGAGCACATCATCGGAGATGCCGTAACTCTCGGCCATTTGCGTAGCGGTAGCCGTATCCGGCCCTTCCCCGATCAGTATCAGCCGGCTTTTGATCTGCTTATAAATCTTTGCAAAAGTATCGATAACATCCGGAATTCTCTTCAACGGCCTGAAATTCGACATGTGGATCACCAGCTTCTCGCCGTTGGGAGCATAAGTCTTGCGCAGATCGCATGGATCACAGGGCTTGTATTTCGCCGGATCGATAAAATTATATATAACCTCAATATCATTGCAGATATTGAATGTCTTGCAGACCTCCTTCTTAAGGTGTTTAGAGACGGCGGTGGATGCATCCGAGCTGACGATCGAAAAACGGGTAATATCCCAAAATGATTTTTCGGAGCCTACCAGAGTTACATCTGTGCCATGCAATGTAGTGATAACTTTCAGATTTTTCTCGGGAATCATCTGCTTGGCCAGATAACCGCAGATTGCATGCGGTATGGCATAATGCGCATGCACTATATCCAGGTCCTCCTTGACTGCAATCTCCGCGATCTTCGCCGCCAGAGTCAGAGTGTAGGGCGGATATTTAAAGAGCGGATAGCTTGATGTTTCCACCTGATGATAAAACAGGTTCTGGAGATTGGGATCCCATCTGAAGGGCAGAGCGTAGGAAAAGAAATGTACCTGATGTCCTCTCTGTGCAAGATAAAGCCCCAGCTCTGTGGCCACAACGCCCGATCCACCGATTACCGGATAACATACGATGCCGATTTTCATATCAGTATCCTATATCTTCCAGGCAGAGCACCTGATGATCGTAAGCATCCAGCTTGAGATTTTCGGAAATTTTATCGATAAAACCGGGGCCGTATTTATTGAGAAATGTCAGGATATTTACATGACGTTCCTGAAGCGATGCTTCGGGAAAAACAAAGTCAGCGCATTTCTGAATGGCTTTGACCATGTTATCATTTTTCTTCTTGTATGCTTTGACTATTTTTTCCTGAAGTGATCTCAACTCATAATCGACCTTGCCTTTGGTCTTGTGCACGGTCTTCTTAACGCCATCATCCAGATTTTCAAGATATGTCTCGAATTCGAGAATCTTCAAGGCAATTTCCTCGCGACCCTCATCAAGCTTTTTCATGACCTCATCCGGCACCTGTTCTTCAACAAGTTCCGTAATCGCTGCCTGCATAGATTTATCATCCATCAGATCAGCCAGCTTCAAATCGTATTTATCTATCGTTTTAACGGCATGTTTATCCAGCAGCGTGGCGGATATCCTCGGAAATACTATCGGACATTCCACGTCAAAATGACTGTGTAGATCCTTGATCTGTGCAAAATAGGCATCCTCCGCCGGCCCGGCTATGTATGCCAGAGTCGGAAACAGATAATCCTGTGTAACCGGCCGCATAAGCACATTGGGAGAGAAAAATACAGGCGCCTGCTTAACCGTGTCAACCAGTTCCTCCTTGCTGTACTTTCTGTCCACCCCGTCTATGAAATAACCACCCCCGTTATGTCCGATACGGGCTCGTTTACCGGTATAATAGAAAAGGTTAAGATAATCTTCCTTGTGATGCACCTGGAGATGATAGCCCAAACTGTCGAGTTCTGTGTTAGCCGCAGCAATTATCTGATTCGAGGATTCATACTCCTCTATCTCGCGGGCATATATGGGAGCGGCAAGCTGTTTAATGCGGATATCCGCGGGATTGACGACCACCAATCCCGAGCCCTCGAAAATCCTGCCCATCATCTTACCGAAAGCATCTACCAGCAATGTTCCTTCCTGATACGAATCACGTACCATCTTCTCGATATCATCCGTAAATTCGGTCCTGGGAAGCATCCCCAGCACCTGTTCAACAAACGAGGAGATTCCACTGTCGCATTTAACGAATCCCATCGGAACATCACCGGGATCGGTCACGGGCTCGTAATAGATTTTTGCCGGTTTCCCGCTCTGATCCAAAATATGGACATGACTCACCTCTTCAAAATCATGATCGTCGGCAGCCAGCCAGAAAATCGGAATAACCGGAGTTCCAATCTCCGATTCCAGATGATTGGCAAGCTTAATTGCAGTCAGTGTCTTGTATATGGTGTAAAGAGGTCCTGTCAGCATTCCCACCTGCTGGCCGGTAAATACCACAGAGGAATTTTTATCTCTGAGCCGCTCGACATTAGCAAGGGATTTTTTGCCCAAACCGAAGTCTGTATTCTGATCCGTCAGGATATCCGCCAGCTCATCGCGGGAATAGGAATTATCCGCCAGCCTGGGCGCCTTAGCCTTGAATCTCTCCAGATTCTTAAAATCGGCGCAATAGTACGGCGCCACTTTTTTGAAATCGAAAAGAAAATCTCTAAATAGTCTGCTTGTCCCTTTTATTTCCTTATAACTTAATGTTCTACAACCCATCAACCTTTTATCCTTCTAACAATCTTTCCCGGCCACTTGAGTATATCATCAATTATTGTATAAACAACAGGTATTACAATAAGTGTCAAGAAAGTTGAAGAAATCATGCCGCCTATTACGGCACGGGCTATGGGCGCGCGAAGTTCGGCGCCGGGTCCAAGCGCCAGGGCCAGCGGGGTCATACCAAGAATAAGCGAGATGGCGGTCATCATAATCGGCCTGAGCCTGATTGGCCCCGCCTCCATGATCGCCTCGCGGCGGTCCATACCGGCCTCACGCCTCTGTTTGACAAAATCTATTAAAAGGATCGCATTCTTGGTTACAAGTCCCATCAACATGATTATTCCGATAAATGAAATAATTGAAATCGGCGAATTGAAAATCAACAAGCCCAGAAATGCCCCAATTAGCGACAACGGCAATGATGTCATGATCGTTACCGGATCAAAGAAGCTGTTGAGCTGCGAGGCCAGAACCAGATAAATAAAGATAATAGCCAGGATCAATGCTTCAACCAGATACTGGAACGATTCCTTCTGCCACTCACCTTCACCGATCTGCTGGATCGAATATCCCGGCAGAAGATCGATTGAATCGGTGCGCGCCTCGATCTCGGCGCGGACATTACCAACGAACCGGCCGGCAGCATTACCGCTAACCTCATAATACCTCTGGCGGTCATAGCGGTTGATCTCAGGCGGTGCACCGCTGGAAGTGAATTTAGCCACTCGCGAAAGCGGAAAGGCCGGATTCTGGATTCCGGGAATATCCTTATGGGAGGGAATCATAAAACCTTCAAGATCGTCGATCTCATCCCTCTGATCCGGTTTAAGCCGCAGCAGGATATCGTATTCCTCATCCTCGTCACGCAGACGTGTGACCTCCTCACCCTCTACCAGCATTCGGACCGCCATCGCCAGTTCCTGACGGTTGATTCCCAGATCGGCCGCCTTTTTGCGGTCGATCTCTATCTGTACCTCCGGTTTAACCTTGGTTAAGGTGTTGTCTATATCCACAACGCCCGGCGTTGACCTGAAAATATCGTCAACCTTTTCGGTGTAATATTCGATGCGCTCTTCGGATTCACCTCGTATGGCAAAATTAATCGGAGCTGATCCACCCTGGGCCGGCTCCAGGGCAACAGCCAGCTTTATTCCGGCAATATCCTTTAACTCTTCCCTTACACGAATTATAAATTCCTGGGCAGAGATTCCACGTTCCGAAATCGGCAGCATCTCCGCAAAGATGTAGCCCTCATTGACCTGGCTCTGTCCCATAGTTTCCGAACCGCCGATAACTGAATAAACTGTTGTTACCTCCGGAAACTCCGATATAATATCTTCAGCCCTCTTAACAAGCGATTCGGTCTTCTCAATAGTGCTTTCCGGCGCAGTCCTGAAGTTCACATAAAACTGGCTCTCATCAGTCCTGGGCATAAACTCGAACCCCAGCACCTGATAAAGAGATAATGCCCCCACGAATAGCACTGTCGCAAGCAGAATAACCGCCCATCTATGATTGAGTGACCATCTCAGCATATGCCGATATATACCCCCGATCCGGGCGAAAGCATTATTCCAGGCGTTGGTAATCATAAATATCGGGTTCTTTGTACCCTTATGCGATTTTTCCTCTTTCAGGAATCTCGATGACAACATGGGAGTTAATGTGAACGCAACAAATAGCGAAACCAGCACTGAAAACGCTACTGTCATACCGAATGAATAGAAAATACGTCCCACGATTCCCTTCATAAAGGCCACCGGCAAAAACACCACTATAATCGCAAAGGTGGTTGCTGTAACCGCCAGGCCGATCTCAGATGTACCGTCCGAAGCAGCCTTGGCGCCATCCTTGCCCATGGAAAGATGCCGGTATATATTTTCTATGACCACAATTGCATCATCGATCAGGAGCCCCACAGCCAGCGATAGTCCCAAAAGAGTCATAAAGTTCAAGGTGAATCCCAGGGCGTTCATAAACGTGAATGTCGAAATAATCGATACGGGGATTGCAATTCCCGTAATAATAGTCGAGCGGATATTTGCCAGAAACAGGAACACCGTCAGAATCGCCAGGATACCGCCGTATATCAGGTTAATGACCACATCATGCACCGCGTCTCTTGTAAAAGTCGACCTGTCCTGCACGACTGTCAGCACTATATCTTCCGGAAGCTCTTTATCGAGCTGTGCCATCTCCTCTTTCACAGCATCCGCAACATCAACCACATTTGCACCGGATTGGGTAATAATATCCATCGCTATTGCGCGGCGCGTCTCAAAGCCATTATCCTCTCGAACGCCAAGCCGGGCTAACGAGCGCTGTTCCTTGACACCATCTGTAATTGTTGCAATATCAGAGAGCTTAACAAAGCGTCCCTCGGGAGTATCGATTATGAAATCTTTCAGCTCATCCACTGAACTGATCTTCCCCATTGTTCTGACCAGAAGCTCGCTGCGCTCCTTCTTTAGACGTCCACCGGGGAGTTCGAAATTCTCCGAGGCAATCGCATTCTGTACATCAAAGGGTGTAAGACCATAGCTTTTCAGTAGATCCAGGTCAAGCTCAACCTGTATCTCTCTCTCGTATCCACCCAGAAGATTTACCGAGCCTATCCCGGAGATATTCTCGATCCTCTTCTTGACATTCTCTTTGGCAATGTAGGTCAGCTCTCGGGGAGAGCGATCACCCGAAATCACGATCGAGAGCACAGGCTCGGCTCCCGGATCGAAGCGCTGAACGATTGGATCCTCTATATCAACGGGCAGTTCCCCGCGGATTGCGGCAACTTTATCGCGTACCTCCTGAGCCGCATCAAGACTGTTGCGTTCAAGCTCGAATTCCACCAAAATTAAAGAGAAGCCCTCGCTGGAGGTGGAAGTTATCCTTTCGATACCGGAAATGGGATTGACCGCATCCTCTATTTCCTTGGTCACCTCAACTTCAACCGATTCGGCGCCTGCGCCCGGATAGACCGTAGTTACCACCACAAAGGGAAAATCGACATCAGGAAACAACTCGACACTAAGACGGTTGAAAGACGTCCACCCCAGCACCAGCAGGGCGACAATCATCATAGTTGCAAATACGGGTCGTTTGATCGAGACATCGGCAAGTATCATTGAGCCTCTCCCTCCCTGTTGGTGACATTGACAAGCATACCGTCATCGAGGAAAGCCTTGCCCAGAACTACTATCTCCTGGCCCGCTTCCAGTCCGGAGAGCACCTCATAATTTTCGCCGTCGCTTCTTCCGACTTCGATTTCCACGGAATGGGCGGTATCACCCTCAAGGCGGTAGACTTTCGGTATTCCCTTCTGAATTAAAACCGACTCGATCGGAATCAGAAGCGCATCCTCGAGCCGATACAGATGTATTCTCGCAGTCGCCAGCCCTCCGACTTTCAATATGCCCTCTTCATTATCCGCCACAATTTCGACCGAAAATGCGCGCGTGTCCGGGTTAGCCGACCTGGCAGCCCCGCGAATCCGACCCGATACTACCTTTTCATAAGCGCCCTGCATTGTAATCTCCACAGTATCGCCGGCCTGGACATAATCGATGTCAGCCGGATCGATACCGACCTCGACCCGCACTGAATCGCGGCGTCCGACCGTGGCCAGGTGCTGTCCAACATATGCCTGATCGCCCTCATTTACATTCAAGGAGGTTACCTCGCCATTAATCGGCGAGATAACATTAACCAGCTCTTTGGCAGCCCTGAAATTGGCTTTGGCCACCTCAAAATCGGTTTCCACGCGGTCCAGATCATTTTCCGAAACCGCCCCCTCTTCATACAGATTCTCGTATTTCTTCAAAAGCCTTTTCGAATTTTCATACACAGCTTCGGCCTGGTGATACTGAGAGCTGGGACCTCCTTCGTCCAGCTCAAGCAAAACCTGGCCGGCCTTGACCCGGGCACCCTCGGCTACATTAACCTTCTGCACAGTCTCGGCCAGCTTAGCGATAAGATCAGCTTGCTCGATTCCCGCCACCGTACCGGAGTAAGATTTCGAGACCACCAGCGAGCCGTAATCGGCAATGATTGTCTCAACCGCAACCCGTTCCGGTTCTATTGCCATCTCACTGGATTCATTTCCGCCGCACCCTGCCAGAAGAATAAGAATCAAACTCAATATTGGAATAATCTTGCTCCTCATTATTCGCTCCTCGTATCCGGCAGATCAAAACCGACCGCCTTATCATATTTTGCAAGTGATACCTGATAGTCATATATAGCCTGTACATAGTTCGTTTTTGCCTGTGTCAGCGCCTGTTGCGCCGAGAGAATCTCGAGCTGAGTGCCAATGCCGTTTTTGAAACGAAGGTTGGCCACGCGCAGCCCCTCCTCGGCCAGGTCTATCGTTTTCTGTCCCCATTGCAGTCGTTTCTTGGCCTCTTCGATTGAGCCTATAGCTTCCTCCACTTCGATCCTGATTGCATCCTCGATCTGCTGTTTCTCAAGACTGCCCTTGATGTAATCGGCCTTGGCCTTTTTGACTTTGCCGGAGGATTCCAGGCCGTCAAAAATCGGGAAACTGAGATTGAGCCCCAGAGAACTGCTCCTGATCCAGTCATCCCCGCCGGGCCACATATCATCAATCGAGGCTTCCCAGTTCAGGGATGCCGTAAAATAGAGCGAAGGCAGACGCCCGCTGCGGGCGATCCCGATTCCCTTCTCAATAGCTCTTATGAGATAATCCTGACCCACATAATCGGGCCTTCTCTCAAGCGCCTGCTCAATTGACTCCTCCAGATCGGGAGTGGGGATTGTATCCTCAATCTCGAAATCAAATTCCAGGCTTAATTCCTCCATACCCCTATAGCCGATAAAATACCTGAAATTTGTCAGTACTATATTGGCATTGTTACGGGCGCTGGTTAACTGCGGCAGTAAATTGGCAAGCTCCACCTCCGCCCGCAGTTTATCGTATTCCGAAACCAGGCCCTGATTATACTGGCTCTGCACCACCTGAAAATTTTCCTCGGCGGTTTTAACCGCATCCTCGGCAACCCCCACATTATCCTGCGCCAAAATTACGCTGTAAAAATATTCCCTGGTTCCGTAAATGACCTGCAAACGGGCCAGCTTCACCGCCTCTTTGGCGTAATTATTATAGAGACGAGCCGCTACCAGAGCGTTAAAGACCCTGCCGCCGCCGAAAAGAGTTTGATCCAGCGTAAACCCGAGACGGTAATTATTGGTGGTTCCTATCTTGAATCTCTGATCCTGAAAAACAAGCTCAGGCAGTTCCAGATTTCGGGTGTAGGCGCCGTCGAAGGTCAGCTTTGGCAATGCCCCGGCCCAGGCCTCACGGATATCGCCCTCCGCCTTTACCTTGTCCTGAAGCGCCGAAAGATATGTCTTATTGCGTTCCAATGCCAAAGCCACCGCCGAATCCACATCCAAAGAGGCGGCAAAACTATTGCTCGGCGCAATAAGAATTATCATTACTGCTAATGTGCTTATCAAAATCCAAGATGTTTTTCCGGCACCTGTAATCAAAGCAACATCCCTTCCAAAAATAGTTTTGTAATCTGTTCAACTTTATGTTTGGTCGACATCTTTTTTCCTTCATGAACCAACCTGAAAAATAGAATATCAATCATTCCTATCAGGCAGGTGGCCGCAATATAAGGATCGACTTTGCGCAATCTGCCCTCTTTAACCGCCTCCGCTATCAAATTCTGGGCCGGTAAGATTCTGGCAAAAATCTTCATATGTAATCGCTTTTTCAAGTCCATGCGCAGGCTGATCCGGTCACCGGTCAGGACTTTGAAAAGGGGCTCGCGTTTTTCAAGGAATTTGACATAAAATTCGATCCCCTTTTTTAGTTTATCTATTGGATCGTCCAGCGGCCGCACATATTTAGCCATCCGAGCATCCAGCTCATCGATACCTTCCTCGATCACCGACATCAGGATTTCATCTTTGCTGTCGAAATAATTATAAACCGAACCCTTGGACACCCCCGCAGATTTGGCAATCAAATCGACATCGGTGCCATAAAATCCGGATTTTGCGAAAAGGTTTTCTGCGGCCTTGATTATGCTTTTGCGCTTATCCTGTTTTGCTTCTGCCATCTTACTCCAATCTCTTCGACTGACCAGTCAGTCAGACTGACCGGTCAGTCATTATATAGATCGATTAAACGCATATCAAGGGGATTATGTTGCAATTATTTTGAAAAAATGGGTTAATTTTTCGTTAGAAAGGGGATTAAATCCATTTTCTTTTTTTGAAGAAAACCAGAAGAGAGATCACAACCAGTATAATTACCGCCCAGACAACAATATATCCGTAATCCCATTCCAACAGAGGCATTTCGGAGAAATTCATACCATAAAGGCCCGCTATAAATGAAGGCGGCAGAAGAATCGCCGTAAAAATCGTCAGAAACTTGATAATCTGATTGGTACGGTCGGAAACAGTCGAGAAATACACCTCAAGAGCGGCATTCATAATATCCCGGTTGCTCTCGGCATCATCGGTCATGCGTGAAAGATGATCATAGATATCGGAGAAATAGACCTCGGCCTTATCCGAAATAAGCGCCAGCTTGCCGGTGGTCATTTGATAGACCACCTCCTTCAATGGCGCCAGAATCCGTTTGAATTCAAGTGTATCGCGCCTGAGATTAAATATCCTTTTCACGATTTCCGGCTGAGGATCCTCGAAAACATCATCCTCGATCTTATCGGTCTCCCTTTCGATATAGGCCAGAGGCTTGTCGTAGCTGTCCACCAGAAAGTCCAGCACGGCGTGGAAAAGAAATGTTATCCCGCGCGCCACGACACGGTCATCATGCAGGAATTTACGAAAGAGCGCATCGAGAATATCGATTTGATGCGAATGCACCGTAACCACGGCATTCCTGGTCAGGAAGATACCGATATCGTTTACCGCCAGCTCATCCTCACCACCCGGTTGTCCGACTGTCTGGAAGATCACGAAAAGGTAATTCTCGTACTCGTCCACCTTGGGACGGGTTTCCTCGGAAAGCACGTCCTCGATCGAAAGCGGGTGGAAACGGAAATCATGGGTAAGGATATAAAGCTCCTCATCGGTGGGATTGAATAAATCCACCCAGAGGATAGAGCCCTCGACCTCGGTCATCTCCTTAAAATCGAGAATCCCGATCTGTTCCTTGCCTCCCTCATCGGGAGTCCAGTAAAACGACCGTATCATTACCTTCTCCGCCTGCTGTAGTATGCGCAGTTTTCTCTCAACGCGCACTCATCACACTTCGGATTGCGGGCCTTGCAGATTAATCTGCCATGCCGCACCATATTCAAATGGAGATTATAATAATCAACAATATTGTTTTGACCAAACCAAAATTGAAATGATTTTTGACGGTCGGCCGTCTCCCTTATTAATCCCAGACGGTGAGTTACCCGGTGGACATGTGTATCAACCGGCATGACTTTTCTGCCGAACGCGAACAACAACACACAGGCCGCTGTCTTCTCCCCCACACCGTCAAATGATGTAAGGTACTTGAGGCTATCATCAATCGGTTTTTTCTTCAGCTTTTGCAGGCTGTAGGCGCCGAAATCCTCCTTTATTTTTTTCAATGCGGATTTTATATATCCGGCCTTGACCTTCGCCAACCCCCCGGATCTGATTGCTTTGGCTATTGAAGCCTTATATGCACGGGCGGCTTTTGTCCAGGTGGGATAGGCTTTCTTCAGGGATTTGAATGCTCTGGATGAATTGCTGTCGGATGTGTTTTGTGAGAGAATCGTGGAAATCAGTACATCCAGACCGGATGCGTGCGGCTCCCATTTTCGTTTTTCATGCTGTTTCTCGAGCTTCTTTTCAAGCTGATTCAGTTTTATGGTTTTTTTCTGCATTTTTTTTTTGATTATCTTCATCGCCGTTACCGTTTCCCTCAGGGAACTGCTCTTTCAACGATTCCTTGCGGATTTCCTTTACACCGAAATGATCCCTGAACAGGAAAAACAGCCCGGTAACCCAAACCGGCAGTAGATTCAGGAAATGAAGGATAATCGAAAAACCGACTGCCACCTCTTTGGTAACATCTCCGCCGTAAACCTGCTTCAAGATACCTATAACGATCCACTGAAACGTCCCCACATTTCCCGGAGTAATCGGGACGGTGGTAAAAAACGCGGTGATTGAAACCAGAAGCATCGCCATCCAGTACGGCACCTCCAGCCCAAAGGCCTCATCAAAGGCGGCAATCAGAAATACCACCACCCCCACAGAACAGATCCACATCAGGCAGGAATACATGAAGACAATTGAAATGTGCCTCAGAGAGGTAAGCGACTCTATCCCTGAACTGAATGATTTGGCCAACTTTTCCAGCTTTTTGTAAAGGCGCGGAAATCGCCGCCGGATTTTTTTCTTACCTAAGTAGGTCAACCCCCTGCGATTTATCAGGATCAGAGTATATGCCGCAATCAGTCCCAGAAGAATGAGGCCCAGAATAAAAACATAGCGTGTAATCCATCCCGGAAAAGTGACAAAGAATGAGGATACGGCCAGCAGCAGAATCAGGCAGATACCGTCAAAAGTGGCTTCCATTAAAATCGTAGTCGCCCCGAATGTCTTGGGAAGGTTTTCGGTTTTATTCAGGATAATCACCCGTGCCGCCTGGCCGGTCAGAGCCGGAAGAGAGATATTCACGAGCTGCCCGAAAGAATATACCGAATATATGCGTCTGACCGATATATCCTTGCGCTTGTCAATCAGCATCTTCCAGCGCATAGCGGTGAAAAACACCTTTAGCATTCCCAGAAGGAAGGCCGGTATCAGATATGTGAAGCGGATTTTTTTTAATGTCTGCCAGAGCTGAGAGAAATCGAGATCATAGAAGCATAATACAAGAAGCACCAGCGCCAATAATATACCGAATATCCATCTATGTCTCGATAGTCCTTTAGCCATAACCCGCAAGATATGTTGCACAATAATTGCTGTCAAACATAATTAGGCGGTTGATTTTGAAGATATTAGCGGATTATCTGCAGTAAAATCATTGGTTTTGCGCGGTTTTAAAACTGATACGCCTTGGAGATTTCAATCCAGCCCTTGAGTTTATTGGCAAAAATCCCCTCATAATATCCCGATTCCTGGTCCAGAATCCGAAATGTCAGCCCCTCATGAGCGGTAAATCTAACCTCGCTGATAGCTCCCGGACCGGCCAGAATATCCACCTCTGGATCGGTTATAACTCCCCGCTCAGTATAATAATTAAGTTGCAGGTTTATTCCGAGCATGGTGCCGCTGATAATTAAAAGAAATACTGCAAAAAAGAGGATTATCAAAAATGCCAGATTTTTCTGCTTGTAAAAAACCTGATAAGTGAGCATAGCGATAATAATAAGATAGATTATGAAGGCGATCCAGGTCAGTTCATTGGCCTTAAAATAAAGGGATGACTCCTTTGCAAAGCGCCAGATCGGATTCTGCAAACTGTCTTCCACCTTATCGCGCAGGGTGCCCTGCACGAATCGAAGATTGGCCCTGGTATCCTCGTCGCGGGGTGCGAGTTTTTCCGCTTGCATATATGACGCTACCGCCATCCCCTTCTGACCGGATTTATAATAGCTGTTTCCTAGATTATAATAAAGTTCGGAACTCACATAACCGGAATCCTCGAGCGCCTTGAAAATATCCAGAGCCTGTTCATAATTTCCGGCGTTATAAGCCTCTACTCCGCGGGCGAAATCATCCTCCGCAGCGGCCGATAAAATCGTCGCGGGAAAGAATAAGAAAAGCGCGGCTATGATCATAAGTGCATATCTCACTTTACGCGCTTCCCCTCATGTTCTGCCGTTACGATCCATTTCTCCGCCTGCTTCAAAAGCTCTCCGGCCGAATCCTCGCCGGACTGACCCGGTGCAAAGCGTCCGAAATCGGATGTCTGTATCAATTCCCTGAATTCCTTTATTGTATCCTCCGAAAAGCCCTCATCCTGCAAAATTTCCACAACCTTCGATTCTGTCAGACCGGAAGCGGAATAGTTGAATTTATCACCCACATATTGATATACGGCCCTGGAAACCTCGCCGTAGAAATCATCCAGATTGCCACTCTTTAAAAGACTGCTGGCGCTGGAAAGCTTTTTTCGTGCCAGTCCGTGAGCACGTTTCAGGCGGCGCAGGCGCACATCACCCATGAGCTTTTCCTGACGCTTCCGAAACAGGATCACGCCCGCCAAAAGAATCAGGGGCAGGGCCTGAACGCCGATAAAGACAGAGCTCATAATCAGCGGCTTCGCTTCCTTTTTCAGTCTGCCGTCAAGAGTTTTTACTCCCAGAATATCGCGTACCTTAATATCACCGGGAATATTCATCCGGCCCGCAAATGCATCGTTCCCGGCGCTCGCACCCGGTTCAATATTGATCTCGTATTCCTCTGAAGCCAGTGTCCGGTAGTTTTCGGTCTCGGGATCGAAATAAGACCATTTCAAAGAGGGTATCTCGTAAATACCTTCCTGCTCTGGAATTATCGAATACTCGAAAATCTTTAATCCGGCAATCACACCTCCGGCCTCTCTCACGGAAGTTGTGTCTCCCGAGGGACGAATATCCAGACCTTCTATTTCGGGAATATCGGGTGAGGATATGGTCTTGATATTGCCCTGCCCGGCAATCTTTATGGTAAGCAGAATAGTCTCATCAACCGTAACATTGGTACGAGAGATATCGACATCCATATCGAAGCTGCCCACCGAGCCCTTGAAATCGCGGGGCCTGTTTTCCCGTGGAAGAGGCAGGACATTGATAATCATCGGCTCGGTAAAAAGCGTCTCCGGCTGCATTCGATGCTGGCGAGAACGCCGTCCGCGGGAATCGAATGGGTCGAAACTGAAGAAATTCGAGAAAGCATCGGGTGTAACCACAACCCGTGTCGGCTCGATCTCCACCTCTCCGGGGCTTACCGGAAACAGATAAGAATCCATCTGGTTAACGACATAGACATTACCCTGCAAACGCCGGGTATAACGCTTCCATCCGAATTCCTCGCGCCAGAAGCCCGAATATGAGGGCGGCACGTAAACCGGATCGGACATAAAACCGGCGCCCCGCCTTTGAAAAGCCTTGAATTCGTGAACAACAAGCTCACCCTCATAAACCGTATCCTTTGAAATTTCGGCATCGATAATATATTCGCCGTTTTCGGTGGCATTATCCGGCCTCTCTGCACGTGAGGGCACATCTCTCCGCGTCCCCTTCTCGACCGTAATAGCCATCGGCTCGGTGGAATACTCCTTGCCGTCAACCTTGACCTTTATCGGCCCGATCAGAAACTTCCCGGTTCTCTGCGGCACAAGCACATATTTATACTTGACCGAGGTGCTGGTCACGCCGTTGACAGTTGATGATGAGAAGGTTTTGCCTGCTGTATAGACATTAAATCCACCAATCGGCGGAAGCGTCGGTTCACCGGCATCTTTCCCACCCGTTATGATAATTGACAGCGTAACCTGACCATCAATGCTGATCACATCGGAACTGAGTGAGGCCTCGACCTCGGCCGCGCGTACATCTGCGGGAAAAGCCAGCACCGGCACCAGACACATTATAATTAAGCTGTATATCCTGAATTTAAGCATAAATTCTTACCAGTCTTTGCCCTTATATGACGATACCCCAACCTTTTGCTTTATAAGCTGCTTTAGCACCTCTTTTTCATCCTGGTTCAGGCCCTCCAGAAGAGCCTGGGCACGTTCCTCATCGAGCTGCATGGGACGCTGCTCGGAGGGTTGCTGTTGGTCCTGTGGATTCTGCTGATCCTGCTGGTCCTTTTGCTGGTCGCTTTGATCCTGCTTTTCCTGTTCCTGTTCTTTCTGTTGTTCGTCCTGCGGTTGCTGCTCATTCTGATTTTGCTGATCCTGTTGATCCTGCTGCTGTTGTTCATCCTCTTTCTGCTGCTGGTCTTCCTGCTCCTGCTGATTCTGCTGATCTTCTTGTTCCTGATCCTTCTGTTGATCCTGATTTTCCTGATCCTGTTTCTGCTCGTCGTCCTTCTTTTCCTGATCTTCCTTTTGCTGATCCTGATTTTGCTGCTGTTGCTGCTGCTGTTGCTCCTTTTTGGCCTTTAGCGCCAATTCCAGATTATATTTAGTGTCCTCATCCTCCGGATTATAATCGAGTGCCTTCTTATAAGATTGAATGGCCTTATCGAGCTGCCCGGAACGGAAATGGGTATTGCCTATATTGTAGTATGACTCTGCCGCCAGCGTGCTGTCCTCCGGAGTTATGGCACGCTCATAATTTCTCACAGCATCCTCGTATTGTCCCTGCTGGTGCAGGGCGTTGCCGAGATTGAAATCGACGATTTTATTTTCGGGCTCGATATTCTGGGCCTCCCGGAAATAATGCATAGATGAATCGTAGTTTTGCCGGTGATAGGCCTGAACTCCTCTGTCGTTCAGCGACTTCGCGTCATCCGCGGAAAGACTCGCGGACATTATCAGCAAAACTGTTATGAAAAATATAATTATTCTCATCGCACAAACACCCTCAATGGAGTACCTTTGACATCGGATAATACGAATTCAAGCACAAAAAACAACAAAGATATCAAAAGAGGTATCTGGAAGCGATCCTCATATTGCGTAATCAGCTTCCCCTCAAGTTCGGCCTTTTCAAAGCCCGTTATATCCTCAACCAGACTCCTGAGCACTCGTCCTCCGGACGATGCCAGGTAGAAATTGCCGTCCGTTTCCGAGGCCATAACCTCCAGAGCTCTCGGATTAAGCTTGGAGAGCGCATCGGCGCCGGACTCATCCTTAACATAATCGACAACATTACCGGCCTTGTTCTTAATCGGAATAAGGCCGCCTTTTGTACTGCCCACTCCAACGGTATAAATCTTGACATCCATGCCTTTGGCCTTATCCAGAGCCTCATCGAGATTATCGTCAAATGTCTCTCCATCTGAAAATACTACTATAATCTTCGATTGTTTCGACTCCGGATCGAAACCATTCAAAGCCGTCTGAACAGCACGCGACAGCCGAGTCCCCTGCCCCTCAGCCGGCATCAAGTCGGCCTTGACCACATCCAGATACATATCGAAAGCGGAATGGTCGAGCGTCAGCGGGCAGTATATGAAAGCATCCCGGTCAAAAAGCGCTAATCCCAGACGGTCGCCGGGAAGGCGTTTGCGCAGACGGCTGATTTCCAGCTTGGCTTTATCCAGACGCGACAGCCCGCCCAGTGATTCATCTTCCACATCCATCGAACGCGAGACATCCAGCACAACCATAACATCAAGCCCCTCGCGTTTCACCAACTCCTGATATGCTCCCCATTGCGGACGAGCCAGCGCTACTACTGCAAAGGCGAATGCCAAGAGCAGAAATGCCGCCTTTGCTGCAACCTTGCCCGAAGCGAAATTCACCCCCAGGTTCTCGAGAGGCATACCGCGCAGGAAAATATCCCGGTCACGCTTGCGCTTCTGCCACGACCACAGGAAAAAGAGCGCAAGAAGCGGCACGACAATTAACAAAAACCAGTATTCGGGCTGAAAAAATTTCATATTCTATAAATACTACAGTAGTTTTACAAACACCACAGTCTGCCGTTTCATTCTATGGAATCTTGCGGAAACGGGTTCGTCCCAGCACTGTCTCGACCAGCACAAATCCCAGTCCGGTCAAAAGAAACGGCGTAAACAATTCCCTGTATTGTATATAACCACGCGTCTTGATTTCGGTTGTCTCGAGAGCAGAAATCTCCTTATATACCTCACTCAGCTTCTCGCCGGTTTCAGCCCGGAAGTAAATTCCGCCTGTCGTCTCTGCCACCCTGGTCAGAACATCCTCATCCAGAGCATTCGGTATATATTTGTAAATACGGCCCATTAACGGATCATCAACAGGAAACGGCGCATTGCCCGGCTTGCCGATTCCGATAGTATATATTTTTATTGCCAATGATGCCGCGATATCGGCAGCAGTCAGCGGATCTATCTTACCGCGATTATTCACTCCATCAGTTAAGAGCACAATCACCTTGCTCTTAGAAGGCGAATCCTTGAGCCGATTGCAGCTATTGGCAATGGCTGTGCCGATAGCGGTGCCATCCTCAACCATTCCAAAGGTCACATTATCAAGAAAATTAATCAGCACATTATGATCCAGCGTCAGCGGGCACTGAGTAAAGGCTTGCGCCGCAAACACCACCAGCCCGAGACGGTCCTCGGTTCTTTCCTGCACGAATTCCTTGATCACCTCTTTGGCCACATATAGCCTGTTCTGCGGCTTGAAATCCTCGGCCTTCATACTTCCCGAAATATCGAGAGTAAGCACGATATCAATTCCCTCTGTCTTGACCTCCTCGAATGTCCGCGCGAAACGGGGACGTGCCAGGGCAAATACTATCGCAATCAGTGCCAGGCTCTTGAGTATCGGCGATATATAGCGCGGCCATAATCCGCCGCGATGTTTTACCCGCCTGACCAAGCCGGTATCCGAATAAACCACCGGAGCATGAACTTTTTTCCTGCGAAGATATCTGTACCAGAACAGAATCGGAATCAAAATCAGTAGATACAGATACGAGGGTGTGCCCAGTTCAAAGCTCATGAGCTCACCTCCTCGGCAATCGGAGTGCCCGGTTTGGTTTCGTTCACGAACACCCAGGCCCTCTGGAAATCATCATCCCTGAAGCTATCATCCGGAACGAATTTGGCGAACTTCACCAGATCGGAATTATCCAGAAGCTCCCGAAGTTTACTATCAAGATTGTCTTCTATATTCAGCCGGGGAATTTCCTGCTTGATCTCGTAAGTCGTCATATCCGTCGCTGAAAAACCGAAACGCCTTTCCACATACCGTCTTATGATATCCGACAATTCTATGTAATAAGTTTTCGGTCCGAGGTTATTGCCTCTTAAATCGGAAAGCCTTTCCAGCGCCTCATCCCATGGCGGCTTTAACGGCTCGGATTTCTGAGCCTCGATCTCCGGTTTCTTCCTGAAGAAATACCACATCAATGCGGCTGCTATCAAAAGCAGAATTACGATTATGGCTATTATAAAGGCGCGGTTTTGCCCCAGGCTCTTGACACCTTTCAGGTCTCTGATATCCGCCGCGGAATCATCCAGCACCAGACTCATAATGAAGACATTCATCGAATCAGTATAGATCGTATCTGTCAGATCTTCCGAGGGATGATAGACAACCGGTAGAGGCGGAATCGTAATCTTGCCGGTTTCGAAAACTGTCAGGACTCCCGAATACTCCATAAACCGGGTACCATCTTGAATTCGCTCATTTTCCAGAAGCCAGTTTTTAATCTCGAACTCGCCCAGCTCCTCGGGAATCTGCAGGGAATCAACTCTTATCGCACTGTCGGCTTCAACTTTCAGCGAAAAACCGATCCTGTCTCCGATATAGGCTTTATTCCGGTCCAGAGACGATTCCACTGCAATATCCGCGGAAAATGCAGACGCATTTAGCAGTAATAAAAATATTAGAGATGTCCAGACAAGCTTTCTCATAATTTAATTTTCTTCAACCGCATTCTTGCGCTCATAAATAAAGACGTTATTTATTTTTACCATTATCTTGTAGTTTTTATCCAGTTCAGTCTTCCAGGTTTCAATCGGAGAATATTTTATTACCACAAGTCCAGGCACTTCCTGACGCAGCAGCTCGTTGATCTTTTCGTTCGAAAGCAGATTGTATTTGCTGTGGGGGACTATTGGAGATGAGAATATGTATTCATGCCCAACAAATTCGCCACCGGCAAGCTGATCTCTTTGCGAGAGAACATTATACGCCACCCATTCCGACAGCACCAGGTCGTCGGGTGATGAGTTATGCCGGATCGCCTCGGTTACCTTTTTGGCTTCAGGGATTCTATAGTCGATGTATTTATCCTGAATATCGAGTATATACAGGGCCGGATATATCACTATACCCAAAAGATATACCGCCGCCAGAAGCGCCTTGACCGAGGCTGATTTTTCCAGAATCACCTTCAGGGCAGGTATCGAGGCTATAACCAGAAACGGCAGAGTCTGATTGAAATACTGCACATGCACCGGATGAGGTATCATATAGACCACGAAGATAAAGGCGGAGATAACCATCGCCAGTTGAAATACCATCCTGTGCCAGGCATTGTAATCGTGTCTATGACTGCGCGAATTGACTATAAACAGCGACCAGAATGCCATCACGACCGGAATCAAATAATGGGGCTGGATCAGAAGCTTCCCCAAAACCGCCAGTTTCAGGAGTAGAATTTTCCCGAGAGCCACATCCTCGGCCCGCAGTAGATGGAATCCAAAATTGTTAAAAAGAAAAATGTCGGGTGCGATAAACATCAGCCGGATGGCATATAAAGATGGAAGCACCAAACCCAGAAAAACTGCCAGGAGATAATACGGAAAGCGCACCTCTTTGATACTGCGGAAGTAAAAATACAAAAGAAAAAAATATAAAGGTGCGAATACCAGAAAAATCGCCCGAATATTAATCGCCAGCGCCAGAAAGGCAAACGTCAGAAATATCATCAGATAATTTATCTTGCGCTGCTTGATCGAAAGAGTCAGCACCACAAATGAGGCAAAAAAGAACAGATTGCTCATGGGGTACGGTTTGGCCAGGCTGTTCCAGTTCAGAAGCGGTCCGGAAAGAGCGGCCAAAAACAGAAGGCTTAAATTCAATATGCGGTTATTGAAGATGCTTTTGGAAAAATTGTATATAAGGAGGGCCAGGATCAGATGGCAGATAAAACCGAATGCCCGGGCAAGAAACAGCGTCGTCCAGCCATGTCCGGTAAACGGCGCCAGAAAAATCGGAACGCCCGGCATCTGTGGAAAGAAAAAATCGATATACGGTTGTGCGCCCTGCGCCAGCGAAGTTGCGGCCGAAAGGTAAAAGCCCTCGTCACCGTCAATAATCCGAAGAAAAATCATGGCCAGGCCGACAATAAGAGTCAGCAATAAAATCCCCCAGAAAAAATAGCGGTTTATCGATCGTCTGATTTCCGCGCCGGTTTCAACCGTGTTCAATGAATCCTCTTTTCCCTCATCTTGAAGAATTTAATCAACGGTTCTATATATGATGCCGATGTGTCGAGATCGATAAAATCGACATTGTTCTGCTTGAACATTCGCTCGATCTGTTTCAGCTCCTCTTCACGGTTTTCAGTGAAGTTCCTTCGGAATTCGGGATCATGCGTATCCAGCCAGAGCGGCCTGCCGCTCTCGGCATCCTCCATGTAGACCAATCCGACAGGCGGAATCTCCATCTCGCGCGGATCGGTCAGGCGAATCGCCACAAGATCATGCTTACGTCCGGCCAGAAGAAGCTCGCGTTCAAAACCGGATGAATAAAAATCGGAAATCAAAAACACTACCGAACGCCGCTTGATAACATTCAGGAAATATTCCAGCGCATTGGAAATATTCGTCTGCTTTCCCTCCGGCTCGAAATAAAGCACTTCACGAATCAGCCTGAGGACATGCTTGCGTCCCTTATTGGGCGGCACGAATTTCTCTATCTTATCGGTGAAGATAATCATACCCACTTTATCGTTGTTTTTAATAGCCGCCAGTGAAAGAAGCGCGGTAAGTTCCGCAGCCAGCTCGCTTTTTAAAAGGCGCCCGCTGCCGAAATGCTGAGAGCCTGAGGCATCGATAAGGAAGACCACCGACAGCTCGCGTTCCTCGGTAAATTTCTTGATAAAGGGCGTGCCGGTGCGGGCGGTAACGTTCCAGTCGATCTGACGAACATCATCGCCGACCTGGTATTCGCGCACCTCATCGAACTCCATCCCCCGCCCCTTGAAAATCGAATGGTACTCGCCTGAAAACAGATCGTTAACCAGACGCCGGGTCCGGATTTCGATCATGCGTACTTTTTTGATTATTTCAGATGGTACCACCGCCATACTACGGCACCTCAACTTCGTCAAAGATCTTCTGGATTATATCCTCTGAGCTCAGCTCCTCGGCTTCGGCCTCGTAAGTCAGGATCACACGATGCCTGAGCACATCCATGCCGATCTGCTTAACATCCTCGGGAGTGATATATCCCCTGCCCCTCAGGAAAGCATGAGCTTTTGAGGCCAGGTTAAGATAAATACTGGCACGCGGCGAGGCGCCGTAGGATATATACTGGGAGAGATCAAGCCCGAATGACTCCGGATCGCGCGTTGCCATGACGATACTTACGATATACTCCTTGACCTTTTCATCAACATATATATTGCTAATCACCTTGCGGGCATTCATAATTTCCTCGGGAGAGGTCACCTTCAATATATCAAATGCCTGCCCCACCGTCATGCGATCCATAATCTGCAATTCTTCCTCACGCCGCGGATAGGTGATCTTAATCTTCAACATGAACCTGTCCACCTGCGCCTCGGGTAATGGATAAGTCCCCTCTTGCTCGATCGGATTCTGCGTCGCCAGCACCATAAACGGCTTATCCAGCGGATAAGTCGTGTCGCCGATAGTGACCTGACGTTCCTGCATCGCCTCAAGAAGTGCCGACTGCACTTTGGCGGGAGCGCGGTTAATCTCATCGGCAAGAATCAAGTTAGCGAAGATGGGGCCTTTCTTGGGAAAGAATTTGCCTTCCTGCGGTGAGAATACCATCGTGCCTATCAAATCCGCCGGGAGCAGATCGGGCGTAAACTGCAATCTCTGGAAACTGGCCTGAATACAATCTGAAAGGGTCTTGATCGAAAGGGTTTTAGCCAGACCAGGTACACCTTCGATTAGGATATGCCCGTCCGCCAGAAGTCCCACCAGAAGGCGGTCGATCAGGTAATTTTGTCCGACTATAATCTTGCGGATTTCATCCGTCAAATTCTGCAGAAATTTCGACTTCTCTTCAACCTCAGCCTGAATCTCTTTAATATCCTGGTTCATACTCTATCTCCCGATTCGCTTTGCGTTTTGGCTTTATCTATATATTGATTTATGTTCTTCAGTTCTTCGAGAAGCTGGCTCAATTCGGCTGTATTATGGGTAATGCCGCCGAACTTGTATTCCTCGAGGTTATCATGAGTAATCTTCAAAAGCTCGATCAGGCGCAGGTTCACGCCTTTATCATAAACCATCATCATACGCTTATCGAACTTCTTACCCTTCAATCCAAGGCGATAATTGTCTTCGATAAATTCGTTGACATAATTGAAAGCCTGCTGTGTGAATGTGTCCGTCTTACCCGAAGCCAGCAGTTTCTTCATCTCCTCTGCCCAGCTTTTGAATTTAACCTCGATATTCTGCTCTTCCTCCTCCTTGAACTGCTTCGATCTTGTCCTCCTGAGCCAGAGGTAAAAACCCCCCACCGAAATCAGTACCACCAACACAAAAATTCCAATTATGTAAACCGCATTGGATTTGGCAATTCCCTGCGGTGAGGGTCGAACATCGATTACCAGCTCCTGGGATGTCAGATATTTATCTTCGGTCTGACCGACCGGCTTATACGGTATCTCGAAAGATGGGATCGTATATTCACCTGCTTCCTCGGCAACCATTTTGAAAGTCGTAATTCTTTCCTCAAAAGTCTGGCCCTCTTCGATGCCCCTCCTATGACGGGGGGAGGTCGAGACTGTGGTAAATCCGGGCAGTTCCAGCTTCGACAACGGCTCCACCTGATATTGCTCCGGCATCCCGTAAACCGTGACTTTCATAGTAATCGTCAGGGTATCGCCTACTTTTAGATGCTGGCTGGAGGGGATCACCTCGAAGGACAATTCACCCGCAGAAAGCGGAAGCAGAACCGTAAGTATAAATAATATAATCAGTTTGGCGATTCTCATATTCGTCCTAATAAAGCCGACCCTTAGAAACTGTCAAGTGGTAATTTCTGCCGGGCCAGAAGCAATGTCAGCA